>USJG01000050.1 GCA_900554925.1 uncultured Lachnospiraceae bacterium
CAAGAGCAATCATGACCGTCTGCTTTCTCAAACCTTTTCCTCCTAAAGTGCAAGATCACGTCTCGATTATACCTGTTTTTCACTGGCAGGTAAAGAAAATGATTGATCGGCATAAGCAATTTTACCGTCAATGATCGTACACATGACCCTGGTGGCTACTTCCAGGGGATTTCCATCAAAAATTGCAATATCCGCATCCTTTCCTTTCTCAAGACTTCCAATGCGTTCTCCCAGGCCGCAGATTTGCGCCGGATACAGGGTTATTGATTTGAGCGCCTCCATTTCTTCCATTCCGGACTTAACTGCCAATCCTGCACAGATCGGCAGTGCCTGAATCAGACTGACTGGGTGGTCTGTAGTAATAGCAGTTTTTACCCCCGCCTTATTCAAAATTCCCACTGTCTTAAAGGCCATATTCTGAACCTCGATCTTATTTCTGCTGGCAAGATCAGGGCCTACAATTGCCGGAAAACCGGACTCCTTTACTTCCCTGGCAATCAGATGGCCTTCACTGCAATGATCCAGAGTCATAGACAAATGAAATTCCCTGGCAATCCTTATGGCCGTCAGAATATCATCTGCCCGATGGACATGGGCTTTTAAGGGGATCTTTCCCTTCATTACCGGAAGCCAGCATTCATAGCGAAAATCCGGCTCTTTCAGCTGTCCCTTTTTCTTTTTTTCCATATATAAGGACGCCTTAAAGAGCTCCTCCCTTAGCATGGCGGCAATGGCCATACGGGTGGCAGGAGATTTTCCCTGGTCCCCATAATTTACCTTGGGATTTTCTCCAAAAGCCACCTTCATAGCTGCCGGACTTTTTATTACCAGTTTATCAATACTTCTTCCGTGAGTTTTCACAAATGCAAAACTGCCGCCCACCACATTAGCGCTTCCCGGACCGATCATTGCCCCGGTGATCCCTGCGCGCAGCGCATCGTCAAAGGCTGCGTCCATAGGATTAATGGCATCAATGGCTCTCAGATAAGGGGTAATGGGATTGACTGTTTCATTACAGTCATCTCCCTCCATACCCTTTTTTTCCTCTGTGATGCCCATATGGCAGTGCGCCTCTATCAGACCCGGCATCACAACACAATGAGAGGCATTTATGATCTGTACCTTGTCTCCGGCCGGCAAAGGAAATGGGGCTCCATTTTTCATAGGCCCCAATTCCTTTATTTTTCCCTTCTCAATGCATATATAACCTTTTTCCCAAATATCTCCCGACATGGTCAGGATTTTGCCACCAATGATATATAACATTTACTTTTTACCCTTTTGTGCTTAATTTAATTTTGTTAAGGGATTAACGGGCTCACCATCCTTGGTAAGCTTAAAATAAACGTTAGTTCCCTCCACACTGTAATACTTGGTAGGGGCTGACACCTCCGCAATCACATCTCCCGCTGCCACGTAGCTTCCCTCTGATACCAGAATATTTTTAAGCTGTCCGTAGGTTGCCTCGTAGCCGCCTCCCAATTCCATAGTGATCCCATTGCCGATCTGGGGATCTGTAAACACGGAAATTACCTTTCCATCTGACGCAGATGTAATAAGATCGCCCTCGTTGGCCTGAATAATTACGGCGGGATTGTACTTATACTGCTGCAATGTAGGGAAGTAAACTGTCTTATCCATACTGTAATTTATCAGTATATTTCCTACCACCGGCCATACAAGCGTATCAGAATCGCCAAAGGTAAGCGCCGGCTGCATAGCCGTTGACAACGCCGGAGTGTCCTCATTGCCGGTGTCCTCTGAAACCTTTTCTTCCTCACTTATATTACTCTGGCTGCTCTTACTGCTCTGCGTACTTTCCTCATTTTCCATATCCGACATACTCTCGCTCTCCGACTGATCGGGGTTTTCTACCTTCTGTGAATTTGTTTCCTGAAAATAGGGATCGTAATCCAGATCATCTGTGGAGGCTCCCTGGGTCACATTTTCTGCAATTGTCACTTCATTTTCTTCGGCCAAACCTGTCGCTGTATTATTTTCAATGGAACTTAAATCTACCACATAACCTTCATCCTGATTACTTCCATCTCTTCCCAGCCAAATTCCTGTAGCGGTTAAGGATGCTAAAACTAATAATGATGACGCAACCATAAGCAACCGTTCCCTGGCAAGGCCTTTTCTTCTACTTCTTCTCATTTTTATCTCCTTTCCTGCACATCACAGGCTTTCCTGCGATACCTCTCCATAAGTAAATTGTTGTTATGGTTAGTTTTGCCCCTTTTTCCTTCTTTATTCAATTTTTGTAATTGTTACATCATCAAAAAAATATTTTAATATCTCCACATAATCTTTCTCATCTCTGGCCATTTCATTTGCTGCAAACTGGCTCATGCCAAGCCCATGTCCGGCTCCTTTTACTTTAAATACGATCTGCGTTCCTTCCTTTTCCATGTGAAAGCTGGCTGATGAAAGCAAATACGCTTTCCTGAACTGCTCGCCGGCTGCATATTTTCCATCTGCCTCAACATAAACTACATAATCTGCGCTGTCTCTGTAAATTTTAAAATTGCCAAGTTCCGTTTCCGCCATCATCTCTTCCTTTTTCTGGCTTTCCTCATGGGACAGAGTGATCCCCGGCAGCTGTTGCCAGATTTTTTCAAATTCGCTTTCCTCATAGCTGACGGAGCTGATATAATTTTCGGATAAAAAATCTCTGTCACAGGCTTTGCTTTTTAAATAAGGATAGTCTGTCAGTGACAATTCTTCCCCGTTTCTTGTAACACCATTGCTTACAGTAAAGTATGCCCCGCTGACCGGTTTATTCTCCCACATAAGACATATCCCTTTCGTCTCTGCCACCGCCTGCCAGATACCTTCCGGTATCTGGACACTTCCGTATTCCCCATCCTTTACAGGAATTTCTTTTTTGCTTTGCCAGCCTTCTTCTGCTGCCAGCAGGCTTGAACGTATCAAAACCGCCTGTGCCTTTAAAGCTTCTATTTCAAAATCATTGTCTATGCTTCTTGCCAGTTTATCTGCAACATAAATTTCAAGAGGTATGTTCTCGTTTCCTATTTCCGTCTCATTTCTCACAAAGATACTTCCCTGGGTATCTTCAGCGCTCATACTGATTGCAGCTATTGTATCCTGCACGCTTCCTTCCCTTAAGTTGCCGAACAAAAATGTGATAAGATAGGGAATGATCAGCAAAAGCAAAAGAACCGTACCCAGATTTTTCAGGGAAAATCCAGATACGATCCTTTTCTTTTTGACAGTTTGAAAGACTCTAAGTTTTTTCATGGGACACCTCCAGACTATTTTATGAAAGGTGCCCTTTCCATATACCATTTATATCACATATTATCGTTAGTTACATGGCCATATCATATAGCCACTGCTCATATTTGCTTTGATTCTTCCTTGCATCTTCCTGATTCTTCTGTTCATGCAGTGTCATATCCACATGCTGCACAGTTCCAACATTTCCGTTTTCGTACAGGAAAACACCGGTGCTGCGGATCACACCCTTCGTCTGGTTTTCATCATCGGTGATGGCAAAGTTGGTTGCATTATTTTGAAGGCAGATAGCTCCAACACCCTTATCTGCCAGAGAATACAGCTGCTGATTTCCATTTTCATCCATAACCCAGATTTTCAGCTTATCCCAGATTTCATCTCCTTCATCTATGAAGCCATTGTGGTCTGTGTCATAGGCTGCCAGATCCGCAAACCCATTCCCTGACAGGGCCCCAAAAAGCTCTGTGCCATCATTAATGATTCCATCTCCGTTTTTATCCAGCGAAAGAAATCCGCTTCCCGCAGCCAGACGGTTGATTTCATCCTTCTGCCCGTCTCCGTCAAGATCAAAATAGAAGGTCTGGTCTGCAAGATCTGCTATATTTCCATTTAAATTGATTACTAACGGATCACACAGAGAAACCTGCGTATAGCTCAGACTTTCCTCATAATATTCCTGGAAGTTTCTGCTCATTTCAAGATTAAGATTGAAATTAATTTCCCTTCCATCAGCACATTTTACAGTACCCTGTGTGGAAAAACTGGTATTTTCTGTTTCCGCATGATAGTACTGGGTACTATATGTAAAGGTTTTGGTTCCCGTTCCCACCATAGCTGTCAGGCTGCCTTCTGTTGATGTAATCTGTTCCATCCCCTGTGCCTGGTCTGAGCTAAGCCAGCTAATGCTTCTTCTTTCCGGGAAAAATATCTGCATCAGATAATTCAGGCATTGTTGTCTGATCTCCATAAGCTGCTCATGCACGCTTGTAATATCTTCGCTGTAAAGCCTTCCTATCCTGGTGCTTCCTGTTTTGGCCTTCATTTCTTCCAGCGCGTTTTTCAGCTTATCTTCTGCGCTTTCCTCCTGCTGGGTCTGTGTTCCTTCCTCCCTGACATCAGTGTCAGAGAGATTTCCAAACAAAGCTCCGGTTCCATCCTCTAAGCTTTGTCTGCCAGTTGTAATTGTAAACCTGCTTACTCTTCCTGATATGGAAGTGTAGCTTCTGGCGGACTCCATTCCTACTAAACTGGAATCAATTCGCATTCTTCCTCCTTTTTATAGTCCCTTGCCTTACTCTTCCCTCCATGCCCGATAAAAGCAAAAACGATATACAAAAGGGGCGTCCGTTTCCCTTAAGTATACCATCCGTGGCGACTAATACGATATTATTCTGTAGATGCTCTGGCCATAAGCATCTGCAATATATTTATCGGCCGATTGTCTGATAAATTTAGGCGCGTCAAAAATTTTACTGATCTGTGTGTAATGAAACAACCCTCTTTTGCCATAAATTAGGTTGAACAGATTTGTCTTGGCAAAACTGAATTTTGAAATGGAGATATGGCATGAAAATAAGAAGTCTTAAAATCCTATTACAGATTTTTCAGGGTGCTTTGGTTGGCCTGGGCGCTGTGCTGCCAGGCATAAGCGGTGGGGTTCTCAGCGTAATTTTCGGCATTTACAAGCCGCTTATGGAACTGCTTTCAAATCCCTTACACAATTTTAAAACCCACGTTCCAAAATTATTTCCTTATATTTTGGGATATGCCATTGGATTTATGGGAATCGCCAATCTGCTGGCCTATGTTCTGGAAAAATATCCGGCTCCTTCAGTCTGTCTTTTTGTGGGACTGATCGGAGGCATGATGCCTTCTCTGTGGAGGGAGGCGGGACTTCACGGGCGGTCCGGAAGGGATTTTCTTTTCTTACTGTTATCCTCTGCCTTTGTCTTTGTACTGCTTATCTGCCTGCGTGCCGCCTCTTTGACAATTACCCCCGGCTTCATCTGGTATTTATTCTGCGGGTTTTGCCTTGCCTTAAGCATTATCGCGCCGGGCATGAGTTTTTCTACTCTTCTGATGCCTTTAGGTCTATATACGCCTTTTGTGGAGGGCATTGGCCGCCTGTCAATGGAGGTCCTGATACCGGGTGGGATAGGAGGACTTATTACTATTATTTTCTTATCTAAGGCTGTAAACTCTCTGTTTGACAAGTATTATTCTGTGGCTTTTCACATCATTGTAGGCATTATAGTTGCTGCTACTGTTATGATCATCCCTTTTGAGAGCTTTGCGCTCTCTGCACGCTCCTGCCTGATTAATGTATTTTTCCTGTCTGCCGGGGTCTTTACAGCGTCCCTGATGGATAGTTTCCATTGTTGTTCTTTTCCCCAATTATCATGACCCAACGCTGATTAAAATAGATTTCCCCATTTTTTTGATAAGGTTTAAAGCCTGTTGATCCATTACCTTTTATTTCATCTGTCAGTCGTTTCAATATATCTTCGGATATTTCCGCAGGTGTATTTGTAAGAGTCAGCCAGGCAGACAACGAAACAGGAATTTCCGTACAATCTATTGTTGTGAGAGTCAGGTAATTATCCCGGAACATTTCTGTAAATTCCGCTCTGCTCAAATTACGCATATGCGAGGGATCACGCAGAGTTTCTATTTCATCTTCCGTATTACGCAAGGGGTTTTCGGCTGCCTCCATATCAATAACAATCAGTTTGCCGCCCGCTTTTAAAACCCTTGCCATTTCTGCAAAACAGCGTTTCGGATCAGGAAAGTGATGAAAAGCAAGGCGGGAAATTACAATGTCAAAGCTGCCATCCGGAAACGGCAATTGCTCAGCGTCACCCTGAACAAAGTCCATGTTGCAAAGCCCCTGTTTCCGGGCTTCGTCCTTTCCAACCGCAAGCATAGCGGTTGTCATATCAAGGCAAGTCACATTTTTTACAAACGGAGCAAGGAAACGCCCGCAGATACCAGTTCCCGCCGCTACTTCCAAAACGGTATCCGGCCTTTGGGGATTGACACATGAAACCATATGTTTCAAATATTCTTCCCTTGTAAAGTTCATTGATTTTGTTTCAAAGCTCTTTGCCTGCTTAGTAAAGGATTTTTGTATTACTGCTGCATTTAATGAAGTCATAAGGCTGTTCCTTTCTTTGGTACGAAAAATGAGGACATATCTGCCTTTTCCAGTGTGAGTAACTGCACCTTTTTCTCAATGCCGCCTGCATATCCCGTTAAACTGCCATTTGTACCCACAACACGATGACACGGAATGATAAGAGAAATGGAATTATGCCCGACAGCGCCTCCAACAGCCTGTGCCGACATCTTAGAAAGCCCTTTTTGCTTTGCTATTCTTTCTGCAATCTCGCCATAGGTCATTGTCTTTCCAAAGGGGATGGTCAGCATAATTTCCCATACCTTTTTGCGAAACGGCGTTGTCTGCATATACAGCGGCGGAGTAAAATCAGGGGCTTTACCGCTAAAGTAAGTATCCAGCCAACGGACGGACTGCTCGAATATGGGCAATAGTTTTTCCTCATATTTTTCTTCCAGTGTATCGCCAAAATATTTCTGCCCGTCAAACCAAAGCCCTGTAAGCTCTGTTCCGTTACTGGAGAGTGTGATACCGCCCAGAGGCGAGTCATAATGATATGTATAGGTCATAAGTTTATACCTCCCAATATTTATTGGAATCCGCAGGTGCTTGCGCCCTGTCAGTCATTGTATAGGTGCGGTTTTCTTGTTCGCTCATTTTTCCCATCACTCCTTTTTGGGGCATAATCTTTCATTTCCGGGATTGCACCGCCTGCCACCGCCCAAAAGTACAGGCTTGCCACACTGCAATAAGGGCTTAATCTTCTGCGGTATTTCTCAAACAGCCTGCGGTCAATTTTCCTATGATGGTATACCATACGCATTCCCCGTAAAATTGCCAAATCCCCATAACTGAAAACGTTTGGACGCTGCATACAAAAAAGCAGTATCATCTCGGCAGTCCAAATTCCAATCCCTTTTAGTCCTGACAATTGGGCTATTACCTCATCGTCCGATTTATTCCAAATCCCCTGTAAATCAAAAGTACCGTTTTTTACTTTCACAGCAAAATCCGTGATATACTCTGCTTTTTTGAAAGTCATTCCCAAAGACTGTAAGCGTTCAATTCCGGCAGCAAGAATGATATCGGCATTTACCGCTCCAAGATGGTCCTGCATTCTCTGCCAGATGGTTGCCTGCGCTTTTGTTGAAATCTGCTGACCGATGATGTGATGAACAACCGAAGAAAACAAATCGCTGTCAACTTCACGCTCAATCTTTCCGATTTTGTTAATCACTTCTCCAAGCCGTTTGTCTTTTTTCTTTAGATATTCGGTTGCGCTTTCATCATATTGAAAATACACGTTTGCTTCACCTCTTGTCTTGACTTGGCAATTAGTTCTTAATATAATAATATCATAATTTCAGACGTTACAATATTAAAATATCATCCAGAATTATCACAATATATCCAAACAGGAAAACTAAAATGAGAAATGCGCAAAAAGACTATATAAACTCCGTAAATTTAAATGCGGACTCAGATTTTCCCTATCTTGTGCTTGATGTTTGGGGCGACCAGAGTTATCCAAGGAACCCCGGTTTTCAGGTTATGCATTGGCACGAGGATTTACAGTTTATTTATGTGCTTGACGGCGGAATCGAGATTAAAACACTGGATACATCGGTGCAGGTAGATAAGGGCAGCGGTATTTTTATCAATAAAAATGTAATACACCTTGTTAATAGAAAGACTCCTTCCTGTCACTACAATAGTTTTATTTTTCCCGACTACTTCCTGAAATTCTATTTCGGCAGCCCTGCGGCTGTTTTTGTTGAACGCATTGTCGGGAAAGATGAATTGCCGATCTGCTGCTTCCCGGAAGAAATGAATTGGTGCAAATCTATTTTATCTACTCTTTCCCGCCTTGCAGACCTTGAAAACAGAAAGACAGAATTTTACACATATGAAGTACTTTGCCTGCTCTCAACACTTTGGCTTGAAGTGTGCCGAAACATTCGATTATCAGACAAAAATGCAGATAACGCTATGAGCGCTCGTATGCAAAAATTTTTGCGGTATATAAGTGAACATTACGGAGAAGACATTTCTCTCGACAGGCTTGCAGAGAGTGCAAATGTCAGCAAATCTGAATGTTTGCGGTGTTTTAAGGCAAGTATGGAGACAACCCCTTACAGATATTTGACAGAATACAGGCTTTCTAAGGCAGCCGAATTGTTGAAAAACTCCGACGAACCAATAGGCACTATCGCTGACAGCGTAGGATTTCGGCAAATCAGCCATTTCGGGAAATGCTTTAAGGAAAAAACAGGCCTTTCACCGAGAGATTACCGAAAGAAAAAGTAATTGAAATTCTAAAATAATGGAGGGACAAAAATGAATTGGATAGACGAAGCAGCTGTAAGACTCAAAAAGAAAAATCAGGTTTTATTTTCTAAAAACTCAGAATATATGCAGGATTTAATTATGCTGTTTGAAGCTCAAAATCATCGCGTTATGGCATTGTGGGCATTTGATTTTGCAGCTGAATCCATTGCAAAACTTGAAGAAAAGTATCCACAGGAGAAACGTCCACAGGAAGCGCTAACAGCAGCCAAAGACTGGGCATCCGGAAAAATCAAAATGCGTCTGGCACAACGAAAAATATTAGATTGTCATGCATTTGCAAAAGAAATCGAAAATAAAGAAGACATTGCAATTTGCCATTCCATAGGCCAGGCATGTGCTGTAGTGCACACTGCCGGCCATGCAATAGGCTATCCAATATATGACCTTACTGCAATTATATACAGCTATGGGATTGAAAACTGCAAAGACGCAGTAGACCTGCGAAAACAGGAATATATTGAAAGGATACTATACTGGAAGGAACATCTGTGTGATTACCAGGGCACATGGGCAAATTTTATGCTCAATTAAAAAATTTTTTCGAACATCAAAAGGTGCCTGATAAATCTGGCCCGGCAGATAGCATAAAAGGAATTGCTAAGCTGTCATTGCAAAGGAAAATGAGATTTCCTTAATGGTCTGTAATAGAACAGCAATTTCGGGACATGGATGTCCCGAAAAGTCCGCTGTGAGCCCGGATGGCGAATTGCGGATGGTTGCGTTCAATAAAACAGACTTCCTTAAGAACATTTAGAAAATCCATTTTCCGAAGCTGACAATGTGCAATTCCTTTTATGCTATCTGCCAGGCCACTTTCTAAAAGCACCTTTTGATGCCCGAAGCCTGTTATACAAAAAACACCTTGCACCGTTCCACTGAAACGAACGGTGCAAGGTATTTCCCATTCTTAAACTCTGTTGTAATTAATGAGGCATCCCTTCAGGATGATCTGGCGTTCTTCATCGGTTAGTTCTCCAAGCTTTAATGTAAATTCTGTAAGCTCATTTTCACCTACTTTATACGCCTTTATTTCCTCAGCCTTTTCCTCTACAGCCTTTCTGATACCAGGGAAAAACAGATAATCTCTGTTCTTAAAAGGAAGCTCTCCTTCGGGGATAAGGAAGGGAAGCATTCCCCAGTTGATCAGATTGGAACGATACCTCTTTGTAGCGTATTCATTGGCAATGTTGGCCCATCCGCCAAGCACCTTCTGGCAGGAGGCAGCCTGCTCTCTTGCGGAACCGTCGCCGGGCTTCACTGCAAAAATAGTAGAGCCAAATCCCATATTCCCTTCGCCTGCTTCAGGATAAGTTTTATGGATCACATCCATAACCGCCTTTAGCTCGGGCTTAGCCTCTATCGGGCACTTTCCTTCCATCACAGCTTTCTGTGCCACTTGTATATCCTTGGCCAATCCTACATATGCAGGGTCTTTACGGGATAAGGTAAACTCCGCAAGTCCTAAGGGATTAGAACGATAGGATGAGGTTTCACCGGAGGGTATCAGTTCATCCGTAGTAGTTACCGGATCATGAATCTCTGATACCACACGAAGAACCAGATTTTCGGGAAGCTCTGTCATTACCGGCCAGTCCTTGATGTTAGGGCCAAACTGGATTTCCACGGAAGGATCGGCAACTCCCTTAGAGTCAAATACTCTGTTTGCATAGATATTTGCATCAAAATGATACTGATATTTATTAATGGGTCCGTCAAATTCTGTAGCTGCTGTAAGCACGCCTTTATTAGCTGCTGTGGCAGCAATGGAACGGGCATCCATAAGAGCCACAGAGGAAATCTGACCGTTCTGCAGCTTGGAACCTTCTCTGTTAGGGAAGTTTCTGGTTGAATGGCGGATACTGAATCCGTTATTTGCAGGCGTATCTCCCGCGCCAAAGCAGGGGCCGCAGAAGGCTGTCTTCATAACTGCGCCTGTTTCAAGCAAAGCTGCCGCACAGCCATTTTTTATAAGCTCCATGTAAACAGGCATGGAAGCCGGATAAACGCTTAAGGTAAATCCGTCAGAGCCAATGTAAGTTCCCTTCATAATGTCTGCTGCCGCGCAGATATTTTCAAAACCGCCGCCGGCGCATCCTGCGATGATACCCTGATCCACCAGAAGCTTTCCATTCTTTACTTTATTCTTAAGCGTAAAGTCCACTGCTCCGTCCAGGGAAACGGCGGCTTTCTTTTCCACATCATCCAGAATATCCATTAAATTTGCGTTCAGGTCTTCAATGGTATAGGTATTGCTGGGATGGAAAGGCATTGCGATCATAGGCTTGATCCTGCTAAGATCAATGGTGATCATTCCGTCATAATAGGTAACTTCTCCGGGATTTAATTCCTTATACTCTTCTTTTCTTCCATGAATATCATAAAATTCCTTAATCGTATCATCTGTCTGCCAGATAGAAGACAAACAGGTGGTCTCGGTAGTCATAACATCAATACCGATTCTGAAATCAGCGCTTAAGGCAGACACGCCGGGTCCTACAAATTCCATAACCTTATTCTTTACATAGCCGCCGGCAAACACCTCCCCGATAATTGCCAGTGCCACATCCTGAGGGCCTACTCCCTTAACCGGCTCTCCGGTAAGATATATGCCTACCACGTCGGGCATATTAATATCATAAGTCTGATTCAGCAGCTGCTTTACCAGTTCAGGACCACCCTCGCCCATTGCCATAGTACCAAGGGCACCATAGCGGGTATGAGAATCAGAACCCAGGATCATCTTGCCGCCACCAGCTAACATTTCTCTTGCAAACTGGTGAATAACCGCCTGATGAGGGGGTACGTAGACGCCGCCATATTTCTTGGCGCAGCTAAGGCCAAACATATGGTCATCCTCATTAATGGTTCCTCCTACCGCGCACAGAGAGTTGTGGCAGTTGGTAAGCACATAGGGAACAGGAAATTTTTCAAGTCCTGACGCTCTGGCTGTCTGTATGATCCCTACAAAGGTAATATCATGGGAGGTAAGCTTGTCAAACTTAATCTTCAGCTTATCCATGTTATCTGAGGTATTGTGCTCTTTCAAAATATTATATGCGATGGTCTGCTGCCTGGCGGTCTCCTTCGTGGTCTTTCTGCCTGTCTTTGCTTTCACCGCAGACAGGGCATCCGGCCCGTCGGGAATTACCTCTGTTCCATTTACCAGATAGGCGCCGCCTTCAAATACTTCTATCATTTAATTATCCTCCTTACGTGGTTTGGCTGGTTCAATGCTTTTGAAATTCATTATAAAATAAAATAAGAGAGTTTGCAATTGGTATGTTTCTGCCAGGCAGTGATAAAATTCAGACATAAAAACAGGGCCGCTGTTTTATAGATTTGATTTCTCATCTGTAAAACAGCAGCCCCAACAGCCATTAAAGTTCTCTGACCGCATTCCTGCATGCATAGAAATTTGCAGCAGGCGTATTCATGGAAGCGCAGCAGCCTGGTGAAAGAATCAGTCCTTTTCTTCCGGCCATCTCCACCGCTTCTCTGATATGGTTCTTAATTTCAGCAGGCGTCGCTTTATTCAGCCAGGTTTCATTGATTCCACCCATTAAGCATTTGTCCGTAATAGTCCCTGCTTCCTTCAAATTCGGCCAAACCCAGCGGTCATGCCAGTTTACACAGTTTACAGGATAAGAAGAAAGGAGCTTAAACATGGTATTTTCCCCATGAATATGTATAACGTTAAAATAAGTTCCTTCCTTTGCCGCCTCTAAAACAGGCACATCATATTTCGTCCCAAACTCCCTGTATTCTTCCTCTGTCATCAGGTCATAAGAAGAGCACTGACTTGCAAAAAAGAAGCCTGACACACCGGCATTTAAATTTTCTTTTACGAAATTAACTGATGTTTTCATAATTGCTTCCAGCGCATGATGCATCAGATCGGGATGCTCCCTCATATCCTTAAACACTCTGTCTCCGGCCAGTTTTCTGGCAATAGTAAGAGGGCTGAACATTGTCTGAATAAAGGGAATTTCAATTCCTTTTTTCTTCTGCTGTCTGGAAATCTGGGAAGCCGCCAGAAGTGTTTTGCCATGATTGCCATAGCATCCCGGCAGTTCCTTTAATTCTCCCCATTCTTCCACATTATCAATCTTAAACTTCCGTTCATAAACAGCCTGTGTGGGCGTGCAATAATAGGTACAGCTAAGGCCGTAATCCGCCGCCTGATAATTTCCAAAAGGCATCATTTTAATAAAATCCAGATCATAATCCTCCGCCATCTGTATCTGGGTTTCCGCAAGGGCTACCGCATCCTGATCTACATGGGGAAGATGGTACCACATACCAAAGGGAATCCTGTCTACTTCTTCATGTGAAAGCGCTGCCATAATCCTTTCTTTTCTTGTCATCATTTTCTCAACTCTCCTTTATCATTCGTCTTTTTCCTGCATGATCCCTACGATTACTTTATCTGCCAGGGCCATTCCCTGTACGGATACCTTAGCCATATTTCTGATTGCCTGCTCCGCCGACTCTGCTAAAATCCCATTATCCCCAGGGATACAGATTCCTGCCAGTGCCAGGTCAGACGCATCTGCTGCCGCATCTACCGCTACTGACAGCTTGCAGGCACATCCAAGCTTTGCACCGTCGCAGATCATTCCTGTCAGGCCTGCCAGTATATTCAGGAT
>USJG01000051.1 GCA_900554925.1 uncultured Lachnospiraceae bacterium
ATATAAAATGGTCTTACCAAAGTTTTTTAATTTGCTGCTGATTTTTATTTCTTCTTATGCTATGATAAGGGCACAAGCTTATAAGTTATTTATGAGGCAAACTTTACTTATTATCAGGAGAACTGCCATATGTTCAGGATGTGGGGAAAAATTTTTAAAGACAATCATTTATTGAAAGATACTGTAATCTGCAATGACAGGGAAGATACCCGTACCCACAAGGTCTTTCAGGCGCTGGATGAAATCTGCTATGAATTTGATCTGGGAAAGCCTATCTGGCTGGATGCCACTGTTGCAGAATTCAAACGCCATGCCAAGGCCAGATTCACTCAGGATAATTTTATTGAACCTATTGATTTTGATTTTCTTGAAATTCACGTAATTGAGGAGGATTGACCTTGGTCACTCCTCCTCACTCTGCTTTAAGCTGATCTTGCTGTATAATTCATTAACGGTATCTTCCAATGATTTTTCTCCTTCAAAATAACCGTCAATTCCCTGTACCAGGATAGCATAAACTGAATCTGTCAGAGAATCCGCATAGCCTCTGGGGACAGTGGCCTGATCTAAAAGCTCTTTTATCCACACACTATCCTCTTTTATCGGAAAATAAAGGGGGTAACTTTCCCCATATGCAGCCTCGTAGTAAAATCCCTGATCATATCCCATGGTTTCCCCATATGTTTCATAAAACAAAACCCATGCCTCTATCGTCTTACTGTTCACTGGTATCTCCTGGATTTCTCTGTTTTTCTCACTGTAAGTACCTGTATAAGAAGCCAGAAACTCCAGAAAATCACATGCCTCCTTCGGATATTCGGTTTGGCTGTGCACCCCAGCCAGCATACTGGAATGAAATTGCCCCGTAGGGAGGATTTCAAAACCTTCATAATGAGAAATCTGTGGAAATATCCATACTCCCAGTCTCCCTAAAACAGCCAATGATACATTCCCTTTTCCGCATCCCAGCATCTGCCAAAATTCCTCTTCCATAAGATCACGGTTTTTATAATCCAGGAGATAAAGCGGTACCTCTGTTACTTTATCCTCCATCAGCCGGTCATAAAGGATTCCAGCTTCATCAAGAAATGCTTCCAGTTTTTCTCTTGTCACCTTTCCCTCCTGATAAAGTTCATTTCCGTAAAAATGATATAACATGGGCAGAAAGAAATCCTTAATATTACCTCTGTAATTGTAAGGAACAAGTCCGGGCTCTTCTGGATGCTCCTTAAGGTATTTTGCCAGTTCGGAAAGACTTTCTACATAAGGCGTCATCTCTTTCCGGCATACAATGCAGTCCGCCTCAAAAAACAATGGCATAACAAAAGTGCCTTCTTTTTCCTGATACCCTTCCAGTACTCCTTCAAAATATTCACCTGTATCCAGTAAATTGTCCACAGTTTCATTAATATTCAAAAGGAATCCCTGCTGCGCATATTCCTTCCATGGCAGCTTATCAAACACGTAAATGTCCGCTGCCCGGCCAGATGCTATCTCTGTATTTATACGCTTGTACAATGCATCCATTTCCTGACTGTTTTCAGGGACCTTACTTCCCGCAAATTCATAAGTAATATTTACATTAGGATTGGCTGCCTGATACTCAAGCACTGCATTTTTTAAAAACCCACTCTCTGCCGCAGAAAACAGCTTAAGCTCCACCATATCCTCCGAATTTATTTCTGCCAATGTATACTGATACAGAAAATCCCCGGCAGTAATAAAATACTCTTCTCCTTCCTTCCACAGTCCATCCGGTCTGAAACTGCCAAGAGTCATACTTGTTTGTTTAGAAGGAACTTTCAGGATCCATTCCTCTCCTTCTTTTTCATATATCCCATTTCCCGTCGCCAAAAGTTCTGTTTCCTGATTTCTGACAAGAAAGCTTCCCCCATTTGTCACCCCTTCACAGAGAAATTCCCTGCTAATGTAATCTTCTGTCTTTTCTCCTGTCTGGAGATCAAACACCATATAAGCAGAGTCCATCACAGGCTGGCAGATCAGATGGGTATTGTCCTGAAAAATAGTTCCTCCTCTTGGGTCAGAAGGGAAATCCGCCTTACACTGTTTTTCCCCGGGCAAATACACGTAAGCCCTGTTCCAGTCAAACAGGAGAATTGTTCCATTCTCTGAAACCTGTATGTTGCACAAAAAAATATTGGGATCGATCTCCAGATTTATTTCTTCAAAAGAAGATTCCTCATCATAACGGATAATGTGATTTAGGTATTCCACATCTGTTTTAGGACCGTTGACCCTGTAATAATTATTCTCCTGTTCCGGCGTCATATTCTCCTGATAAAGATAATAGATTTCTCCATTTGTCATTTTATAATAGTCCATCAACCGACCATAGCTGCCCTCCGGTTCTACGGGTGCACCTGTTTTTTCATAGGCCAGCTTTTCCTCTCGATAATACCGTATAATTCCGGCATTTTTTTCACCTATAGCGGCATCTGTCCTGTCTTTAACTTCTGTATTTTCCCCACAGGACATCAAACAAAATACACATAACAATAAGAATGGAATTATTTTTTTCATCCTGTCTCCCTTCCCCTTGGCATGGTGTGTTATGCACATATCTGCTGCAAAACACAATATTTTTATTAGATTCTTTAAATTTGCATAAATCATTTGACATTAGAGACAATACGTAGTAGTATTTCAATATATTAAACATGGTTTTTAAAACTACATCTTGAATTATTAAAGTGTTTTATGTCGATATTTATCAGAACAGGAGGCTATAATTATGCAGATTACCATACGTGAACCCGGCAGCGCGCTTACTCATTTTATTGGTATGATGATGGCAGTTTTTGCTGCCGTTCCCTTATTAACAAAGGCTGCCCTTTCATCCGGCCTTAACACCCTTGTGGCTCTGAGCATCTTCTGTATTAGTATGATTTTGCTCTATGGCGCCAGCACCACTTACCATTCTCTGAATATTAGGGGCAGGGCATTACGTCTTTTCCGTAAGCTGGATCATATGATGATCTTTGTGCTGATCGCCGGTTCCTACACGCCGGTCTGCCTGATTATATTGGGCGGAAAGCTTGGCTACACCTTACTCGCCGTAGTGTGGGGAATCGCTGTTTTGGGGATGGCCTTAAAGGCCTTCTGGATCACCTGTCCTAAGTGGTTTTCCTCGGTCATCTATATTGCCATGGGCTGGGTATGCGTGGCTGTATTCGGGCCTCTTTGGAACCTTCTGCCCCATGCCGCTTTCGGATGGCTTCTGGCTGGCGGCATCATTTATACTGTGGGCGGCGTAATTTATGCCCTGAAGCTGCCTCTGTTTAATGCCAGACATGAATTTTTTGGTTCCCATGAAATTTTTCATTTATTCGTCATGGGAGGAAGTATCTGTCACTTTATCTTTATGTATTTGTACGTAGCTTAAGCTTATATCCTGATTTGTGTAATTGACAGGATATAGCACCCTAATGGCACTTTATAAAAGTACACATGGTATTATGATATAGGAAGGATCAGTTCTGCGCTGTGCCCTTCCTCTTTTATTTGAAAATCTCCTTTATGAGCCAGTGCAATCTGCTTTACAATTCTCAGCCCCATAATATGAAGTTTCCCTGAGGTAGGCTCCACCTGTGATTCCCGATCTGCCTTCTCTCTTTCAAGAGCTTCCACCACTTCTTTCGGTATGCCGCAGCCATCATCCTTCACCTGTAAGATACAGTTGTTTCCTTCCCTGATGCCCATAACAAAAATCCTGCATCCCCCAGGATTATGGCGGACACTGTTATTTAACAGATTCTGAATTGCTCTGGCAATCAGTTTTTCATCTCCGTTAAGCACAGTACCTTCCAATTCTCCATAAATCTCAAGACTTAACTCATACTGCTCTTTCAATCCCTCATTTATCGTTTCCGCAACCAGTCTGCGCAATAAAACAGCCGGATAAAAATTTTCCATCCTTAAAGGCTGCATATGATACTCCAGTTTTGATGTTAAATTTAAATCCTCGATTAATTGCCGGATTTTAAAGCTCTGATTTTTAATAACTGCCGCCTTATTTCTTTCTTCTTCATTTAAATCTTCTTTTTGCTCCAGCCAGTCTGCATATCCCATGATAATGGAAAGAGGTGTACGGATATCATGGGAAACTCCTGCGATCCACTCTGTCCTGGCCATGTCCCTCTTATTCAGCAGCTCCCGCTGTTTCTCAAGAATATCCGAAGTATGATTGATCTGCACTGCTAACTGCGAGGTAACTCCTTTTTCAGGGAGATGTATCCTCTGATTGGCAGACAGAGCATCAATTCCTTCAGTCAAAGGACGTAAGGATTTATAATAGCGGTATCCTAAAAATGCTATTACCCCTAAAATAATAAAAAAATTTATCTCCAATGTAAGGAAGAAATACTCTCCTATATGTCTCATAAAGTCCTCTGAAAATTCCATCATATGCTTCCAGGTACTATTCTTCTGTCTGCCTGCTACCAAAAGTCCTTTTTCGGTATTCCAAACCTTAACCGGATAATCGTCTAAATACCATCTGGTAAAGGACGCGATCTCACTGGCAGTATAGTGGGTCTTAAAGCCTTGCGGCAAGTTCCACGAATAAATCAGGTCTCCCTCATCATTCAGCACCAACAAAAAGATATACCCTCTCTCTCTCAGATAATCCTTGGCCCCGGAGGTAAGTGCCAGTTCTTCCCCTGTACCTTCCTCAAAAGCTATGGACTCCAGACCACTGATCCCTATGGAATAGACAGACTCATCCTTTTTGACCTGATCCATCAATATCCATCCCAAAATACCCATATTGGTCATAAGAAGAATCAGCACGACTGCCCATGTCAATCCAATATATTTCCCGTAAATTTTCAACAGACTTTTCATTATTCTTCTCCCTGCCTTGCCAGCTTATACCCTAGTCCCCGTACCGTTAAAAGGAACTTTGGTTTGGAGGGGTTTTCTTCTATTTTTTCCCGAAGACGCCTGATATGAACCATGATCGTATTTTCATAACCAAAATAATTATCCTGCCAGACGGCCTGGCATAACTGATCAAAGGTTACGATATTTCCTCTGTTTTCCCATAGTTTTTTAAGGATCATAAGCTCTTTTGCTGTCAGCGCTATTTCTATATCCTCATTATTTTCTATCCACAGTACTGTCCCGCTCTTAAAATCCACTCTGCACCTTCCCAAATGCAGCACTTCTCTTTCCTCTTTTTCTTCCGCTTTTTTAGCAAAATAAGTTCTTCTTAAAATAGCGCTGATGCGCAGCGTTAACTCCTTAGGTAAAAAGGGCTTGACCATATAATCATCAGCTCCAAGTCCCAGACCTAAAAGGCGGTCGCCATCCTCATCCCTTGCAGACAAAAACAATACCGGCACATCCGAAACAGTTCTTATCTTCTGCATCAATGAAAATCCATCTCCATCAGGAAGATTGATATCCAATATAATAAGATCAGGTTTCTTATGCAGAAAATAGTCTTCCGCTTCCTTCACACAGGCAGCCATATCTATATTCAAAAAACCCTCTCTTTTTAAAATTCCTTCCACCATTTGGCGAAGCTGTCTGTTATCATCAACTATTAAAAGTGTACTCTCAAAAATGTGTTTCATAAACATATGCTCCTTTAAATTTCATTGTAATACAAATCCGGTTTTCTGCAATCATTCCCTCAAAAATTTAAGGTAATCGTAAGGCAGCTTTCATTTTCACGTAAGGGAACCTCTGTATACTTACACCATAAGAATCTTTAAAAAATATGGAAAGGATAAAAATATGAGCCAGAAAAAATTTATTATTGAAACCCACAAGCTGACCAAAAGCTACGGAAAAGCCGGCGGCGCCAAAACAGTTGTAAATCAGGTGAACTTAGCAGTTCCTGAATACTGTATCTATGGATTCTTAGGCCCAAACGGCGCAGGAAAAAGCACCACCATGAAAATGCTGCTGGGACTGATCAAACCTACCCAGGGACACATCACTATGCTGGGTACTCCCTTTATTTCCTCCGGGAAAGCACCCATCAGTGAAAAGGCCAGATTATCTGTTTTAAGCCAAACCGGTTCCCTGATCGAATCTCCCCCCTACTATGGACATCTGACAGGCCGGGAAAATCTGGAGATTATCTGTACATTAAAAAATATTCCCAAAAAGGAAATAAACGAAGTGCTATCCATTGTCAGAATGGAAAACCAGCAAAGCAAAAAGGCAGCCCACTATTCTCTTGGTATGAAACAGCGTCTCGGCCTTGCAGGCGCTCTTTTAGGTCATCCAAAGCTTCTTCTTTTGGATGAACCCACTAACGGACTTGATCCTGCCGGAATTTCAGAAATGCGGGATTTGATCTGCTCTCTTCCTGAAAGGTATCAAATGACTGTTATGGTCTCCAGCCATATTTTAAGCGAAATAGATCAGATGGCAGATTACGTGGGTATCATTAACAAAGGACAATTAATCTATCAGGACAGCCTGCTTCATCTGCACCAATTCAGCAGAAGGCAGCTACGTCTTAGAACAGACAATAATAACCGGGCGCTATATCTCTTAAACAAAAATAAGCTTGATGTTTCGCCTGTGGAGGATTATCTTATGTTTCCTGAAATCAGTGACGAAAAAACCGCCTTTATCATTTCCGCCTTAGTGCAGGAAGGTATCGGCATTTTAAGGGTGGAAGAATATCAGAAGTCGTTGGAGGATATTTTCCTTAATCTTACAGGAAAGCAGGTGAGCTTATAATGCGTTTATTGTGGACAGAATTAAAGAAAATACGCCGCCGCCACATTGGCCTTATTTATGCCGCGGCCTTATTATTCATATTTATTTGGACTTTCTGGGCTATGGGAGAGATGGACGAGGCAGAAATTGCAGAGCAGGGATATTACTATCTTCTTTTATGTATCCCTCTTACCAATGCAATTGTACTGCCCACGATTCTGGCCTGTGTCGAAAGCAGGCTATGTGACATTGAGCTTAAGGGCAGCACCTTTAAAATGCTGTGCACCATGCAGCCCCGCCACAGCATTTATCATATGAAACTGTTGGTAAGCGCCCTGTACCTGCTTTTCTTTACCCTTGCCCAGGCAGCACTTATCCCACTGCTTTGCTGCTATTACAGGATAACTCAGCCTATGCCGGTTATGCATATGGGTATTTTTTTCTTTTCTACCTTTACGGTAAGTCTGGTTCTGGTTATCCTTCAGCAGTCCCTGTCTCTCCTGTCACAGAATCAGCTTTTTCCTTTGTTTTTCGGAGTAGGCGGAACCTTTATAGGGCTTTTTTCCTGGTTTTTTCCTAATCTGCCCATACGCTATTTTCTTCCCTGGGGATATTACTGTGTCGGTACTACCATTAACCAGTTTTACGATGAAGCTACCCGCACTTCGACCTTCTATACTATCCCTTTTCCAAAGGAAATTTTCCTGGGCTTTATTATTTTTGGAATTTTAGTTTATCTGATCGGAAAAGATCAGTTTATGAAAAAGGAGGTATGATCATGCTGCTTGCCTGTATCAAAAGTGAACAAATAAAAATAAGACACTCCTTCATCTGGATTGCCTTTATACTGACTCCTCTTATTCCCGCGTTTATGGGTACACAAAACTACTTAAACAATCTGGAAGTGTTATCCTCCGAATGGTTTTCCCTATGGACTCAGGAAACCTTATTTTATTCAAATTTTTTCTTTGCTCCCTTAATTGCTATTTATTGCAGTTATTTATGGAGAATGGAAAATCAAAATAAAAACCGGTATATGCTGCTAACCGCACCGGTTCCTGCAAGAGATATTTTTCTGGGGAAATTATCAGCTATCATCAAAATTACCGTCTTTACCCAGTTTTGGGTATTTATACTTTTTATTATCAGCGGCAAATTGGTTCACCTTCCAGGACTTCCTCCAATGCAGACACTTATCTATATCGTTAGAGGATTGCTTGGCGGAATTGTCATTGCTTCCCTGCAGCTTTTGATCTCTATGATGATCAGAAGTTTTGCCGCTCCCATTGCCATTGCGGTGCTTGGCAGTATCACAGGACTTCTTGCCGCAAACTCAGCCTATGGACTTTTTTATCCTTACTCCCTTATGATGCTTGGCATGAATGCTAACAGAACTGAGGATATGCTCTCAGGCAGCAGTGCTGCATTTGCCCTGAGCAGTTTGTTTTACCTGATGTTATTCTGCACAACTGCCATATATCTGTTAAAACATCAGGATGTAAAGGCATGATCAGCAAAACCGGATGCAAAGACTGAAAAAGCCTTCACATCCGGTTTTGGTTTTATTTCTGCTATCTTATTCATCATATCCATTGGGATTATTACTCTGCCATCTCCAGGAGTCAGCACACATATCCCTGATGCCATACCTGGCTTCCCAGCCAAGCTCCTTCTTTGCTTTAGAGGCATCGGAATAGCAGGCTGCAATGTCACCCGGCCGTCTGTCCTTAATCACATAAGGAATCTTAACTCCGGTAGCGGCTTCAAAATTCCTGACAATATCAAGTACGCTGTATCCCACACCTGTTCCCAGATTATAAATACGAAGTCCTGCTTTTTCCTCAATCTTCTTAAGTGCTTTTACGTGTCCCAGGGCCAGGTCTACCACATGAATATAATCTCTGACGCCTGTTCCGTCCGGAGTGTCATAATCATTTCCAAATACGCCTAACTCCTTAAGCTTCCCGACTGCAACCTGTGTAATATAAGGCATCAGGTTATTAGGAATTCCATTAGGATTTTCGCCAATGGTTCCACTCTTGTGGGCGCCGATGGGATTAAAGTAACGAAGCAGAATTACATTCCACTCAGGATCTGCTTTTTGCATATCTGTAAGTATCTGCTCAAGCATGGATTTGGTCCAGCCATAAGGGTTAGTGCACTGGCCTTTAGGGCACTCTTCCGTAATCGGAATCACTGCCGGATCGCCATAAACGGTTGCGGAAGAAGAAAAGATGATATTCTTAACTCCCCGCTTGCGCATAACGTCCACCAATGTCAACGTACCTGCGATATTATTCTCATAATATTCCCATGGCTTCTGTACAGATTCGCCTACTGCCTTTAACCCGGCAAAATGAATACAGGATTCAATTTTCTCTTTATCAAAAATTGCATTTAAAGCATCTCTATCCAGTATATCGGCCTTATAAAAGGTAACCGGCTTACCGGTGATCTTTTCTACTCTCTGCAAGCTTTTTTCACTGGAATTACTTAAATTATCCACTACCACTACATCATAACCTGCATTTTGTAATTCCACCACCGTATGACTGCCAATGTAACCAGCTCCGCCTGTAACTAATATCGCCATTTCCTTATCTCCTTTTTCCCTGTCTGTTTTATAATCCCAGCCCTGATCTTACAGTTCAATTCCATTTTCCTGACAGAGCTTTCTTGCACTCTCCACCGAATCTATCCCTGTTGCATTTTTAATAGGTGCAAATTCCTTATTTCTCACCACTTCATATGGCAGACAGCTATCCAATTCATGAATCATATCCAGCACCAGTTGTTCGAATTTATATCCATTAGGTGATTCCGGTTTGACCTTTTCCCCTTCCTCATTCAAATAAGGAATTTTCTTTTCCACTATATGAAGCGGCAGGTTTTTTTCACGAATCTTTTCCAGATCAGTTATTTTAAACAGGTAGTTTAAAATAACCCCAAAGTAGTAAGCGGGATCTCCATTTTCATCCCTGGCATTCATTAATTCTTCCGTAAGCTCATAATACTCAACAATAGAAGCTCTGCCATCCTCCAGACATATAACACCTATCTTTTCATCGGGAGCACATTTGCGCACAACCTTGGCCCCAACAGCGCACTGATTTGCAATTACCGCCCCCACAAAGCATGGATCAGCAATTCTCTGCAATACATTGTCTACCGCAAAAACATTCAGCCATTCCACGCCGTCAGCCATTGCCTTCTGGGCAACGCCCCATTTATACATGGAGCTGTACCACCCACCGTTTCCATTAGGAGAAGTAGATATTTTCCACTTTTCTTCCATATAAACCTTCCCGCTTCGGTCACAGGCCGGCGCCATCTCCTGCATAAAAAAGGCAACATATTCTTCCTTATAACCAAAATAGTCATGTTCTTTTAAAAATTTTACGGTTGCCTCATGATTCTTGTCGCTGGTCATTATATAAAGAGGTACCCAGGCATCTGCCTTTTTTACAACCTCCATCAAGTTCTCTATCAGGCGCTGGAAAATATATACCTCCTTTGTAATACCAATATTATACATACCCTTAGGATCATCAGAGCCAAGCCTGGTACCCATGCCTCCGGCAAGCAGAACTGCTCCTACCTTTCCCTGTCTGATAGCCTCAAGTCCTATTTCATTAAACTCTGCTTCCTTTTCACTGATCTGTGAAAGCTGCATGGCCGCCAATGGGGTAATTTTACCTCTGGCATCTCCTCTTTTATTACTTTTAAGAGAAGATAAAACTGAAAAGTCGGTGGCTTCAATCTGTGAAAGCAGACTCTCCTGCTGTTCTTTCGTAAGTTCATCATAATATTTCAGTACATGCTCCTGACCTGCCGCTTTAAGCTTTCCTAACCCCTGTTCAAAATCCATATCCATCTCCCTTCCGCCATCTGCAACAGCTATTTTTAAGCTGCTTATCGGCAAACAATTAGCTTCTGTCTACAAAATAACGATTTTTTCCTGCTTTTTTTGCCATATACATTGCATTATCAGCACGATTAAAAAGATCCTCAAATCCATCGTATCTGGAAACTCTCGATGTAATTCCAGCACTGCACATAAGAGAATGCTCCATTCCGGTAATTTCTCTCCCCAGCTTCTGCATCAGCTCATCCATCTGGCATTCTGCTTTTATTGCAGATTCATCTGCCAT
The DNA here is from genome assembly GCA_900554925.1 of uncultured Lachnospiraceae bacterium. Classification (GTDB taxonomy): domain Bacteria; phylum Bacillota; class Clostridia; order Lachnospirales; family Lachnospiraceae; genus Suilimivivens. The sequence continues at coordinate 10,851 of USJG01000051.1, forward strand.
AAAAATAACAAACTCATCTCCTCCAAACCGGGAGAGAATATGATGATCAGAAAAACACTCCGTAATAATCCTTGCTACATCTTTTAAAATCTCATCTCCAAAAGTATGTCCATAATGATCATTAATTTCTTTGAAATTATCCAAATCCAAAACGATCATCTGCGCTTCTGTGGTGGGATTATTCTTAAGCCATCTTGTTATTTTTTCTGTGGCTGCACCTTTATTGTATAATCCTGTCAGGAAATCTGTCTCTACTTTGTGAATCATTTCCTGACGTTCGGTTGCATCCTGATGCACATTGTGAATCCTTCCAAGTACACTGAGTATCTTTCCCTGAGCATCTCCAATGCTGGAATAATAGGTTCTATGCCACTGAAATTCATCACTTGTAACCTTACTTAAATATTCCATTTCTCCTCGCATAGGCACAAAAGATGCTTTGTCCAGCACGTTAAGGAAGCTTACCAGATGATCTGGATGCACCAGCGGCGAGACCTTCATGTACTCATGATAATTTTTAATCACTTTCCTGCTCTTATTGTCAGGAAAGTTATAAATAAAAATCATTGTATCCTCATCCGGTTTATACTCAAAAAGTAATGCTGATGTGGTTTCAGCCAATATCTGATAACGTTCCTTCATCAGCCTGAACTGGGATTCCAATTCCTTAATACGTTCTTCATAATCAGTTTTTGTCATTAGCATTCCCCTTTTCTTATGCTAATTATAATTTTTTTTCCCTTATTATGCAACTGTTAGTATCTCTTCTTATGGCTTTCATCATTAAAAATTCGTTAAGATAACGTTAAACTGTCGTTAAGGATTTCTTCCTTTTCTTCATCTTCCGCAAATCTTCTGCTAAGATGTGCATGAAAATAATTGGAGGTGTTTTACAATGAATATCGGTATTTTACTTATTGCTATTGTCGGAGGAGCCGTAGGTATTTCTTCCACTTTGTTTCTGTTATTTTCTCTTCCCGCAGTTCTTATCTGGAAGATTTACCGCAGAGTTCATCTTGGAATTCCCATGACCAAATAGAAAAAATAAGAGGATACTGTGGATTCCACAGCGAAAGGCTGGGGATTTTCAGTATCCTCAATTATTTTTAAATTGGCAAGGCTTTCAAACATGAAATCAACTGATCTTTATACCTTCATCTACCGTATCATTTTTTACCACGCCAAAGCCGGATAATACCCAATCATAGATGCCTGTTGTCACGATACTATCGCAATATTCGCATTTGCCAAAGGAAGTGCCTTTAAGAGGCGCTCCGCAGTTAGGGCATACAAGTCCTCTGTCCTTATCAGCGGCACCTGTGGTTTTAGAATCGGCAGAACGCATGAAAGTCATTTTATAATATAAGTTCCATCTGGTGGTCTTATCCCCTAAAATCACCTGGCCGGTAGCTTCCTTTACCTGATAGTCGATCATGCTTGCCGACAGGTAAACTGTCAGATACTCATATTCCCTGTCTCGTCTGTAGGAGGTCAGATACGCGGTGTTGATGCTGATTCTCTCCAGATGATTTACAATGCCCTCTTCTATCTTTTCCTGGATCTGCCTGTTGGTCTGCTGATATAAATTCTGATGCAGCACACCCCTTACAGGATCAAGGTCACGCTTCTCCCACGCATTCTGAATATCCATATATACCTGTTTTGCAAAGGAGATAAAATCCGGTGCTGTAAATAAAGGATCCCTCTCAGTAATAATCCTGCTGATCTCGTCTGTACGGTCCGGAAGAGTTGTTCTTTGTCTTGGAACATTGCGGTCATCGCGTCTCTTCTCCCCGTATCTCCTTCTTCTTTTACTTTTCACCATTAAAATTAAAATAGCAAAGATTACCAGATACAGCCCAAATGGTTTAAAAAGGAGAAACCAGAGTCTGGAACTGTGGATTCCAGTTCCCTCAAAACTCCAGCTCCAACTGCCGCTGCTGTCAGAATCATCATCCCAGTCATAATCCCAACTGCTGTCGTTATCATAATCGTCATCCCAGTCATAATCCCAGCTGCTGTCATAATCACTGTCCCAGTCACTGCCGCTGTCGTAGTCGTAATCATTGAAATCCCCAAAGCCTGCTTTTGCCTCCATCCGGAAACCGGAGATGGAAACAATTGCTGTCATTACCAGCCCTATCAGGCAAATCATTACTTTTTTTCTTCTGTTCATTTTAATCCCTCATAAGATTCGGGTGTCAAAAGGTGCTTTTAGAAAGTGCCCTGGCAGATTGCCCAAAAGGAATTACACGCTGTCAGTTTCGAAAAATGGATTTTCTAAATGTTCTGGGAAAGAGAGTCTTACCGGACGCAATCATCCGCAATTCGCCATCCAGGCTCATAGCGGACTTTTCGGGACATCCATGTCCC
>USJG01000052.1 GCA_900554925.1 uncultured Lachnospiraceae bacterium
GCCTTATTGTGACAGGTGCTGTCTTGCGGATATTTGCGCTAAGTGCGGCGTAGAGAAGCAGAAAGCATAAGAGTTATTAAAGGAGGAATTTATATGACCTATGAAGAATTAGTAGCAGAGCTTAAGGAGGCTGTTAAGGAGGCTGATGCAAGCAAGATCAAAGAGCATGCGGCGTTTCAGTTTAATGTGGAAGGCGAAGGGGCAGGCGCGTTATATCTTGAGATTGCAGATGGGAAAGTTAATGTGGAGCCTTATGAGTATTATGACAGGGATATACTTGTTACCACATCTGCAGAAACCCTGATCAGACTGGTGACTGGAAAGTTAGATCCGGTAAAAGCATATCTGGAAGGAAAAATACGGGCGGAAGGAAACCTTGGCAAAGCCTCCCTTCTGAAAGAGTTAACATCTAAGAAAAAGGGAATTTTTAAAAGAAAATAAATAAACAGCCTACCTGCTCTTACATCAAGTGAAGCAGGCAGGTTTTTTCTTTAAGCCTACAGAGAAAGTCTTGCCAGGAAAATCAGATGGAACAATATGTACTGAAAAATCAAAAACAATTGCGAAAGGGAATTACTACAGGAACCTGTGGGGCGGCTGCGGCTAAGGCGGCTGCCGCCCTGCTTCTGCTTGGTATCAAAAAGGAAAGTGTTCCTGTTCATACGCCGGGAGGCATGGATGTAAACGTGCCGGTTTTTCTTCATTTCCAGGGGGAACACAAAGCAGAATTTATGGTCATAAAGGACAGTGGAGATGACCCGGATGTGACCAACCACGCAGAAGTGTTTGCTGCTGTTGAAATGCTTTCCGGAAAACAGAAGATACCAGAGTCTGCTTTTTGGGAGGAGGATTTTCCCAATCTTTATCTGGATGGGGGAGAGGGAATCGGCAGAGTGACGAAAAAAGGGCTGGAGCAGGAGATTGGACAGGCTGCCATCAACAGGGTACCCAGAACCATGATCTTCCAGGCAGTCAGAGAAATATGCGATCTGGTGGAATATGAGGGAAGGCTGATGATTACCGTCAGTGTTCCGGCGGGAAAGGAGCTGGCGGCAAGAACCTTTAACCCCAGGCTTGGAATTGCAGGCGGGATTTCCATACTGGGAACTACCGGAATTTTGGAACCTATGAGTGAAAAGGCTATTGTAGATACCATAGAAGCGCAGATCAGGCAGCTTTCCCTCCAGGGAGTTAGCCATCTGCTTGTAACGCCCGGCAATTATGGGAGAGGATATGTGTCCGACTATCTGCATATGGATATGGAGGACAGTGTAAAGTGCAGTAACTATATTGGAGAAACTCTTGACCTGGCTGTTTCCTATCACATGGAAGCTCTTTTGCTGGTGGGAAATCTCGGTAAGCTGGTAAAGCTGGGCGCTGGCATTATGAACACCCATTCTAAAGTAGCAGATGGCCGATGTGAAATTTTGGCTGTGCATACGGTGCTTTGCGGGGGAAGCAGCAAGATGGCAGAAAAGATCATGGGCTGCATCAACACAGAAGAAATTCTGGCTCTTCTGACTAAATGGAATCTGAAGGAAGCTGTCATAAAGTCCCTGTGCAAAAAGATAAAAGAGCATGTAACAGGCCGAACGGGAGACAGAATAAAAGTGGGAATCATGCTCTTTTCAGAGCATTATGGATTCTTAGGCCAGACAGAGGGCACGGAGGAAGTGCTCAGGTTATACCAAAAAGAAGGAGAACAGCCATGATTCATTTTGTGGGAGCAGGACCGGGAGCGCCGGATTTAATTACCATAAGAGGCGCAAAGCTGATTCAAAATGCAGATGTGATCATTTATGCAGGCTCGCTGGTCAATCAGGAGCTTTTGACAATGGCAAAGGAAAACTGCAAAATTTATAACAGTGCCCATATGACCCTGGAAGAGGTAATTGAGGTAATGGAGGAAGCGGAAAGCAGCTTTCTTTCAACCGTCCGTCTCCACACAGGAGACCCTTCTGTTTACGGAGCAATTAAAGAGCAGATAGATGAACTGGAAAAGCGGGGCATTGCCTGTGAGGTCTGTCCCGGCGTCAGCTCCTTTAGCGGGGCTGCGGCATCACTTAAGCTGGAATATACCTTACCCGGTGTCTCTCAAAGTGTCATTATAACAAGAATAGAAGGAAGAACTAAAGTGCCGGAAGCGGAAAATTTAAAAAGTCTTGCCGCTCATCAGGCAACTATGGTTTTATTCCTGTCCTCCGGCTATGCAAAGGAAGTAAAAAGCCAGCTTTTAGAGGGAGGGTATCCGCCGGATACGCCGGCAGCCGTTGTTTTTAAGGCCACCTGGCAGGAAGAAAAAATTCTGCGGACTACTTTAGAAAGGCTTCCGGAGGAAATGGAAAAGGCAGGCATTGAAAAGACAGCCCTGATTATTGTGGGGAATGTGATGGGAAAGTCCTACGAGAGGTCAAAACTCTATGATCCTTCTTTTACTACCGGATTTAGAAAAGGAAAATAGCGCAGCATGGTAATTGTAATGTTTGCCTGTAGTGAAAAAGCGTATTTTCTCATGCAGGAATTAAAGAAAAAGTGGACAGAGCTTTGCCCGGAAAATAAAATCCTTGATTTTGTAAAGTGCAGTGCATTTCCTGAAAAATCAGTGAAAAGCAGCATTTTTGAACTTACCGGAGAGTGGTTTTTTAAAGCGGATGCGCTGGTTTATTTTGGCGCTGCGGGGATTGCTGTCCGAAGTATCGCCCCATATCTTAAGCACAAATCCATGGATCCGGCGGTGCTGGTAATAGATGAAACCGGAAAATTCTGCATTTCCCTTCTTTCAGGACATGCAGGCGGGGCCAATGCACTTACCGAAGAAGTGGCCTGCCTTTTAAAAGAAAAGAACATCATTCCGGTGATCACTACTGCCACAGACCGGGAAGGAAAGTTTTCGGCAGACGATTTTGCAAGGAAACATCATTTATTGATAAAGGACTGGGAGCTGGCAAAGAAGCTTTCAGCGAAGATTTTACAGGGAGAAAAAGCAGGTTTTGCGTCAGAGGTTGCCATTAGTGGCCAGCTTCCGGAGGAACTGGAGCCTATGGGAAATATTATTCCCCCAATAGGTATCTGGATCAGCTTCCGGAAGGGAAAGCTCCCTTATGAGGAAACCCTTCAGTTAATTCCCAGGTCGCTGATCGTAGGCATAGGATGCAGGAAGGGCACCTTGCAGGAGAAGATTTCAGAGGCCATCTTAAGATGCTTCGAGGAAGAAGGGCTTTTGACCGACGGAATTTGCGCCCTTGCAAGCATTGATTTAAAGAAACAGGAAGCAGGGATTTTGGATTACTGCAAGGAGAATCATCTTCCCTTTATGGTTTTTACCAGAGAAGAACTTTTAAAGGCGGAGGGGGATTTTACCGCTTCTTCATTTGTAACCCAGATAACCGGAGTGGATAATGTATGCGAAAGAAGTGCAGTGCTTGGGGCAATGCAGCTGGCAGGCCAGGAAAAGGGCTGCTGTGAGGAAGGCAGAGGGACCAAAAGGAAACCAAAGGGTGTGAAGCTGTTGGTTCGGAAAAAATGCTATGACGGGGTAACTGTGGCAGTAGCGGAAGTGATAAAAAGCATAGAAATATAATACAATGCCGGGTTGGGACTTAAAACGGATATGGCGTGGAGGATTGGCGTGAAGAAGCTTTATGTAGTTGGAATCGGGCCAGGGGATGCACAGAAAATGACTCTGGAGGCGAAAAGCGTACTTGATAAATGCCAGGTAATTGCAGGCTATCAGGTGTATGTTGATCTGATCAGAGAAGATTATCAGGATAAAGAATATATTGTGACAGGCATGACCAAGGAAAAGGAACGGTGCAGGCTGGCCCTTGAGGCGGCGGATGCCGGAAAAATCACGGCGGTGGTATGCAGTGGTGATGCAGGAGTCTATGGTATGGCAGGAATCCTGCTGGAGCTGGGAGAGAGCTATCCAGACCTGGAGATCCAGGTAATACCGGGGGTCAGCGCCGCGCTGTCAGGAAGCGCCCTGCTCGGCGCCCCACTGGGGCACGATTTTGCTGTTATCAGTTTAAGCGATCTGCTTACCCCATGGGAAAAGATTGAAAAGAGGCTTGCCGCCGCGGCCATGGCGGACTTTGTGATCTGCATTTATAACCCCTCCAGCAGAAAGCGGAAGGACTATCTGCAGAGGGCATGCGATATTATTATGCAGTATCAGCCGGAGGAAACCATCTGCGGCTATGCCAGGAACATCGCAAGAGAAGGGGAAGAATACAGGATACTTTCTTTAAAAGAACTGCGCCGGTGTCAGACAGATATGTTTACCACTGTTTTTATTGGAAATTCCATGACCAGAAAGCTTGGGGATAAAATGGTAACGTCCCGTGGTTATTCTATAGATTAAAGCTATCAACACAAGGAAAAAATGAAAGGGCATTTGTGGATGGAAATTGTCATATTTGGCGGTACGACGGAGGGCAGAATACTTGCAGAAAACCTGCGGGAGAGTGATGTGAAATTACATATTTGTGTAGCTACCGCATATGGGGCTTCCCTTTTGCCTGTGGGAGAAAATATTACAATTCATAAGGGACGCATGCAGGAGGAGGAAATGCGGGATTTTCTTTTGAAAATTGCTCCTTCCTGCTGTCTGGATGCTACGCACCCTTATGCGGCGATGGTTACCGAAAATCTGCAAAGGGTATGTGGGAAACTGGAAATTCCCTATATAAGAATTTGCAGACAGGAGGAAAGCCTGGGAGATTTTATTTCCGTAGAAAACACAGAGAAAGCCGCTGAGTTTTTAAGTAAGGTACAGGGAAATATTTTTCTGACAACAGGAAGCAAGGAGCTTTACAAATATACCATAATACCGGATTACCAAAGCCGGTGCTTTGCCAGGGTACTGCCTGCTGTTGAGGTGCTGGAAAAGTGCAAAGAGCTTGGTTTTGAAGGAAGAAATCTGATTGCCATGCAGGGCCCTTTTAGTGAGGAAATGAATTATGCAATGCTAAAGCAAACCCAAAGTGAATGGATGGTTACCAAAAATTCCGGTAAGGAGGGCGGATACCACGAAAAGTGTGAGGCGGCAATCCGGGCTGGCGTGAAGCTACTGGTGGTGGAAAGACCTGTGGAGATTCCAAAACTTAAAGAAGCACCTTCCATGAGCTTATCAGAGGCTATCAGGTTTTTGCAGGCTCGCTTTCCGGCAGCAAAAGCGCCCAAAAGGAAGGTCTTTCTGGTCAGTGTGGGGCCGGGAAATCCCGGGCTTTTAACCCAAAGAGCCATAGAGGTAATCAAAGGCAGCGATGTGCTGATCGGCGCGCAGAGGATGCTTTCGATTTGCCGGGAGGCAGTGAAGGGAGCAGAAAGGAAGCCTTTTTGTCAGTGTTACCGGAAAGAGGAGATTGCAGATTTTCTAAAAAAGCATACAGAATATGGGAGGGCAGCCATTCTTTATTCGGGAGATATTGGATTTTACTCAGGGGCCAGGGGAATAAGGGATCTGCTTAGTGAGTTTGAAATAGAAGAAGTATCCGGAATATCTTCTGTGGTTTACTTTTTAAATAAGCTTGGAATCCCCTTAGATGAGACAGAACTGGTAAGCTGTCATGGACAGCAGATAAATTTGATCCCTCTGATAAAAGAAAAAAGGCGGGTCTGTGCCCTGCTAGGTGAAAAGGGGCAGATTTCCCGCATCAGCGCAGAACTTTTAAACCTTGGATTGAAGGAAGTGAGAATTACCATAGGAGAGCGCCTTTCTTACAAAGAAGAGCGGATTGTTTCAGGGAAACCATCTGAAATGAAGGAGCGGGAGTTTGACTCTTTGTCAGTGGTATTGTTTGAAAATCCTCATCCGGTGAAACGAAAGGTATGGGCCGGAGTAAGTGACGGGGCCTTTTTACGGGGAAGGGTTCCCATGACAAAGGAAGAAATCAGAGCTCTTTGTCTTTCAAAGCTCAGACTTACAGAGGATTCTATTGTCTATGACGTGGGAGCAGGAACAGGTTCCGTATCTGTGGAGGCCGCCCAGCTATGTACAAAAGGCAGAGTTTATGCCATTGAGCAAAAAAAAGAGGCAATAGAATTGATCGGCAGGAATAAGCGGCATTTTCAAGTGGAAAATCTCGAAATGGTAGAGGGAACTGCCCCGGAGTGTCTTAAAGGGCTTCCTGTCCCTACCCATGTATTTGTAGGGGGAAGCGGCGGCTTTCTGCCGGAGATCATAGAAAAGGTCAGATGCAAGAACCCTGACGCAAGATTTGTGGTCAGCGCAGTTACGCTGGAAACCATAGCGGAGCTTAAAGGATTAAAAGACAAGCTGCCGGATTTGCCGGAAATGGAAATGATACAGGTAAATGTGGCCAGAGGCAGGGCAATGGGAGCTTATCATATGCTGGAGGCGGAAAACCCCGTGATGATTGCAGCTTTTTAACTGCTTGCATTTGTATGGTATAATATTTTTGTAAGACCAAGCTGTCAGCAATTTATGTGGATTTATGCGGATTGACTTTGGGAGGAAGATGCAGATGAAAAATAAAATGCCCAGACTGGTATTTGCGGCGCCTAAAAGCGGCAGCGGCAAGACCATGGTTACCTGCGGCATGATAGAGCTTTGCAGGCGAAGACAATTAAAGACAGCTTCCTTTAAATGCGGGCCTGATTATATTGATCCTATGTTTCACAGAAAGGTACTTGGGATTCCTTCGGGAAATCTGGATACTTTTTTTACCGATCAGGAAACTACCCGGTATCTGCTTGCAGAAAAAGCAAAGAATGCGGATATTACCATATTGGAAGGGGTTATGGGATACTATGACGGTCTGGCAGGAAAAAGTGAAGCCGCCAGTACTTATGAGGTAGCCAGGGTAACGGAAACACCGGCAATTCTTATTGTGGATGCCAAAGGTGCCAGCGTATCTTTAGCGGCAGTGATCAGGGGGATCATAGATTACAGAAAGGACAGTAAGATAGCAGGGATTCTTTTAAACAGGATTTCGGCAGGCTATTACCCCAGATTAAAAAACCTGATCGAAGCTGAATGCTGCCTTCCGGTGCTGGGCTATCTGCCGGATATGCCTGGTCTGCGTGTGCCCTCCAGACATTTGGGGTTGATTGCGCCTGATGAACTTAGCGCTTTTAAACAGTGGATTTCCAGGATTGCCGACGAGATGGAAAAGACTGTTGATATGGAAGGACTCCTTGCAATTGCCCGGTCAGCCCCTGAAATAAAGGGAAAAGAGCCTTTCATAAAAAAACTTCCTCATCCGGTAAAAATTGCAGTGGCCAAAGATGAAGCATTTTCCTTTTACTACTCAGAAAATCTGGATCTGATGGAAAAAATGGGAGCGGAAATTATTCCTTTTTCGCCGATGCATGACGAAAAGCTCCCTGAGGATGTGGACGGGCTTCTTTTGGGGGGCGGTTATCCGGAGCTTTACGGAAAGGAGCTGGAAAAGGCAGTATCCATGAGAAAATCTGTCAGGGAAGCCTGCAGGGATCATATGCCTGTACTGGCAGAGTGCGGTGGATTTATGTATCTCCAGAAAGAGCTTTGGGCCAGGGAGGGTATACGCTACCAGATGGCAGGAGTGCTGGAGGGGAAAGCAGTGCCTTCCGATAAGCTTTGCAGATTTGGTTATATTGAGGCCTCGGCCAAAAGGGCCGGGGTTCTGGGACAGGCGGCGGATGAGGGGAAAGTCAGGGGACATGAGTTCCATTACTTTGACTGTACCGAAAATGGAAATGGATTTCGCATAGAAAAACCTCTTTCGGACCGTACTTATGAGAGCATGGTCTATACCGGCTCCATGGCGGCAGGATTTCCCCATTTTTATTATTACAGCAATCCGGAAATGTTGTACCAGTTTTTGGTAAAATGTTTGAGCTACAGGGCAGGAAGGCTTGCCAGAAGGCGCTGGGACAAAATAGCAAAACCCATTGACAGTCTTGGACTTTTGGAAGATATGGTAGTAAAGCTCTGCTGCATCAGGGGGGAAGAAGTCCCTGCGGATATAAGAAAACGGGCACTTTTGATTTTTTGCGGTGATCATGGAGTGGTAAGGGAAGGAGTTACCCAGACCGGCAGCGAAGTGACAAGGATCGTCAGCGAAAATTTTGCAAAAGGCAGATCTTCTGTAAACTACATGGCAAAAGCTGCCGGAGTTGATATTTACACCATTGATCTGGGAATGGACACACCTGCTTATCCCGAAAAACAGTTGAGACAGGGCGCTGTCATAGACCGGAAAATAGAAAGGGGCTGCGGAAATATTGCAGTGGAACCGGCCATGACCTTATGCCAGTGTCGTAAGGCAATAGCTATAGGCATGGAGCTGGCAGGTAAGCTAAAGGAAATGGGCTATGCCATGATTGCCACCGGCGAAATGGGCATTGGCAATACCACGCCTACCAGCGCACTTACCGCAATTTTTCTTAATCTGCCAGCAGGAGAGGTAACAGGAAAAGGGGCAGGGCTTTCTAAAGAGGGATACCGGAAGAAATGCCGGATCGTGGAGCAGGTGGTTGCGAGAGTAAGAAAGAAAGCCTTATGTGATCCCCTTGAAATCCTTGCAGAGGCGGGAGGTTATGAAATTGCAGGAATGACAGGTGTGTTTTTGGGAGGAATAAAGTACCGGATTCCCATTGTGATAGACGGAGCAATTTCGGCCATAGCGGCGCTTGCCGCCCAGAAGATGGACGGCCGGGCAGCAGACTTTATGTTTGCCTCTCATCAGTCGAAGGAAGCTGCGAGCAGGCTGATCCTGGAAGCCTTAAAGCTTAGCCCGCCGGTTCAGGCAGATATGTGTCTGGGGGAAGGAACAGGAGCCATGACACTGTTTCCTCTTTTGGATATGGCCATGGAGGTTTATGGAAATATGGGGGATTTCACAGAGTATCAGATAGGTGCCTATGAGCGCTATGATAAGCAGCCCTATAGCAGAAGGTAGAAAAGTATGTTGGAATTGGTAACAGGAGGCAGCGGAAGCGGCAAATCGGAATATGCGGAAGGCCTTGCGGTAAAGGCCCGCAAAAGGAAAGCCGGGGGAACACTTTATTACATTGCCACCATGTGTCCTTCAGATGAAGAATGTCTTAAACGTATTGAAAAGCACAGAAGGATGCGGGCGGAAAAAGGCTTTGTCACCATAGAATGCTATACTCACCTTGAAAAAGTTGAAATATCAGGCGGGGATGTGATATTGCTTGAGTGTATGTCAAATCTGCTGGCCAACGAAATGTTCGGGCCACAGGGAAGAATAAGCATAGAGAGAAAGGACAGCATGGAAAGCCGGCTTAAGGAGGCAATCCTTGCCCCGCTATTTCATCTGGAAAAGCAGGCGGCCCACATGGTGGTGGTGACCAATGAGGTTTTTTCTGATGGAACTGCCTGTGAAGAGGAAACAGACAGCTACGTAAGGCTGCTTGGAAAAGTTAACTGTGAGATTGGAAAAAAAGCGGATACCGTAACAGAAGTGGTTTGCGGGATTCCGGTCAGAAGAAAAGGAGAAGGATTATGCTGCATTCATTAGGGATTGCATTTGCTATGTATTCAAAGATTCCTATGCCCAAAGTGGAGTGGAGTGAAAAAAATATGACTTATTGTCTGGGATTTTTCCCTTTGGTGGGAGGAGTTATAGGTTTGTGTCAATTACTGGGTTATTATATAATGAACAGACTTGCATTTGAAGGCTCCATGACAGCGGTTGTATTGACAGTGATTCCCATACTGATAAGCGGGGGGATTCATATGGACGGTTTTTTGGATACCATAGATGCCAAAAACTCATGGAAATCCGGTAAGGAGCGGCTCCAGATATTAAAGGACCCTCACACAGGAGCCTTTGCAATCATATATGGAATCGTTTATCTGCTGGTTACCTTTGGACTGTATACAGAGCTGATGAGCGAGGAGCTGCTGCTTTTAGCATTGGGCTATGTTTTTGAGAGAATTTTAAGCGCGTTGTCTTTAGTAACCTTTAAAAAGGCAAGGAAGGATGGTATGGCAGTTACCACAGCAGGTGCTGCCAAGAAGAATGTAAAGTGGATTCTGATCCTTGAGGGGGTCATCTGCGCGGCTGTTTTTCTCTACTTAAATCCTGTGTATGGCGGGCTGATGGTTTTGGCAGGAATGCTTTGCTTTATCAGTTACCGTCATATGGCCTACAAGTATTTTGATGGCACAACAGGAGATCTGGCAGGATATTTTTTGCAGACCTGCGAGCTTACGATGCTGCTGGTGCTGGTACTGGCGGGAAAGCTGATAGGTGTATGATGATATTGATAATAGGTGGAGCATGTCAGGGGAAAACAGCTTACGCAAAAGAGCATTTTGAAAAAAAATATACCATCATAGATGAGTACCACTTAAAGGTAAGAGAGCAGTTAAAAGCAGAAAAAGACCCTTTAAAGGAGGCGGAAAAACTGCTTATGGAAGGAGAGGACTGCGTTATCATAAGCAACGAAGTGGGATATGGACTGGTGCCTGTAGATGCCTTTGAGCGGGAGTATCGGGAAGCAGTAGGGAGAGTGAACTGCTATCTGGCAGGAAAAGCCAGCCAGGTTATCAGAATCATATGTGGAATAGGAACGACTATCAAATGAAAGTATATCTGATCAGGCATGGCGCCACAAAAGGAAATACAGAGCACCGGTATGTAGGAACAACCGATGAGGAACTTTTACTTAGAGGGCGGATGGAGCTTGAAGAGAAGTTAAAGCTGTGGAAGAAGAAAGAGCTTTTGGAAAATCAGAGCGAAAATTTTTTAAAGGCAGAGCGGCTCTATGTAAGTCCTTTAAAGCGATGCAGACAGACAGCAGAAATTCTCTACCCTGACAGGAAACAGATCATCATAGAGGATTTAAGAGAATGCAGCTTTGGAGAATTTGAATATAGGAATTATCAGGAATTGAATGGGAATCCCTATTATCAAAAGTTTATAGATACAAAAGGAGAAAGCGGATTCCCCGGCGGGGAAACACTTGCCTCTTTTCAGGACAGATGCGTAAGGGCGTTTGAGCGGGTAATAAAAGAGGAAGCATTGCTGATGCAGAGGGCAGAAACTATCCCGGGGCATAGGGGACCGGCTCTGGCATTTGTAGTTCATGGGGGGACGATCATGGCGATCCTGGATAAATTTTCGGTTCCGCACAGGAATTATTATGATTGGCAGACAGAGAACGGAGAAGGATTTTCCGCATCGGTTATAAGAGATGGGGCCGGCTTTTATTTGGGAGAAATTGAGAAACTGTGGCAGTAGATATGGTAACTGAAAGAATTTTCATATTGTGCGCGGCATTTGTGATGGATCTGATTTTTGGCGATCCCCATTTTCTATGGCACCCGGTAAGAGGAATAGGAAAGGTCATAGAGGGTGCGGAAGGGGCGCTTGGGAAAGTGCTTAAAATAAGCCCTGACAGGGAAAAAGACCAAAAGAAAAAGCTTGCGGCGGGCGTGATCTTAGTTTTAGTTACGCTGTTTTTTTCAGTGGGAGCACCGCTTTTACTTTTGAAAATCATGCAGCGCATTTACCCCGGTGCGCGCATCTTATTGGAGTGTGTTATGTGTTATCAGCTTCTTGCCATGAAGTCGCTGAAGGTTGAAAGCATGAAGGTGTATCATGCGCTTAAGGAAAAAGGGATAACTAAAGGGCGGGCAGCGGTGTCTATGATTGTAGGACGGGATGTGGAGAAGCTGGACGAAGAAGGTGTTATCAAGGCAACCGTGGAAACGATTGCGGAAAATACCTCCGACGGAGTCATAGCGCCTCTTTTTTATATGCTTATTTTTGGCTGCCCCGGAGGCTTCTTTTATAAGGCGGTAAATACCATGGATTCCATGGTTGGTTATAAAAACGACAGGTATCTTTACCTGGGAAGAGCTGCGGCAAAGCTGGATGATGTGATGAATTTTATTCCTGCCAGGGTGGCGGCAGTCTTTATGATTCTGGCGTCATTTATACTTGGTTTTCAGTGGAAAAATGCCTGGAAAATTTATAAAAGGGACAGAAACTGTCATGCCAGTCCCAATTCCGCCCAGACGGAAAGCGTCTGTGCTGGAGCTCTTGGAGTCAGACTGGCTGGAGATGCATGGTATTTTGGACAGCTTTATAAAAAGCCTTATATTGGAGATGAGTTAAGAAGGGTGGAATTAGAAGATATTAAAAGGGCGGTCAGACTTATGTACGGAACTTCTTTTCTCACATTTGGTATCGGGATATTAATATTATTTTTGATTAGTATTGTGTAAATACGCTGCAAAGCATTGATACAGGCAAAAAAGAGTAAGCAGATATGAATAAGAATGTACATGGCGGAGACTGCTATCGAAATCAAATTGAATATGATTTTTCTATTAATATTAATCCGCTGGGAATGCCCGGGGGGTGCTTTCAGGCTGCCTGTGAGGGGATTTCCCTTTCCGGCAGGTACCCGGACGATAGTGGGGAAGAGCTTTGTCTGGCCCTTGCCGGTAAGGAGGGGATTTCCAGTGAAAATATCCTTCTTGGGGATGGGGCGGTCCAGACGGACGCTGACCAGAGGCAGCTCGCCCCCCTCCACGGGGATGCTGGTGGCGATGTTGCGCCGGGGATCGGTGAGCTCCTGCCGGACGTAATCCTTGCCCTTGGGGCAGGTGGCGCCCTCTATGGAGCGCACGTCGGTGCCCTCATACTCGGCAGTAATCTCACAGCCGTTGGGGCAGATGATGCAGGTAAAGGTCCGCTTCACTGTACGCTCACCTCCAGATCTCCCTCGGTCTCCAGCTTCTCCGCAGGTACGGTGAGCTGGATCATCTCGGCGGGCAGGGCCTTGGGGAATTTCCGCCGCAGGACCTCCCGGCCGTTCTGAGTGACGGTGAGGGTGACTCCCTTCAGGGGCTTGCGCACTCTCAGGGAGAGGGTGAAGCTCCGGGTACCGCTGATCCGCTGGGGAATCACATGGCCCACATTGGCGCCAGTTTTCACTTCCAGGGGGCAGGCGGGCAGGGAGCCTTCCTTCAGGTACTCCGCCGCCGCGGACGCCAGGGCCTCCGCCTCCAGGGAGACGAAGTCCACCAGGTCGTGGACGTGGAGCACGTTGCCGGCGGAGAACACGCCGGGGATGCTGGTCTGATAGTGCTCATCCACGAAGGCACCCTTGGTG
>USJG01000053.1 GCA_900554925.1 uncultured Lachnospiraceae bacterium
AGACAGACAGACAGACAGACAGACAGACAGACAGACAGACAGACAGACAGGATAAATCTGCTCTTTTCCTATGCCCCAAACTGCGGGCTGCTTTTAAATTTCATTGATTATCTTTTGTTCATCAGGCATGATTTCGCCATTTGGCGCAGTCATGTCTTTTTTGCATTCGAAAGAAAAAGAAACGGTATTACGACTGATGTGCAAAATGAGCCACAGCCTTGTCACAAATCTTTGACACAGGCAATACGGTTGTATGTCTAAGAAGTGGCGGGAAGGAGCAAAGATTATGTTAAATATAAGTATGCGCGGAGGTTAGAAACGGGAAGAAAGATGGGCTTGTAGCAACATCGGCAACATCTATAACAGAAAAGAAATTTTATCAGATATTATATATTAATCGAGGGAGGAAGGAACATGGATAACAAAAGTAAAATAAGAAATTTTATTTTAATTCTTTTAACCATTGCTGCCATAGCAATGATGACAGGATGTGGAACTGACAAAGATAATGAGCGGCTTACTAATGATCAGACAGTAGAGCAGGAAGTAGTAGAACCCAGCAGTGAGGAAGCTGAAGAAACAGTAGTAGAAGAAACTACAGAAAATGTTGCTATTGAAGAACAACCTTCTGAAGAAGTTCAGGAAGGTCCTCAGACTATAGGACAGTGGTCTAAATCTTTAGATAGAGCAGAGCCTAAATTAACTATCTGGAATAATGAAACAAAAGAGGGAACTGTTTTAGAAAATGGAGATGAATATGTAATTAAAGATGGTGACCAATTGATTTTGTGTTATGAAGGAGAGGAAACTTATTTCACTATGAAATCTCCTATATTAACATCTGAAATAAGTAGCACAAACTATAGGATAATAGATATTATAGATAAGCCTATTGAACCAACTATGGTAGAATTTAGTCATTTAATTGACGGTGTTGAATATGTATACCAGGTTACTCTTGTAGCAGACGGTATAACTACTTCATCTAAAAGTAATGATTCTAATGAGTTATCAGGAAAAGAATGGGCAATTAGCTTAGAGTATGATTCACCTAAATTAATAGTATGGAATGATGAATTAAATACTAAGGTTGAATTAGAAGAGGGACAGGAATATCAGATGCAGCCAGGAGATGTATTAGCGGTATGTGGACCTGAAGATTACTTCCCCGAAAAGGTTTATCCGGAAGACTTTTCAGAGAGTATTGTTTTTGGTTTTGAATATTCTATAATTAAGTACATTATGCCTGAAGGCAAAGACCCTATTAATTTCGTATTAGAAGGATGGATTGGTGAAGAAGCAAGCAAGGTTACTTGTACACTTATTCCCTACAAAGTAGAATGAAATATTTTATCATATCTTACCCCATAAAACTGATTAAGTTTTATGGGGGTTTTTTTCCCCATCCTTTCACAAATGAAGTTTTGAATAATAAAAGTGAAGTTTTGAATCACAGAAAATCTGAAAGGGAGGATAGGGTAATCAGAGCAATATTACTTACACCGCAAATAACTCAGAAAGATTTGGCAGTACAGACACAACAAGGATCAAAATATATTTGCATTATGAGCAGGGATTTAGTATACTACGAATTAGAATACAGCATCCGTCAGGGCGGACGCTTAAAAGGAGAAATACGGTATGGCAACGGAATTTGCAGAGAGAAAAAGATGGCTGTTTTTGGGGCTCCCATTTACATTTACCAAATATATCATTAAGGAAAACATACTTACCATTGAGAGCGGACTGTTAAGGAAAACAGAGAACGACTGTTATATGTATAAGATACAGGATGTGGAGCTGGTTACCTCTTTAATGGAAAGAATGGTGGGAATCGGTACGGTGATCTGTTATACGGGAGATACCACTCATCCCCAATTGATCTTATCCCATATTAAAAATGCCAAGGCAGTCAAGGATTTTATTCTGGAGGCCTCAGAACAGGCCAGAATGAAACGACGCACCTTAAATACACTGGATATTGGTGCGGGATCAGAGGATATTGATGAATTAAATTAAGAAAAGTTAAGGGCGGTGTGAGATGATCATACCGCTTTTCAACCGTTTAAAAAGCAAGCGTGGCATTAAAGCTGTCCAGTTGTAATAAGGTGCCTGTTTAGTTACCCTTCGCAGAAGGGGTGCTGCCGGGGGAAAGCAGACGTTCAAACAAAAGGCCGGCCAGAAACCAATTGGGAAAGTAATCCAGACGCACCACCTTCTGGATGTGCCAGCGGGAACGTTCATAATTCCAGGGGCAAAGCTTTCTTTTAGTAAGGAACTGCCCTGAAACATATTCTCCAAAGAAAATTAAGAGGGCGTAAATGCTGCCGCGCAGGATAAGAGAGAAATTTTTTAAAAGCTTAAATATGGGGCTTAGCAGACAGGCGCTGCCATAAATGGGAAACATCCATAGGGAGGTCTGCCCCATTAAGGTCATATCCCTTTTTTTAAGAGAGTTAAGGGCAGTAAAGGTGATCTCAAGGCACCATCCTACCAGCCCGCATTTAAAAAAGTTTTTCAGCAGTGTTTTCATCATAGTATCATTATGCTGTGAAATATCATAAATTATGCGCAGGAAGAAGTAATTATGGAAAAAAAAGATATGACCTATGCAGAAGTCATGGATTATATAGAAGAACTGAAGATTTATGGAAGCGTACCGGGGCTTGCCAATATGGAAAATCTTTGCGAAAAGCTGGAAATGCCCCAAAGGGCGCTTAAATTTGTACATATTGCGGGAACTAACGGAAAAGGCTCCGTGCTTGCTTTCATTTCAGAAATACTGAAAGAAGCAGGGTATCGCGTTGGAAGATATATTTCTCCCACTATTTTTGAATACAGAGAACGCATACAGATAAACGCAAGACCTGTAAGCAAAAAGGATCTGTGCCACTTAATGACGAGGATGAAGGAAATCTGTGAGGAACTTATCCGTGAAGGGAAGCCTCATCCAACCGCATTTGAGATAGAGACAGCCATGGCGTTTCAGTATTTTAAGGAAAAGGGCTGTCAGCTTGTAGTGTTGGAGACTGGCCTGGGTGGATCCCTTGACGCAACCAACATTATAGAAAAAGCCCTGGTGGAGGTTTTTACCTCAATCAGTATGGATCATATGGGAGTTCTTGGAAAGACTCTGAAAGAAATTGCGGAAAACAAAGCCGGTATTATGAAACCTGATTCTGTCGTGGTTGCATTAAAAGGGGAAGAGGAGGTTATGGAGGTACTAAGGAACAGGGCATGCTCTTTAAAAATTCCTTTTTATGTGACGGACGCGAAGGAAGCTGTGGGCGTCAGACGAGGGCTTGAAAAGCAGACCTTCTCCTATAAGGGCTATAAGAAGCTGGTCATAACTATGGCAGGAACCTATCAGATTGAAAATGCCATGCTGGCAGTAGATGCAGTTGACCAGCTTAAGAAAGCAGGATTTACGATTCCTGATAAAGCAGTTTACCGAGGGCTTGAAAAAGCAGTGTGGCCGGGGCGGTTCCAGATATTGTCAAAGAAGCCCTGTTTTATCGCAGATGGGGCCCATAACGCAGATGGGGCCAGGCGGCTTGCGGAATCCATTCGTTTTTATTTTACAAACAGAAGAATTATATATATAATAGGAATGTTGAGGGATAAAGAGCAGGAGGAAATTTTAAAGGCAACCTGTCCTTTAGCATCCCAGATACTGACGGTATCTACCAAAGGGGAAAGAGGTCTTGCAGCCTATGACCTTGCGCAAAAGGCAAGCAATTACCACAGCAATGTGACTGCTGCGGACAGTGTACAGGAAGCGGTAGAGCTTTCTTATCTTCTGGCAGATAAGGATACGGTAATTATTGCATTTGGTTCTCTTTCTTACTTGGGAGAACTGATAAAAATGGTGGAAAAACCATATGGGAGAGATTCACATGGTAAACAGAGATAAGATTGAGGAAGCAGTAAGGCTCCTGCTAGAAGGAATCGGGGAGGACTGCAATAGAGAAGGGATCAGGGAGACCCCGGACCGGGTAGCCAGAATGTATGAAGAACTTTTTGCAGGAATGGATCAGAGGGCAGAAGAGCATTTGTCAAAGACATTTGAAGCTGAAAATAATGAAATGATCCTGGAAAAGGATATTTCCTTTTATTCTACCTGCGAGCATCATCTGATGCCATTTTACGGCAAAGTGCATATTGCCTATATTCCGGATGGCAGAGTAGTAGGAATCAGTAAGCTTGCCCGGACCGTGGAGGTGTATGCAAGGCGGTTACAGATTCAGGAAAAAATGACCGCCCAGATTGCAGACGCCATTATGGAAAATTTAAAACCCCAGGGGGTGATGGTTATGGTTCAGGCTGAGCATATGTGCATGACCATGAGAGGTGTAAAGAAGCCGGGAAGCCAGACAGTAACCATGATTGCCAGAGGTCAGTTTGAGAAGAATGAACGATTGCAGAATATGTTTTTATCCCTTGTGAAATAGGTGGAAAAATGGAACGAGTAAACAGGATCTTAAGTAGTACTCTGTATCAGGAGTATCTTGCAAAAAATAATCTGGCAGAGGCGTCTCGGCGCTTCTGCCATCATAATATGGGGCACTTTCTGGATGTGGCCAGGATTGCCATGATTTTAAATTTGTCCGAGGGTTATGGTCAGGATAAGGAAATCATTTATGGGGCAGCGCTTTTGCATGATATTGGAAGATGGATACAGTATGAAGATGGAACGCCCCATGAGAAGGCAAGTGTCAGGCTGGCATCGGAAATTTTAAGAAGCTGTGGTTTCTCTGAGGAAGAAAACAGCCGGATCCTTACAGCAATCGGAAATCACAGAAATGCTAATATCAGTAAAGAAAAGTCTCTGTCAGGGCTTTTGTACAGAGCAGATAAATTGAGCCGCCCCTGCTTTGCCTGTGAGATGGAAAAAGAATGTAACTGGAAAAAGGACAAGAAAAATTCAGAGCTGCTTCTGTAATCAGGATGTGTGCTAAAGGGTAAAAATAGGAGTGAAAATGAAGATAGGCAGACAGGAATTTGATTTAAAAAATCATACGTACGTGATGGGAATTTTGAATGTGACTCCTGATTCTTTTTCTGACGGGGGAAGGTTTCAGCGTATGGATGACGCGCTCTTTCATGTGGAAGAGATGCTAAGTGAAGGGATGGATATTCTGGATATTGGAGGCGAATCTACCAGACCGGGGTATACACTTCTGCCGGATGAGGAAGAAATTGAAAGAGTGGTGCCGGTAATTGAAGGGGTAAAAGCCCGTTTTGATGTGCCGATTTCCCTTGACACCTATAAATCAAAGGTAGCCAGGGCAGGAATTAGAGCCGGGGCTGACCTGATCAACGATATATGGGGCTTAAAGTATGACCCGGAGATGGCAGAGGTGATTGCCGGAAAAAAGGTACCCTGCGTTCTTATGCATAATCGGAAAGAACCGGACTATAAGGATTTTTTAGGGGATATGGTGAAGGATTTAAAGGAAACCATAGAACTTGCCAGGTCGGCGGGCATTGCTGATGATAAAATCATCTTAGATCCCGGCGTAGGATTTGGAAAAACTTATGAGCATAATCTGCAGATCATTAAATCTCTGGAGATACTTCATCAGTTTGGCTATCCGGTACTGCTTGGAACCAGCCGCAAGTCTGTAATTGGCCTTACCCTTGATCTGCCTGCTAAGGACCGTGTGGAGGGAACAATAGTTACCACAGTCTTCGGAGTACTGAACAGGTGTGCTTTTGTGCGGGTACATGACATTAAAGAAAATGTCCGTGCCATTAAAATGGCGGAAGCTATCCTGAAAAGCTGCTGATTTGCAGGGATTGAAGGTGTCAGGGAGGATTAAAATGGATCAGATTAAGATAGAAAACCTGGAGCTTTATGGAGCCCATGGAGTGTTCCAGGAGGAAACCCAAAATGGACAGATGTTTAAAATTGACGCAGTGCTGTATACAGATTTAAGACCGGCGGGAATAAAGGACGAGCTTGCTTTATCCACTCATTATGGCGAAGTGTGTCAGTTTATGGCACAGTTTTTCAGAGAAAATACCTATCTGCTGATAGAAGCGGCAGCGGAGCAGCTTTTGAGGGCATTGCTTCTTAAATTTCCGTTGATTGAAAAAGTAGAATTGGAATTAAAAAAACCACATGCGCCTATAGGGCTTCCTTTTGAGAGCGTATCCGTGCGGATGGAGCGGGGATGGAAAACAGCTTTCCTGGGAATAGGTTCCAATTTGGGGGAAAGGCAGCAGTTTCTGGATCAGGCAATTAAAAGGCTTAAGGAAAATGAAATGATCAGAGAAGTAAAGTGCTCGAAAATCATAGCCACAGCCCCGTATGGTGGGGCGGCTCTCTATGATTTTTTAAATGGCGCCCTTGAACTGAAAACTTTGCTTACTCCCTATGAATTACTTGATTTTCTCCATGAACTGGAGGCAGAGGCCGGCAGAGAGAGAAAGGTGCACTGGGGACCAAGGACGCTGGATCTGGATATTCTGTTTTATGAGGACTTTATTTCAAATGATCCGGTGCTTACAGTGCCCCATCCGGATATGGTAAACAGACGGTTTGTGCTGGAGCCTTTGGATGAATTGTGCCCCTGGTATTATAATCCTGTTACAGGCAAAACAGTAAGACAGATGTTTACAGAACTAAAACAGAAGGAAGAACAACAGCCATGAAAAAAACGAAAAGAACCCCTAAGGGGAGCTGCGAACAGTGCAACAACTACGTATATGATGATGATTACGAATGTTACACCTGTGAGATGGATCTGGACGAGGATGAGATGGCAAGATTTTTGTCAGGAAATTACAGGGAATGTCCCTATTACCAGCCGGGAGATGAATACCTGATCGTGCGGAAACAGATTTAGTCCATAGCCGCAGTAAAGGGAGTTACATTTACCGGTCCGTTTACCGGCGTGTGGTAAACAGGAGTATCTTCTCCAAATGCATTGAAATATGCGTAAGAAGAAGTAAGGTTAATATTGGAATAATTACCCTCTGCAACAATTTCAGGTTCACTTCCATCCAGACGCATTCTCATAAGCGCAGGCTCCGAGACGGAATTGCGCTGATAATAGATATAGCTGCTGCCAACATTGAAGGTGTCCACTCTGTCATTTGTAAGGATTTCCACGGTGTTCTCAGCGAGGCTGTAGCGGCACAGACGGTAATTTTCGGAAACATCCATGTAGTAAATATATCCTCCATAGTAGGCAGGGTACCAGAGATTGCCTTCATAAACAGTGGAAATTGTATCTGTTCTGGTATCAAGAGCGTAGAGATAATGATCCTTTTCCGTGCCATTAAAGTAAATGATACCGTTGTAGCAGGCAGCAGGATTAATGATGCTGTCAGATACCAGTTCATTTTCAGACTTGTCGGTCTTGATTTTATAGAACTTGGTAAAGTCCTTATTGGTGTAACGCTGATAGTACAGGTAATCGCCTGTAAGCTGCAGGGTAATGGCAGCATTGCGGTCCAGACATTTTGTATCTTCCCCATTTAATCGGGAACGGTAAAGGCCGTAGGTGCGGATCACGTAGCTTAAGCCGGTATCAGTCCCAAAGCTGTCCATGTAATAATACAGAAAATCTCCGCCTACATTGATGGAGTTTACCGGAGAGGAGGACAGCTTTTTAAAATCTGTCTCGTCTGCATTCATGGAATAAAGGCATCCGCTGTCATAGGCATTGGAAAAGTAAACCTTTCCATTGCTTTCCGCAAACAGGCCGCCATTGTTCAGATTGCCGGCAGTATTGCCGGTAACGGAAATATCGTTTGAAGGGACTTTTCCTTTGAGGGAGGAAAATATCCCAGAGATAAATAATATCAGTAAAATAATGCCTGCAAATAATAACACTTTCCAATTCTTTTTCATGGGTAAGACTCCTTTGTCTTTCATCTACAATTTATTATAATGAGTTGGGATTTTTTGTGCAATATCCTATTTCGGGAGCTTTCATAACTCCCTGGGACATGTGCTGTCTGCCATAAGGTAAAATGTAGGTAAACGGCTTGAATCAGGCAGTTATTTATAATAAAATAATAATGGTATTTGTTAGAAAGTACCGGAAAGGAAATAAAATGGATTTACTGAAATTGCGAGAGCAGATTGACGAGATTGATGCACAGATAGTAGAGCTTTATGAAAAGAGAATGGATATTTCCAGGCAGGTGGCAGAACATAAAATTGAAACCGGAAAAAAGGTTTTTGACAAGGCCAGAGAAGAAGAAAAGCTTCGCAAGGTAAAATCCCTTACCCACAATGAATTTAATTGCCTTGGAATAGAGGAATTGTTTGAACAGATCATGTCCATGAGCCGTAAGCTTCAATACCGTCTGTTATCGGAGCATGGCAGTACAGGCAGACTTCCCTTTATTGAAGTTGACCGTTTAGATGGCGGAAAAGCCAGAGTGGTATTTCAGGGAGCAGAGGGCGCTTATTCCCAGGCGGCTATGATGCAGTATTTTGGAGAGGATGTCAACAGCTTTCATGTGGATACTTTCAGGGATGCCATGATTGCCATTGATGAGGGCAGTGCTGACTTTGCAGTGCTTCCCATTGAAAATTCCACAGCCGGTATTGTAAGTGAGATCTATGATCTTCTGGTAGAGTTTGAAAATTATATTGTAGGGGAACAGATCATTAAAATTGAGCATTGCCTTATGGCAGTGCCTGGTACGAAGCTGGAGGATATTAAGACAGTATACTCTCATCCCCAGTCTCTGATGCAGTCAGCCAGATATTTAAATGAACATGACTGGCGCCAGATCAGTATGCAGAACAATGCCTTTGCAGCCAGGAAGGTGGCAGAGGAGGGGGACAGCTCCCAGGCAGCAATAGCCAGCGAATATGCGGCAAAGTTATATGGACTTGAGGTGCTTGCCAGGGGAATCAATCAGTCCAGTACCAACTCCACACGCTTTATCATTATAACTAATCAGAAGATTTTTCTGAAAAACGCCGGAAAGGTCAGTATCTGCTTTGAGGTGCCTCATGAAAGCGGGTCTTTGTATCATATGCTTTCCCATTTTATTTACAATAACCTGAACATGAACAGGATCGAGAGCAGACCTATAGAGGACAGAAACTGGGAGTATCGGTTTTTTATTGATTTTGATGGAAACTTATCTGACAGTGCGGTGAAAAATGCATTAAGAGGTTTAAGAGAAGAAGCCAGAAATATGAAAATTCTGGGAAATTATTAAGGAGCTGGAAGGTTAAAAACTATGAGAAGGCAGGAACTGATCGTATATAAGGATTTTGAAGAAGAAGAAGGGCGCCTTTTATATGATATGGCATGGCTCATGGAGCACTATAAGGATGAATACTACAATAAAGAGGACAAGTCAGGGCTTTTGTATGACTGCATCCACCGTCTTCTTGAAATTGCCGGAAATCATGGGTTTTATGGCAATCTCTGGCATTGCTATTTATCCAATCTTCTGGTAAATAATGAAAACAGCTACAGCAAAGCCTGTGAGATCAGAGGAGAAGTGGAGGGTACCATTAACCAGGCAGTACTCCATGACATTGTTATCTTTAAGGAATTTTTTGACTATGATTTTACGGATATGGTACAAACTCTTGCTGTGAAAGATTTTGAGCTGATTACTCATTATGAAAGCAGCGACAGCGAAAGCAAAGTATACAACAGCCGTATCAGGGAAAGGATCTGCCGGCTTGCGGTGAAATTTACACAGAACCATACGCCGGAGGAAATGAAAGCAACCCTTACGGAATTTTATAAAGATTATGGTGTGGGAAAATTTGGACTTCATAAGGCGTTTCGCATCGTCCATGATGAGAAGGGAGTACAGATAGTTCCCATTTTGAATATTGCCCACGTATATCTGAATGACCTGATAGGCTATGAAATTCCCAAGCAGAAGCTGATTGAAAATACGGAGGCTTTTGTGGAAGGCAGAAAGGCAAATAACTGTCTGCTCTTTGGCGACGCAGGCACTGGAAAATCCTCCAGCATTAAGGGGATTGCCAATGAGTATTATGATAAGGGGCTGAGGATCATAGAGGTATATAAGCATCAGTTCCAGGATTTGAATGATGTCATTGCTCAGATTAAGAACAGAAATTATAAATTTATTATATACATGGATGATTTGAGTTTTGAAGACTTTGAAATTGAATATAAATATTTAAAAGCAGTGATAGAGGGAGGGCTGGAGAAAAAACCTGAGAATGTGCTGATTTATGCTACCTCTAACAGACGCCATCTTGTGCGGGAAAAATTCTCGGATAAGGAAGAGAGAAGAGAGGATCTGCATGCAGGCGACACTGTGCAGGAAAAGCTTTCTTTAGTATCCCGTTTTGGAGTTACCATCTTTTTTGCGGCACCGGATAAAAAGGAATTTCAGAATATTGTCCGTGTGCTGGCTGATCGCTACCATGTAACTATGCCA
This sequence comes from uncultured Lachnospiraceae bacterium, assembly GCA_900554925.1. GTDB lineage: Bacteria > Bacillota > Clostridia > Lachnospirales > Lachnospiraceae > Suilimivivens. Next base: position 10,405 of record USJG01000053.1, read on the forward strand.
GAGGAGGAGCTTCTTCTTGAGGCAAACAAATGGGAGCTTGCCCATGGCGGACTTTCAGGCAGAACAGCCCAGCAGTTCATAGATTATCTGCTTGGCAGAAAGGAGAGTTCATGTCAATAAAAACATTTGCGGCAATAGATGTTGGTTCTTATGAGCTTTCTATGAAAATTTTTGAGGTTTCCAAAGTAAAAGGCATGCGCGAGATCGATCATATCAGACACAGTATTGATATGGGAAGCGAAACTTATGGCACAGGAAAGCTTTCCTATGACAGAGTGGATGAGCTTTGCCGGGTGCTTCGCGAGTTTATGGGGATTATGAAATCTTATCAGGTATCTGATTATAAGGCTTATGGTACCAGCGCTATCAGAGAATCCAAGAACAGGGCAATCCTGCTTGACCAGATTGAACAGAGAACAGAAATTCATATTGATGTACTCAGCAATTCCGAGCAGCGGTTTTTGGATTATAAATCCATTGCCTTTCAGGGAGAAACTTTTCTTAAAATTATTGAAAACGGCACTGCAATTCTGGATATTGGGGGCGGCAGCATACAGATTTCTCTTTTTGATAACGATACGCTTGTTTCTACCCAGAACATGAAGCTGGGGGTATTGCGCCTTCAGGACCGGCTTTCTCATTTAGATGCCAGCATCAGTCAGTATGATGAACTGATTAAAGAGATGGTGGATTCCCAGATGAACGTCTACAAAAAGCTTTATCTGAAGGACCGCCATATTAAAAGCATTATTGTGGTGGATGATTATATTTCGGCTCTGGTTATGCGTAAAGGCAGGGAAAACAGGGGCAGCAGATTTGCCGACAGGAAGATGATGGAGCATTTTGCGGAAGTCTGTCGTACCAGAAAATTATCTGAGCTGTCGAAACTACTGAATATGCCGGAAGAAAATATGCCTCTTTTATATATTTCCATGCTTTTGCTTCACAGCATTATGGAAAATATGGAGGCTGAGCAGATATGGGCGCCGGGAGTGACCTTATGTGATGGAATTGCATATGAATATGCGGAAAAAAATAAGATCATAACCTCCGAGCATGATTTTGAAAAGGACATTATAGCCTGTGCGCAAAATATCAGTAAGCGTTACCAGGGAAGCAAACGCAGAAGTGAAACCCTGGAAAAGATTGCGCTTACAATTTTTGACAGCACGAAAAAGATTCATGGTCTGGGAAAGAGGGAAAGGCTGCTTTTACAGATTTCCACTGTTTTGCATGACTGCGGCAAGTACATCAGTATGGTCAATCTGGGGGAATGCTCCTACAGCATTATTATGGCCACAGAGATCATAGGCTTATCTCATCTGGAAAGAGAAATTGTAGCGAATGTAGTAAAATACAATCATCTGGAGTTTGACTATTATGAAAATATGGAAAGACAGCAGATGATAGATAAAAATTCCTATTTAAAAATAGCCAAGCTGACAGCAATCTTAAGACTGGCAAACGGTCTTGACAGAAGTCATAAGCAGAAATTTAAAAATGTCAAGATAACATTAAAAGAAGAGGAACTGATCATAACGGTAGATACGGCAGAGGATATTACGCTGGAAAAAGGGCTTTTCGGGGCCAGGGCAAAATTCTTTGAAGAAGTATATAATATAAGGCCTGTGATCAGGAAAAAACGTACGTAACAGGATAATAGAACTGGTATGGAGGGTTAGTTAACATGAGTAAATCCAAATATGAAGACCCGGAAAATTACAGCAACAGAGAATTAAGCTGGATACTTTTTGATAAAAGAGTGTTAAGTGAAGCAAGGGATAAAAACAATCCCCTGTTTGAAAGACTGAAATTTTTGAGTATTACTGCATCTAATCTGGATGAGTTTTTCATGGTGCGTGTGGCCTCTCTAAAAGACATGGTAAATGCCGGATATAATAAGCCGGATATTGCGGGAATGACCCCAAAGGAACAGTTGGCGGCATTAAATCACGTGACCCATGAGCTGGTGGATCAACAGTATTCTACTTATAACAGATCCATCATTCCCCAGCTTCTTTCAAATGGTCTGAAAGTAATCGAGCGCCATGAAAAGCTGACGCCAAAGGAAGCTGCTTATGTGGATAAATATTATGAGGAAAATGTTTATCCTGTGCTGACGCCTATGGCGGTAGATTCCTCCCGCCCTTTTCCACTGATCAGAAATAAATCTCTTAATATCGGCGCTCTGGTAAAAAAGAAGGATGGGGATGGAAGCCTTGAATTTGCCACAGTGCAGGTTCCCAGCGTGCTTCCCAGAATCGTTCAGCTTCCATCAGAGAATGATAAGGAGAAAAAGGTAATCCTGCTTGAGGAAGTGATTGAAAGGAATATACAACAACTGTTCCTGAATTATGACATCGTTTGTTCCTACCCTTTCCGAATCATGCGAAATGCAGATTTGACCATAGAGGAAGATGAGGCGGAGGATCTTCTGAAAGAAATTGAAAAACAGTTGAAAAAAAGGCAGTGGGGACAGGCAATCCGGTTAGAGGTTGAAGAGGGAATTGACGAAAGACTGCTTGAGATCATAGAGGAAGAGTTAAGAATTCCACAAGAAGATATTTATCGTATAGATGGCCCCTTAGATTTGACTTTTCTTATGAAAATGTATGGTCTTCCCG
>USJG01000054.1 GCA_900554925.1 uncultured Lachnospiraceae bacterium
GTTAAAAAAGAATAAACTTTTCTTAAGGCACTATATTACTTGAAAGTTTCCGGTATATTTTCCGGAAACTTTCAAGTAATATAGTGCCTTAAGAAAAGTTTATTCTTTTTTAACAGATGTTCAGACTCCTTTCATTGACACTGCCCTCCAAAATCAGTATCATTACTATTATGGTATTTGACAAATATTCACGTGCCGGAGGAATCCCTATGTCCAAAAAAGAAAAACAGCCCCGCCAGTACCGGGGCGTTCGTGATGAAATCAGACAGCAGCAGTTAAAAACAAAGGATATGCCCCTTGAGGGAAAGCTGAAATACTTTTGGGGCTACTATAAATTCCATGTTATCATTGCTGCCGCGGTACTTATTATGACAGGAACCTTAATTCATGATATTGCCACTTCAAAGGATTACAGTTTTTATGCGATCATGTTTAATTCCGATCTTCTTTCTGAAGAGAGCATGGCAGCTTCCTTTGCGGAATATGCCGACCTGGACACGGAGAATTACAAATGTCTTATTGATACAGCCTCCAAAATATCCATGAGTGCTTACAGCCAATACGATATGGCTGTGGCACAGAAAATGATCGCCCTGGTACAGGCCGGGGAACTGGATGCTGTAACCATGGACTCCTCTCTTTTTTACAATTATGCTCTCAGCGAATTGTTTGTTGATCTGCGGACGGTACTTACAGAAGAAGAATTGTCAGAATACAGGGGCAACCTTTATTATATCGATTACGCAGAAGTGGAGCTGGCCAACGAAGAGTCAGGCTATGAGGACGAATCCGCCGCCATCCCTGACGATTCTGATGCCTATGACCCGGAAAAGATTCTGGCTAAGGCGCAGGGCCACCGTCATCCGGAAAATATGGAAACCCCCGTCCCCATCGGTATTTTCATGACAGATTCTCCTTTCGCCGTAGGAACTGGCGCCTATTCCCAGGATATACCGGTGTTTGGTTTTGTAACTTCTTCAGAGAAAACAGACACCGCAAAGAAGTATCTGGAATTTCTCTGGGATGAGAATGTAGATTTTTCACAAATGCTTCAGAGCGCGCAGTATTGATTAATGCTGTGACAAATGTGCACCGCAAGGCGCACAATACAAAACCCTTCCGCCATCTCATAGCGCTGAGATGGCAGAAGGGTTATTCTAATTGCTTTCTACTTTTCTGTTACAGCTGGGCAACTACAAAAATATCATAAATTGCCTTAATTGCTGTTTCAAAATCATCATTGGCCACACCAATGATAATATTTAATTCACTGGAGCCCTGATCGATCATTTTCACATTGACATTGGCATGAGCCAGGGCAGAGAAGATACGTCCCGCAGTTCCTCTGGTAGACTTCATACCGCGTCCCACCACTGCAATCAGCGCCAGGTCAGCTTCTATTTCCACACAGTCAGGATCTGCCAGCCTGTGAATGGCAGACACTACCTTCTGCTCCTTATCCACAAATTCATCCTGATGAACAAATACCGTCATAGTATCAATACCGGAAGGTACATGCTCAAAGGAAATGCCATTATCCTCAAATGCCTGAAGCACTTTTCTTCCAAATCCTATTTCCGAATTCATCATAGCCTTCTCAATATTTACGGAACAAAAGCCCTTCTTTCCGGCAATACCGGTGATCACATATTTTGATTTCTGGCAGGTGCTTTCCACGATCCAGGTTCCCTCATCATCAGGTTTGTTGGTGTTTCGGATGTTGATGGGTATTCCTTCTCTTCTTACCGGGAATATGGCATCCTCATGAAGGACGCTGGCTCCCATATAAGACAGCTCCCGCAGTTCCCTGTAAGTAATCGTCTCAATTCCTTCAGGATCTTCAATAATCCTGGGATCTGCCACCAAAAATCCCGACACATCCGTCCAGTTTTCGTAAACGTCGGCTTTCACAGCTCTGGAAACGATAGAACCGGTAATATCGGAACCTCCTCTGGAAAAGGTCCTGACCCTTCCATCTGCATAGGCTCCGTAAAATCCTGGAACAACAGCACGTTCAACCTCCGCCAGACGAGCGCTCAAAATCTCATTGGTAAGCTCCGCGTCAAAATCTCCGTTCTCTGTAAACCGGATCACTTCTGCCGCATCAATAAATTCATATCCCAGATATGCCGCCATAATAATGCCATTTAAGTATTCTCCTCTGGAGGCCGCATAATTTTCTCCAGCTTTTTCCTTAAAATTTTTCTCTATAGTCTTAAATTCTTCCTTCAAAGAAATGGTAAGACCAAGTCCATCTATGATCTCCTGATAACGGGCTTCTATTTCCGAAAGCTCCTTCTTAAAGCTCTTTCCTTCTTCTGCCAGATGATAACATCCATAAAGCATATCCGTAACTTTCGTATCTTTCGGAAATCTCTTTCCCGGAGCAGAAGGCACCACATAACGTCTTTCCGGATCAGCATGGATGATCTCGCCCACTTTTTTAAACTGCTGTGCACTGGCAAGAGAACTTCCGCCAAATTTTACTACTTTTTTCATAACAAGTATCTCCTCAAACTTAATGATATTTATTCATAATTTATTTTTCTAAAAGTCTATCTATTATTGTATGCCCAAGGGGAATAAAATTTCCACTTGCCTTCGCTTCTTTTTCATTGTAATTCCAGCTTTCCGCTCTCTGTGCGGTGCTGTCATACAAAAGATAAGGCACGCTGTCCGATGTGTGGGTCCTTACTCTTATAGGTGTAGGATGATCCGGCATCACTAAAAGCCTGTAATCTGTTCCATCCCTGGAAAGGGCTTTTGTCAAGGGCCCTATGACTCTCTGATCCAGATATTCAATGGCCTGTACCTTCTTTTCCACGCTTCCCTGGTGTCCCATTTCATCAGGCGCCTCTACATGGATATATACAAAATCATATTCGCCCTTAAGCGCGTCAAGGGCTGCCTGTACCTTGCCCTCATAGTTGGTGTTTAGTCCGCCGTTGGCTCCTTCCACCTTTGCCACGCCCATACCTGCTCCTACTGCAATTCCCTTTAACAGATCTACTGCGGAAACCATCATGCCTTTCAGATGGTTTTTCTCTTCAAAAGAAGAGAGCATGGGTTTGGTTCCTGCTCCCCAGAACCAGCAGCAGTTTGCGGGATTTAAGCCCTGCTTCTTTCTCTCTATATTGACAGGGTGGTTTACTAAAATCTCATAGCTTCTTTTCATCATGCGGAGAAGATTTTCGTCTGTGGGAAGATACTGTCCGATCACCTGCCCCAGCACATCATGAGGCTGCGACAGTTCGATCACTCTTCCCTTATTCCAGATCAGACAATGACGGTAGCTGGTACCTGCATAAAACTGATAGGTTTCAGTTTGCAGCTCTTTCTTTACCGCCTCCAGCAAAACAGTACAGTCCTCTGTGCTGATTTCTCCCGAACTGTGATCAATGATGGTTTTTTCCTCAAAAGGGACATCATCCTCCGAAATCGTCACAATATTACAGCGAAGGGCTACGTCCGTATCCTTCATGGGAACGCCAATGCTGAGCGCTTCTAAGGGAGAACGCCCCGAATAATAGATCCTGGGATCATAGCCAAGGACAGAAAGATTTGCGGTGTCAGACCCCGGCTTCATCCCCTCCGGAATCGTATGCACAAGTCCGATTTCCGATAATTTGCTTAACCTGTCCATGGCAGGTGTATCTGCATATTCAAGCGGTGTTTTTCCTCCCAGTGCTTCGATGGGTTCGTCCGCCATGCCATCCCCCAGCACTACGATATATTTCTTATTTGACATAACCTAAGCCTCTATTCTGATGCGGCTGATGATTCCTACCTGTTCAGCCTTCTCGTTAAATTCTTTTTCTGTCATGGTATCAGTGATAAACGCAAATTCTCCGGGCACGTCGGCCTCAATTACGCTGACGCTTTCAAATACCTGAAGGGCCTTGCTCTCGTCCTCCAAAGCTACCCGCACGAAAAATCTGCGGCTTGCCTGGTCAATTCCTGTAAGCTCTACATTCTGCTCATCCCAGAAGCACATGATCACTTTGCCAAGATGCCTTGCACAGTCCACAACGTCAGAGACTACTGCGCTGGCTGTGGGAAGCTTGCCTGCTCCTCTTCCGTAATACATGGAATCCCCAAGCATATTGCCATGTACGCAAACTGCATTGAACACATCATCTACCATAGAAAGAGGATGATTTTTACTGATCATAAAAGGGGCGACCATTGCATAAAACTTTCCCTCTGCTTCCTTGCTTTGCGCAAGCAGTTTAATGGTTTTTCCCATTGCATGGGCATAGACAAAATCAGTGGCTGTGATCTTTGTGATCCCCTCTGTATAAATATCCTGATATTTTACATTTTTTCCGCACATCAGCGAGGAAAGAATTGCTATTTTCCGGCAGGCGTCATAGCCTTCTACGTCTGCCTCAGGATTTCTCTCCGCATACCCTTTCTCCTGGGCCTGCTTAAGTACCTCCTCAAAGCTGGCACCTTCCTTTTCCATCTTGGAAAGAATATAATTAGTGGTTCCGTTCAGGATCCCTGTAATTGCATCAATTTTTTCAGCCGTAAGAGAATAGTTTAATGGGCGGATAATCGGAATGCCGCCGCCTACGCTGGCTTCAAACAGATAATTGCACTTATTCTCATGGGCAATCTGTATCAGCTCCGGCCCATGGGTCGCTACCAGTTCCTTATTGGAGGTACATACGCTCTTTCCTGCAAGGAGCGCCCTCTTCGTAAAGTCATAAGCAGGCCTTAATCCTCCCATGGTCTCACAGATAATCTGAATCTCAGGGTCATTTAAAATCTGCTCCACATCATGAACCACTTTACTCTCATAGGGATCCCCTGGGAAATCTCTCAAATCAAGAATATACTTAATATGAATCTCCTCGCCGGATTTTTTATTGATCTCTTCCTTATTCTTTTCGATTACTTCAACGACACCGCTTCCCACCGTACCGTATCCCATTACCGCTACCTGTATCATTTTATTTCCTCCTGGTTTTCTCCATTGTTTTCACAGCCATGCATTTATTCTTTGGCCAATATCTTAACACTCCTGACGCCCTTTTGCTGTTCCATGGTTTCGAGCATCTCGGAAACATTGCCCGTTGTAGGCAGCACCTGAACGCTTAAGCTTAAGGAAGCCACTCCATTGATCGGAATACTCTGGTGTATCGTCAGGATATTGGCCCCGAACTGTGCGATAATTTTAAGTACGTCCGACAAAAGCCCCGGCTCATCCTCCATCTGAAAAGTCAGGGTAATGGTAGTCCCCTGAGAATTTTCATGGAACTGAAAAATATCATCCTTGTACTTATAAAAGGAACTGCGGCTGATACCAACCTGATCGGCTGCCTCATGCACCGTTGTTACTCTGCCCGTATCAAGGAGCTTCTTGGCTTCCACTACCTTAAGAAGAACCTCCGGCACTGCCTGTTCCTTTACCACAAAATATCTGGTTCCCATAGCCTGCACCCATACAGCTTTCTATTGCTTAACATACAAATTGTTTCCCGGCGACGCACATATGTCTTTATATGTTTTCGCTATGCGGACACTTGTCTGTCACCGAGAGATATTGTATCATAGAGTGAAATCCATGGCAAGCAGTTTTTCACAAAACAATATTTTTTCATAAGTCACAGACCTTATAACAAAAATAGGTTCCAGGCGTAATATTATCATCATCATAATATAATAATCCCAGTTTACTGAATCTGAATATCTGCTTATAATCACTCTTTATCAATTCATTATAAGCCCTTTGATAGGCTTCATAATCTGCGCCGCCAATTGCAAACGTCATATGAAAAACATAGTCGTCGTCATGCTCCGCCGGACATGGCCCAAAGCTTCTGTATAATTCTTCGTTTAACCTTTTCTGTGCCTCTGCAAGCTGAGGCGTTTCTTTTGCCCGCAGGCTCATGCAGCCGGACCCGGCTCCGCCTAATACATTTGACGGGAATACATCTATATCCACAAATTCAATATCGAAGGGACTTAGCTCCCTGGCAAATCTATCAAAGAATCTTTCCATATCCTCTAAATCAGGAATGGCAAATGGCTGCTTTAAGGAAACATGCTGTGGGAGCCTTGCCATTTCAAACCCCATCTTTCCATGCCTGTGTGCTTCCAGCATTAATTTTCTGCCATAATTTTCTGCCTCGTTATCTGCAATTAAAACGATTGTTGCTTTCATTTTCTACCTCCTTGAAATAAAAATATATCCTGCGGCGTCAAAAGGTGCTTTTAGAAAGTGCTCTTGTCAGATTGCACGAAAGGAATTGCACGCTGTCAGTTTCTGAAAATGGATTTTCTAAATGTTCTTAAGGAAGTCTATTTATCCGGACGCAACCATCCGCAATTCGCCATCCGGGCTCATAGCGGACTTTTCGGGACATCCATGTCCCGAAATTGCTGCTCTACCCCCCAGACCATTAATAAAATCTCATTTTCCTTCGCAATGACAGCTTAGCAATTCCTTTTGAGCAATCTGCCAATTCTAAATTTGCCAAGCCCCTTTTGACACCCCAATCCTATGAAATCAAAAAGTGTAAAACCCTTGATAATTCAACAGACTTTACACCTTGGTTTATAGATATACATTTATGTAGTTGCTATACGGTATGCATTGCTGCATCGGCTTTGTGCTTATCCAGAATGTGGTGTACCCTTTCAACTTCATCAAGAACCAGACCACATTCTTTTTGTATTTTAATTTTTAAGGCACATTCCGTTTGCTTTATTTGTGACTCTAAATCAATTTTCATATTTATTTGTTCGTCTTTGAGAGATTGCACATCTCCTTGAAGGGTATGTACATTTCCTTTGAGAGTTTGTACGTTGCCTTTGAGAGATTGTACATCTTCTTGAAGGGTATGTACATTTCCTTTGAGAGTTTGTACGTCGCCTTTGAGAGATTGTACATCTTCTTGAAGGGTATGCACATTTCCTTTGAGAGTTTGCACATCATCCTTGAGAGTTTGCACGTCACCTTTGAGAGATTGCACGTCACCTTTGAGAGATTGTACGTCATCTTTCAGGGTATGCACGTCATCTTTGAGAGATTGCACGTCATCCTTCAATGGTTGCAAAAGATTAGAGATTGCCTGTAAATCTTCGGTTGTCAATGCCAAATTATCACGCCCCCTTATGGCTTAGTGTAGTAAGTATATCACAGTCAAGGTGCAGAGTCTATTCAATTATCAAGGTGCTTTAGGTCTGATAAATCTTCAATTAATAAGGAATAAAAGATTTTATTGCCTCAAATATGTGAAAATAGAATTGATAAATAGAATTTCAGATAGCATCGGCTGCCAAGTGTTCTACGGGATGATCATATGTGTGAACCTAGACACTGGCAATACGGAAAAACCGTACTCCTCCCGGAACTGATGCTGTAAATATTATATAATGGAATGATATGAAATTGCAAGGAAAATTATTCAAGAAAACAGAATTGTGTTAGTTTTCCACATAGCTGATACCCAATTCTTTTATAAACCGCATTTGAACAAAGGTTATCCTGTTCGGTATATAACATGGGGATTTTCCCTTCCGCCAATATTTTTTCAGTGACTTTACCTACCAGCATGCCTGCGTACCCCTTTCCTCGCTGACAGGAATCCGTATACACAGTATTTATTCGGGCATATTTATTTGTTTCATGCGCGATCATTGCCATTGAAACCACTGTTCCGCCATCCTCCCATAAAAACAAATCATCGGAGCACGTAACAGCGTCAGCAAAGCTTTTCGCTTCTCCTTCTTTCATTGGCCTGTGTTCCAGATCATTTACCATGCCGGTAATAAATTTCTGTAAAACATTTTTGTGGTCTATGTTTGATTTTATAACATGACCAGGAGCAGTTTTGGAATTTGTGATGTTTTGGCAGCAGTATATATTCATGGGTACTGTGCTTTTAAAAGAAGCTTCTTTGTCAGCAGCTATCTGCTCCAACAGAGTACTTATTTTAGAAGCATCTGCGGTAAGCTTTAATCGGGGATTTAATGCCAGTCGCTTCCAGATGATACTGGCAAGCTCTGTTTTGGAGTTTTCGTTAAAACTATCGTTGATCCAAACCCACATAGGTAGATGTTCATTTGTCTGTCCGACCAGGTAAGATTTGTCATCTGTCACCCAATAGGAAGCTGGCGACTCTGCAATTAAATAAAAAAGATTAAACAGGATTCTGTCATTTGGGGATATTAAATTCTCTATTACTTCTAAAGCGTTGGTAACAGTTCTCATTATATAGTTCTCCGGAAATTAAGATGTCAGGATTATATCATTTACAAAGAATGAAAGCAATATTTTACCGATTGAAAAGAAAAACCAGGGCAAAACATTGATTGTTCAGCGGTTGAAATTGATACGACAGTTTTCTGTACGCAAAAGCAGGATAAGTTGAAAAAACAGGAAGTAAAAACAAAAAGTTACAAATGACGAAATATATAATAGAAGTTGTAAATACACTCTGAATGAAAAAGCAAAAGTAATGGACGATGAATTTGAAGCTATGGAAGATGTTTTTGTCTTTAAAGATACGGATATTGATGATACATCTAAGAAGGACATTACGACAACACATAATAAAGGATTTATATATGTCAAAATTGGTAACTGGGTTTTGCCGGGGGATGGGATTACTTTTGTTATGGCACCAATAAATCATGATAAGGAGATTAAGGCAAGCGGGGAATCATAAAAGTGTTGCAATTTAAAAATGTGTGTTATGATTAGAACACTTAATATAATATGTTGGCAATCGTTATAATATTTTAAGTAAAAGTAGCCGATAAATAAGTTAGAAAAGCAAAGGGAGGAACAGCATGAAGAGTATACGAGTAAATATGGAAAAAATGGGGTGCTGACGAATAAGTATGTATCTCAATCTTGTTATATTTTTCGTATTTAACGCACCTGATGTTTAATTTTTGAAAATTTAAATTTTTAAAAAGCATTCTTGGATATTAATCTAAGGATGTTTTTTATTTCATGGGAAAGATGGTGCTGCTAACGTGTAAAAATTATAATTTCTCTTTGCGATAATAAAAACGGAAACCTGCAGCAAAGTTCAGATTTCCGTTTTTTAATATAATTAAGTTGCAATTATTCTCCGCCTGGGCCATCCTTCCTGGGGACTTCATCAGGGATAATGTCTACAGGCAGATCCTCTGGTGGAATATTGCCATCATCATAGCTGTTTTCAGGCTTTTGGTCAGTGGGGTATGTGTTGAGCTTTTTTTCTTTTTCCATTTTGCACCATCCTTTCTGAGAATAGTGTTTCCATAAGATGGAAAATTATTCAAGAAAACAGAAAAAAAACCAGGGGTGTTTTTTGGGGCCGGATATGGTAAGATAGTTCCAGCAAAAGAAGCAGATACAATTTGGAGCGGAAGCACAATGAACATTTTATCAGTTGATAATATTACAAAATCCTTTGGAGAACGCCTTTTGTTTGACAATACTTCTTTTTATCTGCAAGAGGGCGAAAAAGTTGGTGTTATTGGCATTAACGGAACGGGTAAATCCACGCTGCTTAAGATGATGGCAGGACTGGAGGAGCCCGATGAGGGAACGGTAACAATGGCAAATCATGTGGTATGCAGTTTCCTGCCGCAGCATCCGGTGTTTCGGGAAAAGGACACAGTGCTGGAGGCAGTTTTAAAGCGGTATGAAGAAAGCAATCTGATTGCTGCGAAAGCAGGGGAAAACGTGCAGAACACAGAAACCATGGCAAAAACTATGCTGACCAGACTGGGAGTGACGGATTTTGACGGGCAGTGCGGCACGCTTTCCGGGGGACAAAGGAAGCGGCTGGCATTGGTAGCTGCATTGCTTACCCCATCGGATATTCTGATTTTGGATGAACCCACCAACCATTTGGATAACGAAATGGCAGACTGGCTGGAAGAACAGTTAAAGAAGCGTACCGGAGCAGTTGTGATGGTTACCCATGACCGTTATTTTCTGGACAGCGTTTCTGACCGCATTATTGAAATTGACAAAGGCAAAATTTATTCTTATCAGGCAGGCTATTCCGGTTATCTGGAACTAAAGGCAGGACGTGAGGAAGCAGCCCTTGCCAGTGAGCGAAAGCGGCAGTCCATTCTGCGCAAAGAGCTGGAATGGGTAAAGAGAGGCGCAAGGGCACGTACTACCAAGCAAAAAGCACGGTTAGAGCGGTATGAGGAATTGAAAAATGCTGCCGGACCTGCTGTAGATGGAAGGGTAGAAATTGGTTCTGTTTCCACCAGGATTGGCAGGACAACGGTGGAAATAGAGCATATCTGCAAAAGATATGGCGACAGGATATTGATTCGTGATTTTTCCTATATTTTTCTGAAAGACGACCGGGTTGGCTTTGTGGGGCCTAATGGCTGCGGCAAAACCACATTGATGAAAATGATCGCTGGCTCGGTAATACCGGATAAAGGAAATATCATAACCGGTCAGACCGTTAAAATAGGATATTATGCCCAGGAGATCGGGGAAGCAGAAATGCCGCCGGATAAAAGGGTGATCGACTATATCAGGGATGTGGCAGAGTATGTACAGACCAGGGAAGGCAGCCTGTCAGCCTCCCAGATGCTGGAACAATTTCTCTTTGAGGGAAAGGAACAGTACGGATTGTTAGGTAAGCTTTCCGGTGGGGAAAAGAGAAGGCTGAATTTACTGAAGGTACTTATGGGGGCCCCTAACATGCTGATTTTGGACGAACCTACCAATGATCTGGACATCACAACACTGACGGTATTAGAGGATTATCTTGACAGCTTTGCAGGAATCGTAATTGTGGTTTCCCATGACCGTTATTTTCTGGACAGGATCGTGAAAAGAATCTTTGCTTTTGAACAGGGAGGAAAGTTAAAACAGTATGAGGGCGGCTATACTGATTACAGAATACGTCTTTTACAGAAGGTCCAGGAGAAGGAAAATACCGGAAGTGCTAAAAGCACAGGCACCGGAGCAGCTTTGGCAAATGGCAGTGAAGCTGCCCAAAATAAAAAAAATAGCTGGAAGCAGCCCAATACGAAGCTAAAGTTTTCCTATCAGGAACAGAAGGATTACGCGGTAATCGAAGGGCAGATTGCCGATCTGGAAGAAAAAATAGACGATCTGGAAAAACAGATCACTGCCGCGGCAACGGATTTTGTGAAGCTTGGAGAATTGACGAAGGAAAAGGAACTGACAGAGCAGGAACTGGAAGAAAAGATGGACCGCTGGATGTATCTTGAGGAATTAAAGGCCAGGATCGACGAACAGGAAGGAAAGCAGTGAGAGCATTACAAAATTTTTTATACCACATTGGGATTCATGATATTTTTGAACTTTTGGCATTTATCGGTTTTGTTTATTTCCTCATTAAAAAGTTCCTTCTGCGCAAGGCTCCGGTTCCTTCCAGCGCCTTTAAATCCGTACCCAAAGAACTGCTTAAGGAATGCGTTGCGCTTCTGAAAAAAAGAGAAAAGAAAGCGTATGAAGCCTATCAGGTGCCGGAGGATATTTTAGCAGGGTTAAAAGCTGATCTTGGAGATGAAACGAATCTGAAAAGACTTTTGTTAAGCATCTGCGCTCATTTGGGAATAGACGGAGAATTTATCAGGCTGGTGGTAGAAGATACGTTTATGTCAGACCGGGCAGGAGAGATTGCAACCGATCTGGCCTTTACTACCATACGACTGGAATTAAAGCCTTACTATACGCCGGAAGCGGTGATTGCAGTGCTGGCCCATGAAGCCACTCACCTTCACTTGTACTATGAGGGAATCCACAGGAAGGACACTTGGGAAAATGAGATTCTGACAGACACAGCGGCGGTATATTGTGGTTTTGGCGAGTATATTTATAAAGGATATGCGGTAATGCGCGGTGAATTTGCATTTTCCTATCAAAAAGTGGGGTATATTAAGCAGGAGGATGTGCAGTATATTCAGAGCGTAATGCAGGAAATGGAATAAAAAATGACCGAGCTGAGAGGAAAGGATTAGAAAGGTATAGGTATCATTATGAGAGTTGGAATGGGATATGATGTACACAGGCTTACAGAGGACAGGAAGCTGATCATGGGAGGAGTGGAAATTCCTTATGAAAAGGGGCTTCTTGGTCATTCGGATGCGGACGTGCTTCTCCATGCAATTATGGATGCACTCTTAGGGGCTGCGGCACTAGGAGATATTGGAAAGCACTTTCCGGATACGGACCCCAAATATAAAGGGATTTCCTCCATAAAGCTTATGGAACACGTAAGGGATTTGTTGGAGGAAAACCTTTTTCTGATAGAAAATATTGACGCAACCATTATTGCCCAGGCGCCGAAAATGCGTCCTTATATTGATGATATGCGGAAAAATATTGCAGATGCGCTGGGGATTGCCATTGAGCAGGTCAATGTGAAGGCCACTACAGAGGAAGGACTTGGTTTTACAGGAAGCGGAGAGGGAATTTCCGCGCAGGCCATCTGTATGCTGACAAGCCCCGTTAATTTAGGCAGCGAGGATGTGATGGCGCGGGGGTGCGCAGGATGCGGCGGCTGTCCTATGGAAAAAGGAAAATAAGGATGAGAATAAAAGAAATTCCGGTTGACAAAACCTAAGCTTTTGCATATGCTGTTAATGTAAAATAAATCTGTCAATCAAACACTGGCAAACCGTTAAATGCTGAGAACGGAAAGAGTATATTGCCGCCGCGTAATGAAAGGCGGCTGTTTACACAGAGAGGGAGTGTCGTCGGCTGAAAGCATTCCTGTATTCAGGCAATAGAAGTGCATCCGGGAGCAGGTTCTGTGAATGAGAAGGTCATGATAAGACATGAAGTAGCAGGACACGTATTCACACGTTACGTGCAATGAGTGGAGGTAATATGCCTCTAATAGAGTGGAACCGCGGATAACTTCGTCTCTAGGTGGATGGAAGTTATCCTTTTTTGTATAACAGGAAATTCCTCTGGATTTTCCTGTTATACAAAAGCCCTCCGGGTGTCAAAAGGTGCTTGGTAAATTTGGAATCGTCAGATTGCACAAAAGAAAT
>USJG01000055.1 GCA_900554925.1 uncultured Lachnospiraceae bacterium
TCTGATAATACCTCTTAAATAAACAGTAATAGAATAGTATAAAGTTGTTTTGATTGTCTGTAAAATACAAAGAAATTTAAGGGCAAATAAACCGAAACTCATTTGTTCGGTTTTGCATTATGCAGTATGAGAGATAATTGTCTGAAAAGCCTTTAACTGCAATACTTTGTTGACCTTTTCTGCCTTGCAAAAAGTAAAACTCAATGCTATGCTTTTTCTATATTGCTTGTGATGTCAGTATTACGCTTGCTAAACAACCAAGAACAATCTAGAAAATATTAATGTGGGTTTTGAAGAAGGATACATTTACGGCATTGTTGGAAAAAACGGTAGCGGAAAAAGTATGTTATTTAAAAGTATATGTGGTCTGGTATATCCTACATCAGGTAAAATTTTTGTTGAGAATAAAGAAATAGGAAAAGATATAGATTTTCCGGAAAATATGGGAATGCTCATAGAAAGTCCGGGGTTGATGCCCCATTACAGCGCGTTTAAAAATTTGAGTATTCTTGCAGGATTAAATAATCGGATAGGCAAACAGGAAATAAACAGGGTTTTAAAACTGGTTGGATTATCTGCTGATGACAGGAAACCAGTTAAAAAATATTCTTTGGGAATGAAACAGAGATTGGGAATTGCTATGGCCATCATGGAAGATCCCTCAATTTTAATATTGGATGAACCTATGAATTCTCTTGACAAAGAAGGGATAGAAGATATGCGTAATTTATTTAGAGAAATGAGAAAGAGAGGGAAGACAATTTTATTAACATCGCATAATTTTGAGGACATTATAGCATTATGTGATAAAGTATATGAAATGGAGCATGGAAGGATTTTAAAAATATGATATAATATTAGCAAAATCCAACAGTCTGACGGACGCAGAAGAAAGCATAAACTCACAGAGGAAAATTTTAACAATGAAATTCAGACCATGCATTGATATTCACAACGGTAAGGTAAAACAGATCGTAGGAGGCAGCCTGAAGGATCAGGGGGATAAGGCATCAGAAAATTTTGTGTCTGCTCAAAATGCGGCATTTTTTGCCCGGCTCTATAAGGAGAAAGGTCTTAAGGGCGGACATATTATATTGTTGAACCCATCTTCAAGCGAATATTATGAAAAGACCAGGCAGCAGGCATTGGAGGCGCTGGCGGTATATCCGGGAGGGCTGCAGGTTGGCGGGGGAATTACCCCTTCCAATGGGGAAATGTTTTTAAATAAAGGAGCCTCCCATGTAATTGTCACCTCCTATGTTTTTAAAGACGGACAGCTTCACCGCCACAGGTTAAAGGAAATGATAAGCGCAGTGGGAAGGGAACGTCTGGTGCTGGATTTAAGCTGCCGCAGGAAAGGACAGGAATATTATATTGTTACCGACAGGTGGCAGAATTATACCAATGTAAAATTAAATCCTGAAACCATAGCAGAGCTTTCCGAAAACTGCGATGAATTTTTGATCCATGCGGTGGATATGGAAGGGAAAAGGCAGGGAATTGAGCAGGAGCTTATAGCTATGCTTGGGGAAACATGCGGGATTCCCTGTACCTATGCCGGAGGCGTACATGATTTTCATGACCTGGAGATTTTAAGAAAGCTGGGAAAGGGGAGAATTGATGTAACCATCGGCAGCGCACTGGACTTATTTGGCGGAAACATGAAATTTGAGGATGTTCTTGCGTTTTGAGGGGAACAAAGTGTCGCTTGCTCCTGCTATACAATAAAGTGTCGCAAGCGACACTTTGCGCGCGAGCGGATGCGTATGCATAACTACCTCTCCGCGAGCTGCGCATCCTGCCAGGAAGGCTTTTTTGTATAGCAGGAAAATCCGGTGGAATTTCCTGCTATACAAAAAATAACCTACCTCTGAAGAGATAGGTTATTTCCTTAATCTGATAAAACAATATTGCAAATTCTAAATAAAATGAAACATTTATATTTAAGAAAAGGCACATCGTGTTACTGATTAATGCGTTATAAACAGATTGCTGCTGATTATAACTTTGTTACGTTTACAGCCTGAGGTCCTTTTTCGCCGTTCACTATGTCGAACTCTACGGAAGCGCCTTCTTCAAGAGACTTGAAGCCTTCCATGTTAAGTCCTGAGTAGTGTACAAAAACATCATTGCCTGATTCATCAGAGATGAAACCGTAACCTTTTTGGTTGTTAAACCATTTTACTGTACCTTTGTTCATTATAGATACCTCCAAAAAATAAAAAAATGTTAATGTATATTACGGAAATTCCGTAACACAATCAGAATATCACAGTCAATTCCAAAAGTAAAGAAAATTATGGTATTTTAATAAATTTTTGTAACAATTCAGCCATGCCATTCATAGGTCACCGGTTATATTTCCGGTGTTGCGTTTGGCTAAAGGTTAATGCTATGATAAAAACATAAATAGAGTAATCGGGCAGATAAATGGGAAAGGAAAATAAATGTACGGAGACGACAGAAGAGAACAGATTATACAAATACTGTCAGGCAGCAGCCAGCCTGTATCCGGTACGGAGCTGGCGCTTCGCATGGGCGTGAGCCGCCAGGTTATTGTACAGGATATTGCGCTTTTACGGGCAGGAAACAAAAATATTCTTTCCACCAATAAGGGGTATATTTTGTTCCATAATGAAGATAACAGGGGAGCATGTAAAAGAACCTACAAGGTAAGTCATACAAATGACAGAATCAGGGAAGAGCTGTATCATATCGTAGATTGCGGAGGCAGACTTCTGGATGTGGTAGTAGAGCACCCTGTTTATGGACAGATTATGGTGGATCTTATTATTAACAGCAGGCAGGATGCAGATAATTTTGTACGGCAGGTGGAAGAATGTGGTACAAAGCCCTTAAACGCGCTGACAGATGGAATCCATTACCATACAGTAGCAGCTTCCAAGGAGCAGATCCTTGATCTGATAGAAGATAAATTGGAAAAAGCAGGATTTCTCGTAAGCTGATATTTACCTGAAATAGTAAATAAAGTTGCTCTATTTTGTTCCCTGTGATAAAATAAGGATAATTGACCGGAGGTGACAAGTAAATTATGGAGCAGCAATCTAAAAGAAAAAGCAAATTTGCCTTTCTGCTGGTGGCCGAGAAAGAAGATGGCACCATAAAGAAGTATACTATCAGTTCCACTGTAGTTGAAGTGATAGCTGCCGTGCTTTTTATATTGGCAGTGGCGGTCATATGCAAATTTGTTTATGATGAAATTACATTAAGAGATGCGAGAAAAGAAATAGTTGATCAAATAGTTACAATCAATAACCTGACAGATGAAAATGAAGCATTATCTGTAGAAAATTCCACTCTTAGCAGCAAGGTGGCAGTTTTAAGTGAGACTGTCAGCAAGAAGGCAGCCACAGAAGATGCAATTTCCCAGGAAACCATTGAGAATGCATTGCCGAAAGGTTTTCCCTTAAGCGGTTCAGCCACAATGCAGGAAGCACAGGAGGGTGATCCTATGCTGATATTTACAGCTTCTAACGGAACTAATGTAATTACCACAGGAACCGGAACGGTAATCAGTGTAGATGCGGATGAAACTTACGGAACCAGAATTGTAATTGACCATGGGAACGGATATAAATCTGTTTACAGGAATAACGGTACAGCGCTGGTTAAGAACGGCGAAGAACTTGGAAAAGGATATATTTTATTTTCTATTGAAGAAGATAACCAGGAGCTTGGCTATCAGATGATGCGGGAGGATGAGTACATTGACCCCATGTTATTAATTGATATAAACGGATAATCCGAAAGGGTTATCCGTTTATTTATTCATGCGGCTAAAGACCAGTTCATATCCATCGTTGCCATAGTTCAGGGAACGGTTTACCCGGCTGATCGTAGCAGTGGAAGCACCGGTTTTTTCTGCAATTTCAAGATAAGTTTTGTGTTCTTTCAACATGGATGCAACTTCATAACGCTGTGAAAGGGACAATAATTCGTTGACAGTACATAAATCCTCAAAAAAGCTATAGCATTCTTCTTTGGTTTTCAGACATAAAACTGCTTCAAATAAGTGATCAACGGCTGCTGTCTGTATTTTTTTATTCATATAGCAACACCTCCAGGCAGATATTCACATATTAATTCGTGCAGTAAAATTTTAACATATTAAAGTTTTAAAGTAAAGTAATAGAAAATATGCCTGGAAGTATTTATTTTTTGGAATCTTTATCGGATTTATTTTCTCCGGCAGTAGCTGCCTTAAATCCATCCACCAATTTTTCAATGAGCAGACGTTTCACATAAACATCATAACTTAACATGCTGATAAAAGAAAATAACTGTAAAATTTCCTGATCCTTTGAAGGAGCATCCTGAAAGGTTCCCTGGGAAATAGAAAATTTCTTAACAATATCCTCTTTAAGATCATCAACCGCAGTCTTTTCCAGGCTGAATACTTCCTCGTAAATATCTCCTAAGCTGATGTTTTTGTCAGTTTGAAAGTATTTTTCAGTGATAGGATTTAACAGCGTCTGAATATCGTTGATAGAAAGAATCCCTTTATAATAGTAAATAAAAATGAGCAGAAGAATATGCTCCTTACTGTATTTCTTTTTGACCGGAGGGGGGAGAAGATCATTTTTAGCATAATTGTTGATCATGGTTTTAGTCAGAATTTTGTCTTCTTCCGGATTGCGGGTAGTGTTTTTTAACCGCTTTTCCATAAAAGTAGTTACCTGATCCATATACAGATCAATGTTGGGAATATCCTCCAGTTTAATATGCTGGACTCTTCCAAGGCTTTCAATAATACTGTTTAATAAATCTTCTCTGTTGATCGTCATGCAAACCTGCCCTCACTTTTACCTGAAAAGCCGAAGCGTTTCGGGAAATAATCTCTGACACTTATTATATAGTATTTAAAACCACATGACAAGTTTTAGATTTACAACATGAGATTAAAGGGGTATAGTTTGCTTGTAAAAAAATTTTTTAAATTTTTGAAGATAAACCTGAAAGGGTTTCGTTATAACTTATGTAAGTAAAAGCAGAAAGAGGGTGGAAGGAATAAGTACCATAGTTAAAAGCGATGCCTGTACAAAGGAAAAGCTGGCAGCACTGATCGATACATATGATAAGCTTGTTTTTTCCATCTGCTATAAGCTCACCGGTGACTACTTTGCTGCGGAAGATCTGATGCAGGAAACATTTTTATCCGCATTTCAAAAATACGATACCTTTGATGGTACCAATGAAAAGGCATGGATATGCAGGATTGCCACAAATAAGAGTATCGATTATCTGAGAAGTGCCAGTCACAGAAATGTGCCTACGGAGGATACTTTTTTTGAAACAGCGGTGGAAAAAAGAGGATCACCGGAAGACATTTGTATAGAGGAGGAAGTAAAAACCCGGCTTGTAATGTGGTGTGATAAGCTTCGGCCGCCCTATGGCGAGGTGGCTAAGGATTATTACCTGAGGGAACTGAGCGCAAAAGAAATCGCTAAAAAGCGGGGGCAAAGCGTGAAAACAATTCAGACACAGATTTACAGGGCCAGAGAAATGCTAAAGAAGGCATATGGAAAGGAGGAATCGGCATGAAGGAATATCCCACAGATGAAGAATTGGAATTTTTGATAAATCACCTGGAAAAACAGGAGCTATATGCGCCAAAGCATATGAAGGAACAGATTTTAAGTAAGGCATTTCCGGAGCAAACTGCGGAGATGTTTCCCACAACCGGGAGAAGAGCGCGGCCGGTTCAGACTTTTACGTATCGTCTTAAGATTATAGCAGGAATGGCGGCGGCTCTTATTATGCTGATGATCATTCCGGTTGCCGACGTTAGTAAAGATTGCGGAATAGAGGAGCAAATGGCTGACAGGGAAAGAAACAGATATACAAATGAGATATTCAGTGAACAGACCAGGGAGATGAATCAGAAATTTAACGCCTGGTTTGAACAGATAAACAGCTTTCAATTAGGAAATTTATTTAACAGGGAGAATGGAGGAATTTATAATGAGGACTAAGAAAAAGAACAGATTTTTAACCTTTTGCTTTTCACTGATGCCGGGAGCAGCAGAAATGTACATGGGCTTTATGAAAACAGGAGTAAGCCTGATGCTGTTATTTTTCCTGATCATAGTGATCAGCGGATGGATTCATCAGGGAGTGGTCAGCATGTTTGCTTTGGTAATATGGTTTTACAGTTTTTTTCATGCCAATCATCTTGCCAGTTTATGTGATGAGGACTTTGCGCAGGTAGAGGATGAATATCTGTTTGGAATGGAGTCGCTTCCGGGGACGAAGGTCATTGTAGAAAAGCACCATACACTGGTAGCCGGCATACTTATTTTTATCGGTGTATGCTTTTTGTGGAATTCTCTGACAGACCTTATGTATGTCCTGGTGCCGGAACCGTACCAGTTTATAGTGTGGACAATGGGCAGAATTGGCAATTACGTGCCAAGCATCCTGATTGGGATTGCCATTATTGTGATTGGAATTAAGATGATAACCGGAAAAAAGGTGGAAACAGAAGATTGGGAGATGAAAGATGAGGCCACACAGAACAGGGGAATCCCCGGAAAGGATGAGCAGTAATGGAAAAGCAGACGATCAGAGTGCGCAAAGTAGGCGCTGTTACCTTTGGCATGGTATTGGTAGTTACAGGAATTTTATTTCTTATCCGTCTGTTGATCCCTCAGCTTGATTATGTGGTGATTTTCCATTTCTGGCCCGTAATTCTGATCACACTGGGCATAGAAGTTTTAATTGGAAGCAGATGGAAAACCTTTGAGGTAAGAGATGCGCAGGGAAAACTTCTGGAGCAGAGCAGAGTGGTTTATGATGTGCCTGCGATTCTGCTTACCATGGCGCTTACAGGATTTTCAATGGTGATGGGAATGATGGACTGGGCATTTTCCCATGCGCAGACCATTCATTTTTAAAGCAGAGCCGATTTTTGA
Organism: uncultured Lachnospiraceae bacterium; assembly: GCA_900554925.1. Taxonomy (GTDB): domain Bacteria; phylum Bacillota; class Clostridia; order Lachnospirales; family Lachnospiraceae; genus Suilimivivens. Next base: position 6,933 of record USJG01000055.1, read on the forward strand.
CTGAGGTTCTAAGCAGGAGTTAAGGAAAAAAGCCGGCAGTCCCGGAGGAAATAAAGGTTTTCTGTGGGCTGCCGGTCTTTTTGCAGGAAAAAGTTTAAATCTGCAATGTTTTATTTTACTGCGTTTTCCGCAAAGGTTCTGGTAACAAGGTCTTCGTAGGGAACCCTCTGGGGCAGTTCGCCGGCTTCCTCAAGAATGTTTTGAAGAAGTGTAAAGGCATCCTCCTCAAAAATCAGATCAGCCTTCCAGGTGTCCTGCTCATAGTATCTGGCAACAATAGTGGTGAGAGTATCTAAATCAGTTTCCTCAAACTGAGGCTGGATCACTTTGGCAATTTCTTCCGGGGTGTGAGTGGCAACATAATCCATACCTTTCTGAAGGGCATTGGTAAAAGCCTGAATGGTATCGGGATTAGCTTCGATATAGCTTTTCTTTGCGCTGAAGGCTGTGTAAGGCACATAGCCGGAATCCTCGCCTAAGGAAGCCACCACATAACCGTCGCCTTTGGCTTCCAGGGAGGTGGCGTGGGGCTCAAATTCTACTGTGTAAGTTTTTTACTGCTCCAATCATGCCGGAAAGTATCATATCAGAAAATGAAATCCGCTTATACGCCGTGTTCGGGGATTGATCTGAATGTCTTTTATAATACTTTTCCAGAAGGTTTGCCTGTAAGATTTATTTAAGCCAAGGTATAATTCCTGCCAGCTTCCCGTAAAAGTATCTGTCTGGGATGCGCTGTTAGCAGGGAGGGCAAGAGCAGGGGTCTGGATGCAGGCGGACAGCTTTTTATCCAGAAACTCATATTCTTTCTCGTAGTAGCTTTCTGAAATCCTTCCTTTTTGGAACAGAAGATTAAGGCGCTCCAGCTCTGCGCGTATGGATGCAGTGTTATCCTGCTTTGCACTTTGAGGACTTTTAAATCTGATTTCGACTTTTTCCTGTGTAAGGGCAGAAAAAGTATGAGTTAGCATATATTCTTCAATCTTATGTTCTGTAAGGTGGGCACATCCGTGCGTTATAAACTTATTCCCGCACCGATACCTGATATAAATGCTTTCTCCACCGTTTTTCAGGGATTGCTTCCTTCGATAGCCGGTGTAGTTACTGCCGCACCAGGGACACTTAATAAGGGAACTGAACAGATAAGGCTCACTATTGCCAGAAGTACGGTCTCTGCTTGTGGCAATCTGCCGGATTTTGTCAAACTGCTCCGGGGTAATATAAGGTTCGCAGTAGCTTAAATTGGATTTATCCCTGCCGGCGTAGGTTTCATTTTTAAAGAAACGGTCAATCTGATGGTCGGAGGGCGATGCATCGCCATACTTGCTGTTCAGGTATTTGATGGTGGAGCGGATGGAATAGCAGGTAAAATAATGCCGGTATGCATCTTCAACAATATGTGCCACAGCTTCGTCCTTTACCAGCCGGTTAGCTGCGACCCGGTAACCGTAGCAGGCACATCGGCCGCTGGTAACTTCGCCAATGGAACGTTTATAATCCAGCACAGCTTTAATACGCTCCGAAGTGCGGTCACATTCAGCCTGATTGACAGAAAGCATGATGTTGATTATCATCTGTCCATTGGCAGTTGAGGAGTCATAGCTTTCATAGATGGTTTTCCAGTAACAGTTATGTGCCTTTAAAATTTCTTCCGTAACATTGTAATCTCTGATATTTCGAAACCAGCGGTCAAGCTTGGTCACAAGAATCATATCTATCTTATTCTTTTTGACGTCCTCCAGAAGTCTTAGGAGATCCTTACGGTATTTCATGGGCTTCCGGGCAGAAAATCCCTCATCGGCATAATAGTCAACAATGGTAAAACCGTTGTTTTGGGCATATTCCGTGAGCACTTTTTTTTGTGCGGGAAGAGACAGGCCATTGATATGCTGTTCTTCTGTGCTGACACGGATATAGATAGCGCAGCGTTTTGATTGCTCCATAAAAATCCTTTACCCTTTCAATTACTGTAAACTTCTTTTAAGTTTACGGAGAAGAAGGGTAAAAAATTACAGCTATAGATGAGAGGACAGATAAGAAAGTCAGAGTTCTTCTTTTGACAGGATTTCAGATAAATGTGAAAAAAACAAGTCTTTGTAACATAAAGATTACAAAACAAATTTTCATTATCTTGACGGCAAATAGGCGATTTTATAGAATTAAATCAGAACAAAACCCAAAAAGACAGAAAATTCAGATATTTATATATTTGCATGATTGTCAGAATTGCAGGAGGCATTCAGATCATCCATTGTATAATTTCCATATTTGTCAAGCAATAGTTTTAAATCCTCTCCAAACACAACCTCTTTAATGGGATAGGAGCTGATGATTTTAAGATATTCCTCCTCAACGGGAAGCTGATAATTGTTGTCATTCCATTCCTGAAGGCAGTAAATCCAGGCGTTGGTAATAGGAGGAGAACTTTTAAAGTTAATGGATTCAGCAGAAAGCTTGACAAGGGTATTTTTGATGATAATGGCACCGTCCGGGTCTGCAAGCAGATGTTTGAAGAATGTGGAGTGAGATTTAATTACATTCAATAAACAGATCGTCTGATCGCGTACGGTAGGATTGGAGCCGAAAATCGTCTTGGAAACCGCAAGACATTCATAACATGCAGATTCCGCAGCATCATATTTATCCATGAAATAGCGATAAAAGGTCTGGTGAGAAACATCACTTGCACATATGATTTCAGTTGTCTTAATGGATGATAACTTTTTTTTATTAAGAAGGCTGGTAAGGCTGGCAATAATTTTTTGTTTCCCTGGGGAACTAACGTTCATAAAAACCTCCATTTTTGTTCTAGAACCGGGTTTAAATATCAATGAGGATTCTCTTGCTGATCAGGTTATTAATATATCATAGAACCGGATAAATTGCAAATACAGAGCCCTGGAAAACAGGAGGAAAGAGATGGAAAAAATGAATTTATTGGTTATGGATTTTGGAGGGACTTCCGTAAAATATGCAGTTGTAAATGAACAGGGAAGTATATTGGAATCAGGGAAGGAAGAAGCACCTCTTAAATCAAAGCAACAGTTTGTGGAAACTGCCGGAGAAATTTACAGCAATTATGAAAAGAAGGTTAATGGAGTATCGATCAGTATTCCCGGTTATGTGGATGCTGTTTCCGGAACGCTGATCGGTTCCGGCGCCTATAGAAATTTGTATGGCTGTAATCTGGTAAATTTGCTTAAGGAAGTCATCCCGATAAATATTGCAGTGGAGAATGATGGAAAATGCGGTGCTCTTGCAGAGGCATGGAAGGGAGCGCTCCTGGAATGTAAAGACGGTGTAGTAATGATTCTGGGGTCAGGGATTGCAGGAGGGATCATTAAAGATAAAAAGATACATACAGGCTGGAATCTGACAGCAGGAGAATTTTCAAATTATCTGATCAATCCAAAGAAGCCTGATTTTAGTGGATTGGCTGTGATGAATTGCGCTGCCTTTGGCCTTACCTATAAATTGTGTAAAAAAAAGAATCTTTCTTTTGACTGTCAGGATTACTCTGAGGAACTTAAAAATGTGGATGTAAATTTTGGCAGAGATTATCCTTCGAGCATGGAGCCCCCATTAAGGATAAAGGCAGACGGGAAACAGCTTGTCAGGTGGCTGGAAGAAGGAGATACACAGGTAAAGGAGATTTACGGAGAATTTCTGGAGTCTCTGGCAATTATGATCTTCAATGTACAGATCACATTTGCTCCGGAAAAGGTCGTCATTGGCGGGGGACTTAGCCGGATCCCCGGACTTATCGGCGATGTGCAAAGTGAACTTGAAAGGCTTTATAAGGGAACCGGGCTGGGACCGGAATTACAGGCCCAAATTGTGAAAAGCAGCTATCTTGATGAATGTAATATTATTGGAGCAGCATACCACTATATGCTTCGTTTTCCAAAGAAATGACGAGGAGGTGATAGCTATGTTTCCGGAGGATTTTCTCTGGGGCGGAGCAGTCTCTGCGAATCAGTGCGAAGGTGCATTTGATGAGGATGGGAAGGGAATCTCTATACAGGATGTCCTGCCTCACGGGGTAAAAACCCAAAGAACCAAAGAGCCTACAAAAGATAATTTAAAATTAAAAGGAATTGATTTTTATCACCGTTATCAGGAAGATATAAGGCTTTTTGCAGAACTTGGATTTAAGGTTTTCAGAACCTCCATTGCATGGAGCCGCATTTTCCCAAAAGGAGATGAAAGTGAACCCAATGAAGCAGGCCTCCGGTTTTATGACAGATTGTTTGATGAATGCCATAAATATGGAATGGAACCGCTGGTAACCATTTCTCATTATGAAACGCCCCTGTATCTGGCGGAAAAGTATGACGGCTGGACCAGCCGGGAGATGATAGGCTTTTATGAGCATTATGTAAGGACTGTTTTTGAGAGATATAAGGATAAAGTAAAGTACTGGATCACCTTTAATGAGATTAATTCCATTCTTGTGTCACCCTTTATCAGCGGGGGGATATGCACACCAGTGGAGAAGCTTTCCAGGCAGCAGTTGTATCAGGCCATTCACCATGAGCTTGTGGCAAGTGCGCTGGCAACTCAGATAGGACATCTTATCAACCCTGAATTTCAAATTGGCTGTATGGTGCTTTGTATGCCGGTTTATCCGCTTACACCGGATCCTGGGGATGTGATTGCAGCCATGCTGGAAAACCATAAGAATGAAATGTTTCTTGAGATACACGCAAGAGGTGAATATCCGGGGTACATGAAGCGGTTTTTAAAGGAAGAAGGAATTGAAATTTCATTTGCACCTGGCGATGCTGAGCTTCTTTTGAAAAATACCGTTGATTTTATATCGATCAGCTATTATATGAGCAGCTGTGCCACAGCAGATCCTGAGAAAAATAAAAAAGGGGAAGGAAACCTGATTGCCGGGGTAGCTAATCCCACCCTTTCGGCAAGCGAATGGGGATGGCAGATCGATCCTGAAGGACTCCGGTATGCTTTGAATCAAATGTGGAACCTGTACAGGAAGCCCATATTTATTGTGGAAAATGGGTTAGGTGCCTATGACCGGTTAATCTGTAAGGAAGGTCATATGACAGTAGAGGATGATTACAGGATCAACTATCTGCGTGAACACATAAAACAGGTTGGTGAGGCTATAGAGGACGGAGTCCGGGTCCTTGGATACACGATCTGGGGATGTATCGATCTGGTAAGCGCGTCCACAGCAGAAATGTCCAAGCGATATGGAGTTATTTATGTTGACAGGCAGGATGATGGTTCAGGTACCTTAAACAGGTATCGGAAGAAAAGCTTTTACTGGTATCAGCATGTCATCGCCACTAATGGAAGAGAATTGTGATATTTGAATAAAACAAGGAAAAAGGAAGGAGAAAATATCATGGAAAACACAATGTCCGAATATCCTTATCGCGCACCCAAAAAGTATACGAAAAAATCACTTCATGGGCGTGTGAGAGGAATGATGATTCCCTATGACGAGTATGAGCGCGCAAAAAAGTTTTATGTCTATGTATTTGGATGGGACGTGATGCGGGTTCCACAGGGGGTATTTATTGAAGATACTGATGAAAGGCCATCTTTAATGTGTGCTACGGGGCCTTCGCAGGTGTCCTGGGAGGGCTCTGAACCGGGCCATATATGGGCACAGCTTGTTGCCAGAGAGCGGTGCGAAAAGCCTCAGACCTTTATGGAGGTAAGTATGGAGGTTCCGCTGGAGGAAACCGTTTCAGCGCTGACAGCGCGCGGATGGAAGGTGGTTGCCAGAACAGAAATTGATGGCGACTGGGCTGATTTTATTGTGGTAGAAGACCCGGATGGAAACAGAGAGCTGCTTTGGAAATGTCCGGATTCCCGTACCTGGGAGGAACCGGAAGCTGCTTATGATAAAGAATGAATTGAAAGGAGAAGAAAATGCTGAAGCTATATACCTGCTATAAATGCTGCTTTCCCTTTAAAGCAGATGATGAAAATTTACCGCCCAGATGCCCTGCCTGTAACTGTACTCCGGAATGGTATTTATCGGAACCATACAATGA
>USJG01000056.1 GCA_900554925.1 uncultured Lachnospiraceae bacterium
TCCCGCCCGGAGGGCTTTTGTATAACAGGAAAATCCGGAGGAATTTCCTGTTATACAAAAAGGAGCCCCTCTTCGGGACTCCCAATTCTACAGACGTTTATAATTTTCACTGTCTGTTCCTGTTATTTTGAATATTGTTACGCCTGTGCAACATCCTTCATGGAAAAGCTCATTCTGCCCATCTTATCCTTGCCAAGGCATACAACTGTTACTTTATCTCCCAATGTAAGGACATCTTCTACTCTGTTAATTCTCTCCTTCGCAATCTTGGAAATGTGAACCATTCCCTCCTTGCCGGGAGCAAACTCAATGAAGGCGCCAAATTCCTTGATACTTACCACAATACCTTGGAATATCTGTCCTTCCTGATAATCGGTAACAATGGTCTTAATGTATTCAACAGCCTTATCCATCATAGCTGCATCAGTACCACAGACAGACACATTACCGTCGTCTGTAATATCAATTTTAACACCGGTACGCGCAATGATCTCATTGATGGTCTTGCCGCGCTGCCCTACTACATCGCCGATCTTTTCAGGATCGATCTGAATAGAAATAATTTTAGGTGTGTAAGGGCCAACCTCAGGTCTGGGCTCTGCAATGGCTTTCTTCATACAATTATCCATAATGAACAGTCTTGCCTCACGACATCTTGCAATGGCACCCTCAACAATAGGTCTTGTAAGGCCATGAATCTTAATATCCATCTGAATAGCTGTAATACCTTCTGTGGTACCTGTTACCTTAAAATCCATATCTCCAAAGAAATCTTCCAGCCCCTGGATATCAGTAAGAAGGACAAAATCATCATCCGTTTCTCCGGTAACCAGACCGCAGGAAATACCTGCAACCATCTTCTTGATAGGAACACCGGCTGCCATCAGAGACATGCAGGAAGCACAGGTGGATGCCATAGAGGTAGAACCGTTGGATTCAAAGGTTTCAGATACGGTACGGATCGCATAAGGAAACTCTTCCTCTGAGGGAAGCACGGGAATCAATGCTCTCTCAGCCAGTGCTCCATGACCAATCTCTCTTCTTCCGGGTCCCCTTGAAGGCTTTGTTTCGCCCACGGAATAGGAGGGGAAGTTATAATGATGCATATAACGCTTGCTTACCTCATTTTCATCAAGACCGTCAATTTTCTGCTGCTCGGACAAGGGAGCTAATGTACATACATTACAAATCTGGGTTTGTCCACGTGTAAACATGGCCGAGCCATGTACTCTGGGGATAATGTCAACTTCAGCGGCAAGAGGGCGGATCTGCGTGATCTCGCGGCCGTCCGGACGCTTGTGATCTTTTAAGATCATCTTGCGCACTGTCTTTTTCTCATACTGGTAAATTGCTTCCCCAAGCACTGCCAGCCATTCTTCATTTTCTGCAAATGCTTCTTCCAGCTTTTCAGTAATATTCTTAATATTCTCTTCACGAACCTGCTTTTCATCCGTGAATACCGCTTCTTCCATTTCTGCGGGAGGTACAATTTCCTTAATTGCAGCAAACAGCTCTTCCGGAACTGCACAACTGGTATATTCGTGTTTCTTCTTTCCAACCTCAGCTACTATCTGGTTGATAAATGCAATAATTGTCTGATTGATCTCATGGGCCTTGTAAATTGCTTCAATCATCTTATCTTCAGGTATCTCGTTGGCACCTGCTTCAATCATGATCACCTTTTCAGAGGTAGATGCAACCGTCAGATTAAGATCGCCCTCTTTCCACTGCTTCTGGGAAGGATTGATCACTAATTCCCCGTCAATCATACCTACCTGGGTCATTGCGCAGGGACCGTCAAAGGGAATGTCTGAAATACAGGTTGCAATGGCTGCACCAAGCATAGCTACCAGCTCAGGGCGACATTCAGGGTCCACGCTCATAACCATATTGTTTAAAGTTACATCATTCCTGTAATCTTTCGGAAATAAAGGACGCATAGGTCTGTCGATCACGCGGCTTGTAAGAATGGCATTCTCTGAAGCCTTACCTTCTCTCTTATTAAACCCACCCGGAATCTTACCTACTGCGTATAATTTTTCTTCATACTCTACACTAAGGGGGAAGAAATCGATTCCCTCTCTCGGCTTGTCTGATGCGGTTGCTGTAGATAATACTGTAGTATCACCATAATGCATAAACGCGCATCCATTTGCCTGCTTGCCCACTCTGTCTATATCAACACTGAGTGTACGGCCTGCAAGTTCCATTGAAAACGTCTTGTACATAATCTTTCTCCTTTTCTTATCTTACCAGCCGGCTTTGCCCTGGCAAAGCAGCTAAAATGAATAAACAGAAACCGACTTGCAGGGCAAGCCGACTTACTGTTAAAAAGGCGGAGTCCGATTGCCTCGGTATGCTCCGCCTTAAAACTGCCATTTTTACTTTCTAAGTCCCAGTTTTTCAATCAAAGCACGGTATCTTTCAATATCCTTTTCTTTCAGATAATTAAGAAGACCACGTCTCTGACCTACCATCTTAAACATACCTCTTCTGGAATGATTATCCTTGGGATGCTCCTTCAGGTGCTCTGTAAGCTCCTGGATTCTTGCTGATAATACTGCAATCTGTACTTCAGGTGATCCTGTATCTCCCTCACATCTTGCATATTCTTTCATAATTGCTGTTTTCTTTTCTTTAGAAATCATTGTGCTTCCTCCTTATTTTTAAAACGCCTGATGCTAAGAACCGGTCGGAGTGTCCAAAGCTCTGAGCAACGGCTGAATCTCATACCTGCTTATAATAACATAACTTAACTTTCATGTAAAGGAATTTTTTAATCCTGCAGAATTCTTACCATCTTATAGGGTGTTCTGTAATTATAATTGGAAATCTTAATACCGGTTTTCGGACTGCTGGCATGGATAACCTGTCCGCCCCCAATATAGATGGCAACGTGATTAATAGTTCCCCCTTTTGCATAAAACACTAAATCTCCGGGCGCAAGCTCTGAAGAACTGATGCTTGTCCCCATATTCGCCTGAGCTCTTGAAGAGTGCGGCAGTGAAACTCCGTATTTAGCAAAAACACTGAGGACAAAACCGGAACAGTCCGCACCGTTTGTAAGACTGGTTCCTCCCCACACATAGGGATTGCCCAAAAATTGTTTCGCGTACTGGCACAGATCCACACGCACATCAGAAACCCCTTGTCCATACATAAGCTCTGTCATGGTGATGGCAGTATTCAGATCGGATTTTACCTCCACATAATCGCTGGATACATAAACCTCTTCATCATCCAGATACACTTTAATCCATCCATCATTCTGAATTTCTACGATATCAAGCATTTCACCTGAAGCCACCTGGGTCACCACTTCTGCATCCGTGCTGGGAAACTCTCTGATATTCAAACCATCCGCAGTTGCCACTGCAATAGCGGAGGCCAGCTCTTCTCCCTTCTTTTTCGCTTCAAAACCAGTAAGCAGATATTCTTCCTTGACATATCCTTCGACCTTGCCGGAAGTGATGTAGGCCCATCCGTTCTCAATGCTTACAATTTCACAGGCGGCATTTTTAGGAAGTTTACCTGCCAGCTTTCCTGATTCATCAGGTTCTTTCCTGATATTTAAATTATTCTCTTCCACATTGCAAATACCAAGATGCGTATAGCCCCAAAGAGCGCCTTCCGCCTTTTTGGCAATTTCTTTATATTCAGTTTCTGTCAGCGGAGAATAATATATGTCTCCTATTCCGGCAGTCAGCCATTCTATTTTTTCAGTATCTGCGTTCTGTGTATCTGCACTGTTTATTTCAGCCGCTCTTAAGTCCATCGGGCTGCCCAAAAGCAGGGCCATTGCAAATACGCAGGTACCGTACATCATCTGTTTTTTCACGTTGATCCTCCAAAGTTGTTACAAATTTGTTACATTTTCAATACGGTCATTATAACAACTTACCTTTGATATGTCAAACAAATCTATCATTTTTCAACTGGAAAATCCCGGCATGAAATTGTTTTCCCTGCGCTATATCCTTTTCCATCTGTGCTTTCAGTTCTTCCACGCTCCCAAACCGCTGCTCCGGCCGCTTAAACTGTAACAATTCCGTCACAATTTCTCTCCCGTACATATCTTTGTCAAAATCATAAAGATAGGTTTCCACACTGACGGTATTGGTGTCATTTACTGTTGGCTTTTGTCCGATATTGGTAATCCCCGGATAAGTGCAGCCCCCAAAGCGTACTCTGGAATAATACACTCCCTTAGGTGGCAGAAGCTTCTCCTTATCAGGATAAAGGTTTAAGGTAGGCATGCCCAATTTTCTTCCAAGCCTGTTTCCCTCTTCCACGCGGCCTTCAAAGCTGTAATATCTCCCAAGGAGCCGGGCCGTCATATCCATATTGCCCTTTTCCACTTCCTCCCTCACATAGGTGGAACTGATTTCCCTGTCCTTATAGTATACTTTATCTATAATCTGAACCTGGTAACCACATTCCCCGGCAAGTGCCATAAGAAGTTCCTTGTTTCCCAAACCCTTATACCCAAAGGACAGGTCTTCCCCGGCCACAATATAGCCTGCCCGCATTTTATCTGCAAGGATTTTTCTGACAAACTCCTCCGGCGGCGTAGCGGCTGTCTCTTTATTTAGAGGAAACTCCACCAGAATATCAATTCCCATATCCTCAAATAACTGTCTTTTTTCAAACCGGGTAGTTAATTCCGCCCCTTTTGCCTGACCAAAAAAGACTGCTGCTGAAGGATAAAAAGTAAAAACCACTGCGGCCATCTTCTGCTTTTTCATTTCGATAATGTGAGAAAGTAACTCCATATGTCCTTTATGAATACCGTCAAACTTCCCAATGGCTATGGCTGACTTCTGCTCTATCTGAAATTCTGTCGTATCACAAATGATCTTCATGCTCTATGTTCCTTATATGAATCTATCCGCGCTGTTTAATCATTGGCCAAAAACAGCTTGACCGGACAAAATAATCTGCGTTGTTCTGTATAACTGTAAACTCCATAAAAAACCCCTTCATGGCTATACACTCGAAATTCCTGCCCGTCTGCTGCTTTCTGTGCCCCCTTCCATAGAAAACCTTTTTCCTGAAAGTCCTCAGCTTTAAGCTGATTTCCGTTTTTCAGCGCTTTCATACTCTCTTCTTTTACCCTTAGTGCCGGAAAATTCTCAAACATCTTTTCCACCGGAATCACTGCCTGTGAAAGCTGCCCCTGGTCAGAGAGCTTTTGCAGTTCCTCCAGTGTATACGCCTGCCCAATCTCAAATTCTCCAACTCTGGTCCTTTGAAGGCCTGCCATCACCCCGCCGCATCCAAGGGCCTGTCCAATATCGTGGCACAGGGTTCTGATATAAGTGCCTTTGGAACATTCTACTTTGATGGTATATTCAGGATGGGCTTCCTTTAATATTTCCAACTGATAAATGGTAATGGGTCTGGCCTTTCGTTCTACTTCCTTTCCTTCTCTTGCAAGCTCGTAAAGCTTTTTGCCATTCACCTTAAGAGCGGAATACATAGGAGGAATCTGCATGGAATCTCCCAGAAAAGAAGCGATCGTCTCCCTGACCTTATCCGGTGCTAAAGCCACCGGCTTTTCCTCAAGCACTGTTCCTGAAATGTCCTGGGTATCTGTAGTGATCCCAAGACGCAGCAGCGCAACATACTCCTTGGTGCGGTCAGTCAGCATATCACACAGTCTTGTTCCGTTTCCAAGGCATACAGGAAGAACCCCCACCGCATCCGGGTCAAGGGTTCCTGTGTGTCCGATCTTTTTCTGTCTGCAAATACCGCGAAGCCTGGCAACCACATCATGGGAGGTGTATCCAGCCTCTTTATATACGTTTATAATTCCGTGGTACATATATATGCCTTTCGCAAAATTCTGACTCTCTTCCCTTAAATCTGCTGCGCAATCTGTGCTGACAGATTATTTACAATATCATGGAAAGTTCCCTGCATAGTCACTCCTGCTGCCCTCACATGTCCGCCGCCGCCAAAAAAGGCCGCCACCTTTGCAACGTCTACTTTTCCGTTAGACCGCAGGCTTACCTTGTACTCAAGGGTATCCGTCTGATACATAAATATTGCGCATTCCACGCCCTTTGTATTCCTTAACTGATTTACGATCCCCTCCAGATCATGAGGCTTTGCCTGATAAAAACTCATGGTCTTCTTATCCACCATGCTGACTACACATTTTCCCTCCATAAAAAGAATACTCTCCAGTAAAGCCCTGCCCAGAATCTGATTCTGAACATAGGTCTTTTCATAAAAGGTTTCGTCAATCAGTTTGGAAAAATCAAATCCGTAAGCAACCAGCTCCGCTGCTGTCTTAAGCGTTTCCGGTGAAGTATTGGAATACTGGAACACGCCTGTATCATGGACGATACCCATATACAGTGCTTTGGCTATTTCTGCGTCCAGCATTGACTTATCCCCAATCACCTGATAAACCAGCTCACTGGAAGAGCTTGCATCAGGAACGATATAATTAACATCCCCGCTGCCGCTGTTGCTTATATGATGATCAATATTGATGGTCTTTTTAGCCTTGTCAAAATATTTTTCAGCTTCACCAGTTCTTCCCTTTCCAGCGTCCACTACGATAAACACGTCAAAGGCATCCACATCCGTAGAAAAGTCTGTATGTATCTCATCTATTCCTTTCAGGCAGTTAAAAACATCTGCCGGCTCCTCCAGCATCACCTGTACTGTGGCCATAGGGCATGCCTTTTTCAGGTACAGGTAGAGCCCCATGGCTGACCCGATGCAATCGCCATCGGGCCTTACATGGCCGCTGATGCCAATGGTCGCAGCATTTTTTACCTCTTCATAAATATTCATAACCATCGAACTCCGTTTGCTTACATAAATTAGTTTGCCTCATTTTCATCTTCACTGCCACGGTTGACCTGATCGATCAGCTTAGACATCTTTACGCCATATGCAATAGACTGATCTACAATAAAGCGCACTTCCGGTGTGTTGCGAAGATTTACTATTCTTGCCAGTTCCCTGCGAATATAGCCTTCTGCGCTTCGTAATCCTTCAATAGTATTCTTTTGAACTGTCTCATCTCCATATACGCTGATCCACGCCTTACAGGTTTTTAAATCAGGGGCTACCTCTACAGAAACTACAGAGGTAAGGGGACTGATCCTGGGATCCTTTAAATCTCCCCTTATAATATCAGCCAGTGCTTTCTGCACCTCCCCGTTGATCCGGGTATTTTTCATACTGTTTTTTCTCACCTGGGAACCTCCACCATAATATAAGCCTCTACAATGTCAAGCTCCTGCATCTGGTCAAAGCCTTCAAATACCAGACCACATTCAAATCCTGCCTTAACTTCTTTCACATCATCCTTAAAACGCTTTAAAGAAGCAAGCTGGCCTTCATAAATCTGATTTCCTTCTCTGGTAATGCGCACCTTACAATCTCTCTGGAAAACACCGTCAAGCACATAGGAGCCTGCAATATTACCAACCGCAGATGCCTTGAATATCTGTCTCACCTCTGCATGACCAATGATCTTTTCCTCATAAACAGGGTCAAGCATTCCCTTCATAGCTGCTTCAATATCTTCAATGGCCTGATAAATAACTCTGTAGAGTCTGATGTCAACGCCCTCTCTCTCCGCTATGGTCTTTGCCATTGCATCCGGACGCACGTTAAATCCAATAATAATTGCTGCTGACGCAGAAGCAAGGGATACGTCGGACTCATTAATTGCACCAACGCCGCCATGGATACATTTAACTACCACTTCTTCATTGGAAAGCTTCATAAGGCTTTGCTTAACAGCTTCCACACTGCCCTGTACATCTGCTTTTACGATAATATTCAGTTCTTTTAAATTACCTGCCTGAATCTGGGTAAAGAGATCATCAAGAGACATCTTTGCCTTGGTCTCTTCCAGCATCTTCTCCTTATTCTGTGCAAGATAAGTTTCCGCATAGGACTTAGCTGTCTTATCGTTTTCATGGGCAATGAATACTTCACCTGCACTGGGGACGTCAGAAAGGCCTAATATCTCCACAGGGGTGGAAGGAAGGGCTTCCTTCACTCTTCTTCCCTTGTCATCGATCATTGCCCTGACTTTACCATGGCTGGCACCTGCGGAAATGAAATCTCCCACATGAAGCGTACCCTTCTGTACCAGTACCGTGGCAACAGGACCCCGTCCTTTATCAAGCTCTGCTTCAATTACAAGCCCCCTTGCACGTCTGTTGGGATTTGCTTTTAATTCCAGAATTTCTGCTGTAAGCAGAATAGTTTCAAGCAATGTATCAATTCCTTCACCGGACTTGGCGGAAACCGGAACAAATTCTGTTGTTCCGCCCCAATCTACAGGAATCAGCTCATATTCCGTCATTTCCTGTTTTACTCTGTCAATATTTGCTCCCGGCTTATCAATCTTATTTACTGCAACAATGATTTCAATTCCGGCAGCCTTGGCATGATTAATTGCCTCCACTGTCTGAGGCATAACGCCATCATCTGCTGCCACCACCAGAATTGCAATATCTGTGGAATTGGCACCACGCATACGCATTGCAGTAAACGCTTCATGTCCCGGTGTGTCAAGGAAGGTAATGGACTGACCATTAACATTTACAGTATATGCACCTATGTGCTGTGTAATACCGCCTGCCTCCTTATCCGTTACATTTGTCTTACGAATGGCATCTAACAGGGAAGTTTTACCATGGTCAACATGGCCCATTACGCAGATAACAGGAGGTCTGTTTTCCATATTCTCCTCTGCTTCTTCCTCTTCCTTAAGCAGTTCTTCTATGACGTCAACCTTTACTTCTTTTTCACAGATAATTTCATACTCGATAGCAATATTCTCTGCCTCTTCAAAAGAAATCTCTGAATTCACCGTCACGATCTGTCCCTGTAAAAACAGCTTTTTAATGATTGCTGAGGGCTGAAGCTTCATCTTATCGGCAAGCTCCTTAATGGTAAGTGACTCCGGAATTGTAATAACCTTGATCTGTTCCTCTGCCACCTCTTCTACCTTCTTTTCAGGTTTAATGAATCTGCCTGCTTTATTTTTATTCTTGATTGCTATCTCATCATCCTCATACATAAAGTCTTTTTTAGACTTTTTATCTCTCTCCTGACCCATTCTGCGCTTTTCTTCATCTCTGCGCTTTTCATCCTTAACCGGGGCTTCCGCAGCGAAACTCTTACCCTGCTTTTCAGGCCGCTTAAATCGATTGTCCTGCCCCTGAGAGCCTCTCTCAGGGCGGTTATTATTGAAACCAGGTCTGTTACTGCTCCTGTCAGCGCCATTATTCCTGTAATCACTCCTGCCGCTCTGATTACCTGAACGATTAGCTCCTTCAGATCTGCGGGAGTCGTTCCTTGCAGTCCTTTCACCCTGATTGTTTCCAGCATTTCCCTGAGTTTTCTCATTTTTCTGGTACCTTTCCTCCCTTTGAGGCGCTATGGGCGCTGCGTTTTCCTTTACGGAAGGCACACTTCCCTCAGCACTTTGAGGCTGCGTTCTTTGTGGCTGCGCGCTTTGGATTTGCGCATTTTTAGCCGCCTGTCGTTCACTTTCCATTCGTTTTGCATTTTGTTTAAAGTCCACCTGCATGCTTTCCGGCATGGAAGGAGCAGTCAGCGGACGGATAATCTTATGCGGTACTTCCTGTGCCGGTTTTCCCTGCCCGGAACGATTTGCACCCGCCGGCCTGTTTCCCTGTGAAGGTCTCCTGTCACTCTGCGGACGCTGCCCTGGTATATTACTATTATGAGGATTACTTACAAAAATAATCTTCTTTTTCTTTTTGGGATGTTCGCCGCTATTTGGAGCTGCTTTGGCATCTATGCCCTCCTGAGATTTTGCAGGCCTTTCTTCTGATGTCTTTGCAGGCTCATTTTTAGCCCTGGCATTAACCTCCGGCTCCGCTTCTTTGGCATCTTCTGCCTTCTCCGGTTCATCCCCGCTCTTTCCAAAAGCTTTTCTGACCATATCCGCAACCTCGTCTTCTAACGAGCTTTGGGCAGCTTTTACTTCAATTCCTTTATCCTGCAAAAAAGCAATCACTTCTTTGCTTTGTTTTTCCAATTCCTTTGCTATTTCATGCACTTTAATTTTGGCCATTTAATTACCTCCGTCTTAATTCCTATGATTCTTCCAAATGTTTTATTATATTTGCTGCCATCCCTTTGTCTGTAACTGCAACTGATGCTCTCATCTCTTTACCGATTGCTCTTCCAAGAGTTTCCTTGGAGGCATAAAAATAAATCGGTGTTTTATAAAAGGTGCACATATTGGTAAACATTTTTCTGGTATTGTCAGAAGCGTCATTGCCGACGATCACCAGCGCCGCTTTGCCTTCCTTTACCGCCTTTTCTGTGGAAAACTCTCCGCTTACCAGATTTCTGCCTCTGGCTGCCAGCCCCAAAAGGGATAATATCTTATCATTCATCAAGAGCATCAAACTCCTTTTCCAGCTTGTCATAAACTTCATTTGGAATACTCATTTTGAAAGACCGTTCTAATCCTTTATTCTTTCGCGCCTTTATAAGACACTCGCTTGATTTACAAAGATAAGCACCTCTTCCATTCTTTTTCCCTGTTACATCTAATACGATTTCATCTTCTGGTGTTTTAAGGACACGCATCATCTCTTTTTTGCTTTTCATTTCTCCGCATCCTACACATTGCCGCATGGGGATTTTTTTTGCCATGACACTCCCTCCATTCTTTCTCAATCTGCGAATTTGGGTGCAATTTTCACCAAGGTCTCTTATTCCGCGGTATCAGGAGCATCTTCATCATATCCTTCGTATTCCTCTTCATACTCCTCATACTCGTCATATTCATCATACTCATCCATATAATCTTCATAACGGAAACCGGGAGCATCCTTCGCCTGGGTTTCACTCTTAATATCAATCTTGTATCCGGTAAGCCTTGCCGCCAATCTTGCATTTTGTCCTTCCTTGCCAATTGCAAGAGAAAGCTGATAATCGGGAACAACTACCTTTGCTGTCTTTTCATCGGGGTCCGCAAATACCGCAACGATCTTAGCCGGCGAAAGCGCATTCTGGATCAGGTTACCGGGGTTTTCATCCCAGTTGATAATATCGATCTTTTCACCGCGAAGCTCCTCAACGATGGAATTAACTCTTGCGCCATTTAACCCTACACAGGCACCAACCGCATCTACATTGGGGTTATTGGATCTTACCGCCATCTTGGTTCTGCTTCCTGCTTCTCTGGCAATACTCATGATCTCAACGGTACCATCCTTAATCTCTGTAACCTCTGCCTCAAACAGGCGCTTTACCAGCTCAGGATGGGTACGGCTTACCAGGATTCTGGGGCCCTTGGGGGTATTCTTAACTTCCAGAATATATACTTTAATCCTTTCGGTGGGCTTAAACACCTCTCCCTTCACCTGCTCGCTTTCATTTAAGATACCGTCTGCCTTGCCCAGATTAATGCTGATATTTCTGCCGATGTAGCGCTGCACGATACCGGTTACAATATCCTTTTCCTTTTCAAAATACTGATTGTAGATAACGCTTCTTTCTTCTTCACGTATCTTCTGCAAAATAACGTTCTTTGCATTCTGGGTGGCAATACGTCCAAATTCCTTGGATTTGATCTCAACGTGAATAATATCTCCCAATTCTGCATCTGATTTGATTTCCCGTGCATCAGGAAGCGAAATCTGCAGGCAGTCGTCCTCCACTTCTTCTACTACTTCTTTTTCCGCATAGCAAAGGAAATCACAGGTATCCCTGTCAATTTCCACTTTAATATTATCAGATTTACCAAAATGGTTTTTGCAGGCTGTGATCAGAGAATTTTCGATTGCTTCAAACAATGTCTCTTTGCTGATTTCCTTCTCCTTCTCTAAAATATCCAATGCTTCCATTAATTCTTTGTTCATTTTTCCTTATCCCTTTCCGCCCTTATCTCAGGACTAAAAATCCAGTGTCAGTTTTATGGTTGCAATATCTTTTCTGTTAAATATCATAGTTTCTGCTTCTTTTGAAGAAACATCCCCCAGAGTAATTGTGTTTTCATCAAATGCCTGTAATATACCGGTAAACTCCCTGCTCCCGTTTATGGGCTTATAGGTCTTAATATCAACCTCCTTTTGCAGGCTTTTTTGCAGATGCTTATCCTTCTTTAATGCCCTGCCAAGTCCAGGAGAGCTTACCTCCAGGATATACGCATCTTCAATAAAATCTGCTCTGTCCAGTTCATCCGAAAGAGCCCTGCTGACCATCTCACAGTCATTAATGTTAACACCCTCCTGCTTATCAATATAACACCTCAGATACCAGTCGCTGCCTTCCTTCACGTATTCGATGTCATAAATCTCCACGTGATTTGCATCTGCAATGGGTTTTAACAATTCTTCCGTTTTCGCTTCGTAATTTTCTCTTTTTGACATCCATTCACCTCTGCAACTAACTTTTTCCTTAAAAAAGAGTGGACCGACAAGTCCACTCTAAACTAGTAATCATCTTTAATTCTCTTGTATTGTAGCACTCTGTCCATTAGATTGCAATACATTTTCTGCTTTTTTTTCTTCCTTATATAAAAGGAATAAAAGCACTGCCGCCAAAAGGATAAAACCAATACCGCCGATCAATCCTACAGGCGTCGGACCTAGAAATATATTATAGGGATTTTCCAAGGAAGTAAAACAAATCCCTATGGCAGAAAACCCATTTAAAGTTCCATGTGCCATAACAGCCGGAATACAGCTGTTTGTCCTGATCGTTACATAGGATAAGATAATTCCCATAACAATGCAAAATACGCACATTGCCAATATGCCTGTAACCGGGTATCCTCTGTATCCCAGACCATAATTATGTCCTGTCACAATTAAAGGTGCATGCCAAAGCCCCCAGATCACACCCGTAATCAGCAAGGTGGGCACTACTTTTAAATGTTTCAGCATTTTAGGCAGCAGATAACCGCGCCATCCCCATTCC
>USJG01000057.1 GCA_900554925.1 uncultured Lachnospiraceae bacterium
GCACCACCTATGGAGGCAATCCGCTTGCAGCGGCGGCTATAAATATTGTACTTGATTTATTCGAGGAGAACCATATAATAGATAATGTAAAAGAGACAGGGGCTTATCTTGCAGAAAAACTGGATAGCCTTGCAGCGCAGTATGATTGTATTTTAGAAAGACGCGGCCTTGGCCTGATGCAGGGACTTGTATTTAACAGACCGGTAGGGGATATTATAAACAAAGCGCTTTCAAAGGGGCTGATTCTTATAAATGCCGGTGCAGACATTATACGTTTTGTACCGCCTCTTATCATTACGAAGGAGCATGTGGATGATATGACCGCCATACTGAAGACCTGTCTTTAGGAAACTGTTTAGGAAGCATTGTCAAAAAGGCAGTGTGCAGAACACATAGAATGGAGTAAATAATGAGTCTGAAAAAACGACTGACAGCAGTGGGGATCACTGCCATAGCCGCAGTACTTACTTTTGGAATTGCCAAATCAGGATTGCAGATCACTGAAAAACAGGAAGATCCGGTGTTTTCCAGCGGAAAGGAAACCCTTTATCTGTGGTATACAGATGAAGCGCTTACTTCCTATTTAACCGGTGCTGCCGTAGCTTATAATGAAAGCCATGATGTGAGGATCGTTCCGGTATTAGAGTCGGGACTTGAATATCTGGAAAATATCAATCGCGCGTCGCTGGAAGCAAATGCGCCTGATCTTTATATCTTAAGCCATGATTCCCTGGAAAAAGCATACCTGGCGGGACTGGCAAGCGAGATAGAGCCTTCTGAGGGAGCTTCCCTGGAGGAATCTTATATGGGAACAGGATTAAAGGCGGCCGCCTATAAGGATAAGATATTAGGCTATCCTTTTTATTTTGAGACAAGCGCTCTTTTGTACAATAAGACTTATTTAGAGGATATGGCCAGAAAGCAGCTGGAGGCGGAAGCGGATCTGGCAGAAGGAGAGGCTGCGCAGGAACAGGCGGAAGCGGCGCAGGAACAGGGAGAAGCGGAACAGCAGACGGAAGCAAGCACTTTGCCAGAGGAAAGCGAAGTGGCAGTGGAAGCAGAAGCGGCGGAATTTACCAGAGAGCAGATTGATGAAAGAGTTAAGGAGATTCTGCCAGGTACCATTAAGGATATAGAGACCTTTGCAGATGAATATGATGCGCCGGAACAGGTAGAAGGCGTATTTAAGTGGGATGTAACGGA
Source organism: uncultured Lachnospiraceae bacterium (assembly GCA_900554925.1). GTDB lineage: Bacteria > Bacillota > Clostridia > Lachnospirales > Lachnospiraceae > Suilimivivens. The sequence goes on from USJG01000057.1 coordinate 1,204, forward strand.
TATTTTTTACAACTATTTTTTTATAGGCGATGCAGTCAACATGGGCGGGGAAGCCGGATATGACACTGCTTTGATAGATATTTACAATCTGGAAGCCATACAAAGCCTGCGGGTATATCAGGAATTAAATCAGTTCTTTTCCATAGACACAGGGGAAATCGACTATGATACCATATTAGATGAGTTTATGGCAGGAAAGATGGTATTTACCATAGCGACCACAGATTCGGTATTTAAATTAGAGCATGCCAGGTCAGATGGGCTTATGGCTTATGATTATGGTGTTGTGCCAGTGCCGGATATTGAGGAAGGAAGAGGCAGCAGATCTTTGTCCATGACAAACTGTGTGGTAATAAACGGATACTGCTCTGATAAAGAAGCAGCCAATGATTTTGCATATTTTCTGACGACCCAGTACAACGATATTTTATATGCAAGAAGCGGAAAGGTTTCTGCGGCAAAGAATGTGGATTATGGATACGAGGCATTAAATGAGTTCGCGGCGGAATATGAAAAGTCCATCTCTATGCCTAAAATGATAGAAACCAGCAATTTCTGGGTACAGCTGGAAGTGGTGTTCTCGGAGGTATGGAATGGTGCGGATGCCAACGAGAAGCTCAAGGAGCTGTCAGAGCAGATTATGGAACAGATAACCGGCGAGGCATACGAAGAAGAGTATCTTAAGGAGCCGGATCAGGAAACGGAAGAAACAGAATATCTGGATGAAGAGTATTACCGCCAGGAAGCTCTGGATGAAGAATAGCAATTTATAAGTTCATGAATAATTTTCCAATCATATGGGTATGCTGAGATAACAAAAGTTGTTAAGGAGGCTCATATGATTGGATTTTTTATTGCACTTCTTTCAGGTGCGCTGATGAGTGTTCAGGGAGTGTTTAACACGCAGGTTACAAAGTCCTCCAGTATCTGGGTGGCAAATGCTTTTGTGCAGTTTACCGCGCTTTTGGTGTGCCTGGGGGCATGGCTTTTAGCAGACCGCTCTTCCTTTTCGGCACTTTTTAAGGTGGAGCCGAAATATATGCTGCTTGGCGGCGCCATAGGAGCCTTTATCACTTATACGGTTATAAAAAGCATGGAACTTTTAGGCCCGGCCAGGGCAGTTATGCTGATCGTAATTGCACAGCTGATCGTGGCCTATGTGATAGAGCTTCTGGGATGGTTTGGCGTGGAAAAACAGCCTCTTGAATGGCGTAAAATCATTGGTATGCTGGTGGCAATTGCAGGAATTGCAATCTTTAAATGGAAATAAAGTTTATGTGAAAGATTTGGCTTGTCAATCATCTGAATTTATTTTACAATGAAATGGAATCGTTATAAGGGGCTTTCTGTATGACAGAAAGGAGATAACGATGAACAGAAGATTTCAGATGGCAGCGGGAATTGCTGTGCTTATTTTATGCAGTTTCTCAGGCTGCGAAAAGAAAGATAAGCAGCAGGAGGAATTGCTGCTTGTTTCTGTAGGCGAAGAACTGCTAAACGAGACTGCCGCAAATATTCCGGAAACTGAGGAACCGTCAGAAGAAAGGGGCGACGGAGAAGAAAAAGGCACTTATGTAGTACATGTCTGCGGCGCAGTTAAACGCCCCGGAGTTTACATATTAGATGAGGGAAGCCGGATTTATCAGGCCATTGAAATGGCCGGCGGATTTTGCGAGGATGCCGATGAAGATTACTTAAATCAGGCAGAGCTGCTCTCTGACGGAAGGAAGCTTTATGTGCCCACCAGGCAGGAAGTGGCTAAGGCCGGCGAAGCAGATAACTGGCAGCAGCTGAACAATAGTGTCGCCGCTGGGACTAAGGAAGTATTGATCAACATTAATACCGCAGGAGAGGAGCTTTTGTGCACCCTTCCCGGAGTGGGAAGCAGCAAGGCGAAAAGCATTATTGCTTACCGGGAAAAGAATGGAAGCTTTCAGAAAATCGAAGACATTATGAACGTCGAGGGGATAAAGGATGGGCTGTTTCAGAAAATAAAAGACAGCATTACCGTGTAATTTTTGTGTCCACGGTGAATCAGCAGATGTGTGAAAGGGATAGGTTTGTTAATATGGCAAAGAAAGTTCTGGTAGTGGATGATGAGAAACTGATCGTAAAGGGAATCCGTTTCAGTCTGGAGCAGGATGGAATGGAAGTGGACTGCGCTTATGACGGCGAAGAGGCGCTTCAAATGATTAAAAATAAGGAGTATGATATTATCCTTTTAGACGTAATGCTTCCGAAGCTTACCGGATTTGAGGTTTGCCAGCAGGTCAGGGAGTTTTCCGGCGTTCCTATCGTTATGCTGACTGCAAAGGGCGAAGATATGGACAAGATTCTGGGACTGGAATATGGAGCCGACGATTATATCACCAAGCCCTTTAATATTCTGGAGGTAAAAGCAAGGATCAAGGCCATTATCAGACGTACCTCTCCGAAGGTAAAGGAAGCGGTTAAGGTCATTGAAAGCGGAGATATGAAGCTTGACTGTGAAGGCAGGAGAGTCTATGTGGCAGGCAGGGAAATTAATTTAACAGCCAAGGAGTTTGAACTTCTGGAGCTTCTTGTAATAAATGCCAATAAAGTATACAGCAGGGAAAATCTGCTTAAGCTGGTATGGGGAAATGATTATCCGGGGGATGTACGCACAGTGGATGTACATATCCGAAGGCTGCGGGAAAAAATTGAAATAAATCCTTCCGAACCCAAGTATGTGCATACGAAATGGGGCGTAGGCTACTATTTTGCATAGCACTGCAATGCTGAAAGGAAAGGCAGGCCTTTTATGGCTGAACATATTAAAAATTTTTTTAAAAAACTTAAAATCTGGCGGAGCCTTAAGGCCCGCCTGTTTATCATTATCTTTCTGATGGGAACCGTACCCAGTATCTTTTTACGCGTAGGCATATTGGAAAATTATGAAAGCCGCGCCATTGACGTGCGTACTTCGGATGTGCAAACGCAGCTTAGAATCATTGCCAATCACCTGATTACATACAATTATTTGCAGGATACCTCCTCGGAGGTTATTAATGCCGAGTTAGAGCAGCTTTCCAACCTGTATCATGGACGCGTGCTTATCATTGACGAGGCCTTAAAGGTGGTTAAGGATACTTATGGGATCAGCGAAGGGAAAACTGTTATTTCTGAAGAAGTGATCAGATGCATGAAGGGAACTAACACAGCAAACCATGATTCGGTCAATGGCTTTATTGAAATCACGGTTCCCATTGTAGAGACCATATCAGATCAGAATGCTGCTGAAGGTAAGCCGGAAGGCATGGAGATCGTCAGAGGCGTTATGCTTACCAGTGTTTCAACGGACAGCATTGTGACTACTATGGAAATTCTCAACAGAACAGCACTGATCGTAGAAATTATCATGGTGATCTGTATTTTTGCCATGGCGCTGATCCTGGTCCAGATTCTGATCCGGCCCTTTGACCGTATTTCCAAAGCAATCAGTGAAGTGAAGGAGGGCTATACCAACGACCCTATTTCAGTTCCCGATTATCTGGAGACAGAGCATATTGTAAATTCTTTTAACAGCCTGCTTGAGAGAATGAAGGCACTGGATGATTCCAGGCAGGAATTTGTGGCAAATGTGTCTCATGAGTTAAAAACACCTATCACATCAGTGAAGGTGCTGGCAGATTCCCTGCTGGTACAGCAGGATGTTCCGGCAGAACTTTATCGTGAATTTATGGTGGACATTGCAGAGGAAATAGAACGGGAGGACAAGATCATTAATGATCTGCTGGCACTTGTAAAGCTGGATAAATCAGCGGCGGAGCTGAACATCAGTGTGGTTGATATTAATGAGCTGACGGAAATCATATTAAAAAGATTAAGACCTATAGCCAGAAAAAATAACGTGGAAGTGACATTGATCAGTAAGCGTGAAATCCTGGCAGAGGTGGACGAAGTTAAAATGACGTTGATTCTGACCAATCTGGTAGAGAATGCCATCAAATATAATCGTGAGCAGGGGAAAGTAGAAGTCACTTTAGATGCGGACCATCAGTTTTTTACCATACAGGTGGCGGATACAGGAATAGGAATACCGGAGGAAGCTTTAAATCAGATTTATGAGCGGTTTTACAGAGTGGAAAAATCTCATTCCAGAGAAATTGGCGGTACTGGTCTGGGGCTTGCAATTACCAGAAGCGCGGTGCTGCTGCACCGGGGGTCTATCAAGGTGGAAAGTAAAGAGGGAGAAGGAGCTACATTTATCGTAAAGATACCACTTACCAGAGTTTTGGTATAAAGGAGCAGGAATGATTTTGACAAGTAAAGGGAAATATCTTTTTTGGTTGTTGCTTTTGATGACAGTGCTCTGTGCCTGTGGAAAGCAAAAGGGAAATGAACAGGGAAAAGTATATAAGGTATATTATGTAAACTATGACGAGACGGGAATATTTTCCAGGGAATATACCACTGAGACTGTTGACAGGGAAGCTTTAGTGGATGAATTGATAGAGCAGATGGAAATGGTACCTGAAAGATTGGAATATAAAGCGCCCTTATCCGGTAATTTCTATCTTTTGGATCGTACCCTGACAGAAGATCAACTGACTTTAAGCTTTGATGAAAATTACAAGGAATTGTCTGTAACAACCGAGGTGTTGGTGCGGGCGGCCATTGTCAGGACTCTGACACAGATTGAGGGGATTTCCTATGTTTCTTTCCAGATCCGGTCAGAACCCCTTACGGATGTCTATGGTACGGTTATAGGTATGATGAGTGCGGATATGTTTATTGATAATGCGGGAAATGAAATCAGTACTTATGAAAAAGTGAGGCTGACGCTGTATCTTGCCAATGAATCAGGGGACAAACTTAAAAAGGTAAGCAGATCAGTGGTTTATAACAGCAATATTTCTGCGGAAAGGTTGATTGTGGAGCAGTTGATAGCAGGAGCAATGGAAGGGGAAAACGCTTTTCCCACTATTAATCCGGACACCAGGATCATCAGCGTTAATGTAAAGGACGGCATTTGTTACGTTGATCTGGACAGTACATTCCTGACACAGATTTACAATGTTACCTCCGATGTGACTATCTATTCCATTACCAATTCCCTGGTGGAGCTTTCTAATGTAAATAAAGTACAGATATCCATTAACGGAGATGCAAACGTAACCTATAAAGAAAATATCAGCCTGACCACTGTGTTCGAGAGAAACCTGGAGATGGTGGAATAAAGCAAATTTGAAAGGATAAATTAATATATGATAAAACGACCGCTGGGGATAGTGTGTCTGGCGGTGGCAGTACTTTTGTACCTTTATGTAAGAGCTGGAGATATATCTTATACGGATTACAGTGAGTATCAGGGCCAGATGATCACTGTAACCGGGAAGGTTTACAAAAAAGAAACTGTTACACAGACCAGTGGAATGACAGAGGTATTGTATCTGGATTTAGACCAGCCGGATAGTACCCTGCAACAGAAGGAAAATACAGGTCCCATCGGAAAAAGAGTAATATGTTATCTTAAGGAAGACCAGCCTGAAGTGGAAATGGGAAGCCATGTACGATTACAGGGAAAGCTGGCGTGCTTTGAGAAAGCATCAAATCCGGGACAGTTCGACGCATATTCTTATTATCAGATATCTGAAATTTCATATCGCTTAAATCAGGCGGAAATTAAGGCAAAAACAACTAAATATAATAAATTGACGCAGGGCCTTTACAGGATGCGTGCATTTTTTTCAGAAAAACTTAAGGAAGGCCTTAACGAAAAGGAAGCTTCTATTATGCAGACCATGCTGCTTGGAGAAAAAAGCAGCATGGATAAGGATTTAAAAGCCTTTTATCAGAGGAATGGGATTGCACATATACTGGCCATATCGGGACTTCATGTTTCCATGTTGGGGATGGGAATTTATAAAATTCTCAGAAAATCCGGAGTCCCTGTGAAATCAGCGGCAGTGCTGGCAGCTTGCATCATGGTTCTTTATGGAATCATGACAGGATTTTCTGTGTCAGCCTTAAGGGCGATCCTTATGTTTTCAATCCGCATGGCAGCTGTTATATTTGAGCGTACTTACGATACGCTTACAGCGGCAGCCTTAGCGGCAGTGCTGATACTGCTTAAGCAGCCTCTTTATTTTTTTCACAGCGGTTTTTTGTTTTCTTTTGGATGTGTGCTGGGGATCGGACTGCTTCTTCCTGTGCTGATGGAAGGAATGCAGCAGCGGCATTTTGCATTCAAGTCTTTTATAAGCGGGGTAGGAATGGCGGTAATCACTTTGCCGACCTATTTATGGTTTTATTATCAGTATCCTGTTTGTTCCATTCTTTTAAATCTAATAGTGATTCCGCTTATGAGCTTTTTAATGGCAGCGGGTCTTCTGCTCATTGGCTTTGAAATCATTTGGCCGGCGGCGGCATTTTTCTTTGCAATACCCGTAAAAGCCATACTTAAGCTATATGAGATACTTTTGAAATTATGTGATGGATTTACAGAAAGTATCCTTACTACAGGAAGACCGGAAGAGTGGCAGATTGCTGCGTATCTGTGTTTTCTGATTTTCATTATCCTGTTTAAAAAGAGGTTAAAGCCCATAGTAAGGTGGGGAATAACTGTGGCTGCCATAATGGTGCTGCTGTTTCAGCCTAAGGGGAAAATGGAAATCACATTTCTTGATGTAGGCCAGGGAGACTGTATTTTTATTGCCAATGACAATGGCGGCTGTTATCTGGTAGACGGAGGAAGCTTATCAGTGAAAGGAGCAGGGGAATACCGGATAATACCATTTCTGAAATTTCGTGGAGTTTCCAGTCTGGAGGCGGTTTTCATAACCCATCCCGATGAGGATCACTGCAATGGCATAAAGGAATTGATCGAGGAAGGACAGGTACAGGGGATAAGCATAAAGCATCTGATATTGCCGGACATTGCCCGGAAATCAAAAAATCAGGGATATGCGGAATTAGAACAAATGGCAGCCATGGCAGATATTCCGGTTTTATATATAAGCAGAGGACAGGAAATTACAGATGATAAGCTAAAGCTGACCTGTCTGCATCCGGTCAGAGGGGAAACAGCAGCCGAAAGCAATGAATATTCCCTTGTGTTGGAGATAACTTATGGAAAGTTCAGAACAATGCTGACCGGAGATGTGGAAGGAAGCGGAGAACAAAAACTGATCCGGTATCTGGAGAAGGAAAGAGGCAAAGGCCGGCTTACAGTACTTAAGATCGCACACCATGGTTCAGCTTATTCCACGCCTGATGAATTTTTGGACAGTCAGCAGCCCGTTTATGCAATCATATCCTGTGGAAGGAATAATTCCTACGGCCATCCCCATGAAGAACTTATTAAGCGGCTGTTAAAATATGATGCCAATATTTTTATCACCTACGAAACCGGAGCTGTTACCTTTACCACAGACGGACAAAAACTAGGAGTGACAAAATTCTTAACAAGATAATCTATATTGACTTTTATCTCTTTTAAGTTATAATAAAACATATGATTTAAAACGAATGATTTAGAAAGAAAGGATAAAACATGCCGCCAAAAGCAAAATTCACCAAAGAAGAAATTATAGAAGCTGCATTAAACATCGTCAGGACAGACGGATATGAAGGTTTGACCTCCAGGGCATTGGGCACATACCTCGGCAGCTCGGCAAGGCCGGTTTTTACAGTATTCAAAAATATGGAGGAGGTTCAGCAGGCTATGATCGGAGCTGCGAAGGCCCTGTATAAGGAGTATGTCGACAGGGGGCTTTTGGAGGTTCCAGCCTTTAAGGGTGTAGGTATGCAGTATATTTTCTTTTCTGTGAAGGAGCCAAAGCTTTTTCAACTTCTTTTTATGACAGAGCAGAAACAAATCCCCGACTTTTCAAATGCGCTTCCGCTCATTGATGAAAGCTATGAGGAAATTCTCCTGTCAATTCGAAAGCTTTATGGAATTAACGAAATTTCTGCGAGAAAGCTATATCATCATCTTTGGATCTATACACATGGGATCGCCTCCCTTTGCGCCACTAAAATGTGTCATTTTACAGTTGAAGAGATCAGTACAATGATTACCGAGGTGTTTATGAGCATTCTAAAAAAGATAAAGGAAGAAGAAAATAATGATTAAAGTGAAAGATATTATAAAATCATATGGAAAGGGCGAAAGCCGGTTTCAGGTATTAAAGGGCATCAGCCTTGATATTGAGGATAATGATTTTGTGGTGATTCTCGGTGCATCGGGATCGGGCAAGTCTACTTTTTTGAATGTAATTTCAGGTCTGGAACGCCCTGACAGTGGTAAAGTGTTTTATGACGGACTGGATATCACGACACTTTCAGATCATGAATTAACTGCATTTCGCAAGGAAACTGTGGGATTTATTTTTCAGCAGTATTATCTGCTGCCCAATATGAGCGTTGATAAAAATGTGAAAATGGGCGCTGACTTAACCGGGAACAAAGATTATAAAACCATTATCCAGGCAGTTGGACTTTTAGAAAAGCTGCATAAATATCCAGGTGAGCTTTCAGGTGGCGAACAGCAGAGAGTATCGGTTGCAAGGGCATTGGCAAAAAGACCAAAGGTTTTGTTTCTTGATGAGCCGACCGGTGCATTGGATGAACAAACAGGACGCCAGGTGCTTGATTATATCTGTAAGCTTAAGAAGGAATATGCTTTTACGATCGTAATGGTAACCCACAATTTAAATATTGCGGAAATGGCAAATACGGTTATAAAAATGAACAGCGGAAAAATATCTGAAATTTACACAAATGAAACGCAAAAGACCGCTTATGAGATAGGGTGGTGATGGTATGCTGGTTGGAATAAAGAATGCGTCGAAACTCATCGGTATTTCCATTATGGCCTGTTGCGCGGTATTTGTATGTACCATGTTTCTGAATTTTTATTTTGACGTTCAGTTGATCGAGAGTAAAATAACATCGGAATTATCAATGATTTTTTATCAGGCTCAGGTTTCTACCGCAAAAGTTGTTTGCCTTGTAAGCGGCGGCTGCCTGCTTTTAACTTCGGTTGTTATGCTTTTATTTTATATTAAGCATTATATTGACACGCATAAAAAAGAGCTTGGAATATTAAAGGCACTGGGATATTCCAATCTTAAAATTGCAAGAAGCTTTTGGGTATTCGGAATCAGTACTTTGATGGGAACTGCCATTGGATATGCAGGAGCATTTCTTATCATTCCCAGGTTTTACGCCCTGCAAAATAAAGACAAAATACTTCCTGAGATAAGTATAAATTTTCATCCGAGCATTTTTCTTTATTTCGTGGTATTGCCGACGGTGTTCTTCTCAGTGCTTTCGATCTGCTATGGCTGGTACAAATTAAAAAAGCCCGTGCTGCTGCTTTTGAAAGATAATCTGCAAACTGCTTCTAAAGCGCCAAAACACAGAAGTGAAAACAGTAAAGAAAATTCGTTTATAGAGGATTTGAAAAGGAATACCTTAAGATCGAAAAAGGTGCTTGTATTTTTCATTATTTTTGCTTCATTTTGCTTTTCTGCCATGGCTCAGATGTCTTTTAGCATGAAGGATCTGTCAAGTGAGATGATGGGTATAATGATGTTGGTTATTGGACTTGTATTAGCCTTTACAACCCTGTTTCTTGCCATAACGACAGTAATAAACGGAAATACAAAAACCATCGCTATGATGAGGGTATTCGGCTATTCGCAAAGGGAATGCTGCCGGGCAATACTGGGCGGATACCGGCCGTTATCCTATATTGGCTTTGTAATTGGAACAATCTATCAATACGCATTACTTCGGATTACGGTGGACATTGTGTTTAAAGATGTTGAGGGCGTACCTGAATATAAATTTGACTTTCCTGTCATGCTTATTTCACTTGTTGCTTTTGCGGCGGTTTACGAAATATTAATGTATGTCTATTCCGAAAAAATTAAAAAGATTTCTATCAGGGAAATTATGATTGAGTAATGAAAGATATGGGAGAATAAGAATTTTATACACAAACCAGTTTAGCCGTGATACAATATAACCACGGATAAGCTGGTTATTTGTTTTGAAAGGTTGAAAAGGTATCGTTATTTATATGCAGCGTCTTTTGCAGGATATAAAAACAGGACAATTTAATCATATATATCTTCTGTATGGTGAGGAAGCCTATCTTCGCAGGCAGTACAGGGACAGGCTTAAGAGTGCGATTATAGGTGATGACACCATGAATTATCACTATTATGAAGGAAAAGATATTTCTGTTGGAGGGGTGATCGATCAGGCTGAAACACTTCCTTTTTTTGCAGAAAGACGCATGATCGTGATTGAAAACAGCGGTCTTCTTAAAAGCGGTGGAGAGCAGCTTGCAGAATATCTTGCATCTCCATCAGAAACCACTTATTTTCTGTTTGTGGAAACGGAAGTAGATAAAAGAAGTAAATTATACAAAACGATTATGTCAAAGGGATGCAGTGTGGAATTTGCCATTCAGGATGAAAACACCTTAAAACGCTGGATACTTGGCATGATAAAAAAGGAAAATAAAAAGATTTCAGAGAGAGATCTCAATTTTCTTCTGGAAAAAACAGGAACAGACATGGAAAATATCCGAAAGGAAACAGAGAAGCTGTTTTGCTATTGTCTTGATAAGGAGGTTATTTCAGGAAAGGATATTGAACAGATATGCACCCAAAGAATTGGAAACCATATTTTTGATATGGTCAGCGCTATAGGAGATAAGAAGCAAAAACGTGCATTGGAGCTGTATTATGAGCTTCTCGCACAAAAGGAACCGCCTATGCGGATATTGTTTCTGATTGCCAGACAGTTTAATATGCTTCTTCAGGTTAAGGAGCTTAAGGGGAAGGGATATCAAAATAAAGCAATTGGTGAAAAGGTAGGACTTCCGGGTTTTATTGCGGGAAAATATGTAACCCAGGCCTCACGCTTTAAAACAGAAGAAATCCGAAATGCAGTGGAGGAGTGCGTGGAGGCGGAGGAAGCCATTAAGACCGGGAGAATGAACGATAATATGAGCGTAGAAATGCTGATCATAAAGTATAGTAATTAATGTTTTGTGGCTGCGCGCTGCTTGGCCACAAATAACAATATAAAACATTCAATATAATTTAAAACAACCAGCGGCGCAGAAATGAGGGAAAAATGAGCATGATCGAAGAGGTGCGCAGCCAGATGATGGCAGCCATGAAAAACAAAGATAAGGATAGAAAGGATGCGCTTTCCATGTTGCTTTCCGCATTGAAGAACAAGGCAATAGACAAGCGCTCCGATCTTACTGAGGCTGAGGAATTTGAGGTAGTAAAAAAGGAAATTAAGCAGACCAAAGAAACCATGGAACTGGCACCTGATGACAGAACGGATATTAAGGAAGCCTGTCAGATAAGGCTGGCGGTTTATCAGGAATTTGCCCCTGAGGAAATGAATGAGGAGGCTATTCGCGCGCAGGTAAAGGAAGTGCTGGAAGTACTTGGAATTACGGAGCCCTCCGGCAGGGATAAAGGAAAGGTAATGAAGGAGCTTATGCCCAGAGTAAAGGGAAGAGCCGATGGAGGGCTGGTAAATAAAATCGTAGGAGAAATGCTTGGTTAAATATGAAAAGTCAGCTTACAACCCTGTGCTACATCGAAAAGGATAACAGATACCTGATGCTGCACAGGGTTTCTAAAAAG
>USJG01000058.1 GCA_900554925.1 uncultured Lachnospiraceae bacterium
GATGAGAGTGGTAATCCGTTCCAAAAAACAGATCAAACACGCAATCCTTCTTTAAAGCTGCTCCAAAAAATCCGCCCAATGCTTTTCCTCCTTAAACGTTGATTTCTGCTTTTACTCCAAGCAGCTCTTTATTCTCCTCCAAAACCGGTCTGATGACCTTTAAAAGGAAGCTTTCCACCTGCTCCTTCGACCGTCCCACATAGCGGGAAGGCTCCATGGTTTTCTTAAGGTCCTCCAGAGACATATTAAAGGCCGGATCGGCAGCGATCAGCTCAAGAAGATTGTTTTCCTTTCCTTCCACCTTTACATTCTTTCCTGCTTCCATGGAAAGCTCCCTGATCCTCTCATGGAGTTCCTGTCTGTTGCCGCCCATCTTTACTGCGTCCATCATGATATTTTCAGTAGCCATGAAAGGAAGCTCGCTCATCATGTGTTTTTCAATTACTTTCGGATAAACCACCAGACCGTCTACCACATTCAGGCAAAGGTCTAAAATACCGTCAACTGCAAGGAAGCCCTCCGGTATGGAAAGCCGCTTATTGGCAGAATCATCCAGGGTCCTTTCAAACCACTGGGTAGCTGAAGTGATAGCAGGGTTTAAGGCGTCGATCATTACATATCTGGACAGAGAAGCAATTCTCTCACTTCTCATGGGATTTCTCTTATAAGCCATAGCGGAGGAACCGATCTGACTCTTTTCAAAAGGCTCTTCCACTTCCTTTAAATGCTGAAGCAGCCTGATGTCATTGGACATCTTATGGGCGCTTGCCGCAATGCCTGCCAGAACATTGGCAACCCTGGTGTCTACTTTGCGGGAATAGGTCTGTCCTGATACAGGGTAACACTCCTTAAAGCCCATTTTTTCCGCGATCATTGGATCAATTTTATCTATGGTTTCCTGATCTCCATTAAACAACTCCAGGAAGGAGGCCTGGGTTCCGGTAGTTCCCTTAGAGCCAAGCAGCTTCATTCCTGAAAGCACATGGTCAAGATCCTCTAAGTCAAGGTAAAATTCCTGCATCCACAAAGTGGCGCGTTTTCCTACTGTAGTAGGCTGTGCAGGCTGGAAATGAGTAAATGCAAGGGTAGGCTGCGCCTTATATTTTTCCGCAAAATCCGCAAGCTCCGCAAGGACATTTACCAGTTTTTTCTTAACCAGCTCAAGAGCTTTCTTCATTACGATAATATCCGTATTATCCCCTACATAACAGCTTGTAGCGCCCAGATGAATGATTCCGGCAGCCTTAGGGCACTGCTGTCCATAAGCATATACATGGCTCATAACGTCATGACGGACTTCCTTTTCCCTTGCCCTCGCCACCTCATAGTTAATATCCTGGGCATGGGCCTTTAACTCGTCAATCTGCTCCTTCGTAATGACCGGCCTGCCATTTTGTGAAAGTCCAAGCTCCATCTCTGTCTCAGCCAGAGCAATCCACAGCTTCCTCCATGTTCGAAACTTCATATCCGGTGAAAAAATATACTGCATTTCCTTACTGGCATAGCGCTCTGACAAAGGGCTTACATATCTGTCTGTACTCATATCTGATCCTCCATTCTGATTTATTATAACCTGGGTTTATTGATCAAATTCTCCTCTGATATCCTCCGAAGGCGGATTCAGGGGATATTTTCCGGTAAAGCATCCCTTACATATCCCACGGTTTTCCACAATTTCTGAAAGCCTTTCCTTTCGCAGGTACCCAAGAGAATCTGCTCCGATGATCTTACAGATTTCTTCTATGGAACGATTATAGGCAATCAGCTGTTCTCTTGCCGGCACGTCCGTTCCAAAGTAGCAGGGCCATAAAAATGGCGGCGAGCTGACTCTCATATGCACTTCCTTAGCGCCAGCCTCCCGCAGCATATGCACGATCCGGTCTGAAGTGGTGCCACGCACAATGGAATCGTCGATCATAATGATCCTCTTGCCCTCCACTGCTTCCCTTAATGCATTGAGCTTTACCTGCACACTGCTTTCCCTGCTCTTTTGCTTTGGCTTAATGAAGGTTCTTCCCACATAACCATTTTTCACAAAGGCCTGTCCATAGGGAATCCCTGACTGAAGGGAATAGCCCAGTGCGGCACAGTTGCCTGACTCCGGCACACCGACTACTAAATCTGCTTCCACCGGAGAATCAATTGCAAGGTATTTTCCTGCCAAAATACGGGAATTATAGACGCTCATACCGTCAATATAACTGTCCGGCCTTGCAAAGTAGATATATTCAAACACACATCTGGCATGCTGCTCTTTAGGAAGACACATGCTCTTATCTGATTCAATGCCCTTTTCAGGAGAAATGGTTACGATTTCCCCCGGCTCCACATCTCTTATGAAGGTAGCTCCCACCGTATCAAGGGCGCAGGTTTCCGAGGCCAAAATATAGGCGTTATCTCTCTTTCCGATACAAAGAGGCCTGAAGCCAAAAGGATCTCTTGCTCCGATCAGCTTGCGGGGAGACATAACGATCAGCGAGTAAGCCCCTTTAATTTTTTTCATGGCTCTTCCCACCGCTTCCTCAACTGTCCTGGAATTTAAACGCTCCCTGGCAATGTGATAAGCGATCACCTCTGAGTCGATGGTTGTCTGAAAGATCGCTCCGGTATATTCAAGCTCTCTTCGAAGCTCCGGTGCGTTGATGAGATTTCCGTTGTGGGCCAGCCCCAGTGTACCCTTCACATAGTTTAAAACAAGGGGTTGGGCGTTTTCTCTGGTGGAGCTTCCTGCTGTAGAATATCTTACATGTCCTACGCCAATATCGCCCTTTAATTTCTCCAGGATTTCCGGAGTAAAGGCTTCATTTAAAAGCCCCATATCCTTTGAGCTTAATACCTTTCCTTTAGGACCCCTCGTATCGCTTACCGCAATACCACAGCTTTCCTGGCCCCTGTGCTGCAATGCATATAAGCCATAATAAATCGTTGAGGCTACATCTGCGCCGTCAAAATCATAGATTCCGAATACGCCGCATTCCTCACCAATTTTGTCCGAAATGTACTGACCTTCTGTCATGCCGGGTTTTTCTGCCTTTTGCATGACGCTTACCTGTTCTTTCATATTATTTATCTACCTATGCCTTTCCTGCCTGAGGTTATGCCTGAAATTTACCAATAAAATCCCTGATACGTTCATTCTCTGAAGCAAATACTTCTTCCGGCGTTCCCTGTACCTTGATGACTCCCTGATCCATAAAAATAATACGATCGGATAATTCCCTGGCAAACTGCATCTCATGGGTGACGATGATCATGGTCATATGTTCCTTTGCCAGCTCTCTGATCACCTTAAGCACTTCCCCGGTAAGCTCCGGATCCAATGCGGAAGTAGGCTCATCAAAGAAAAGGATCTTGGGCTGCAATGCCAGTGCTCTTGCAATGGATACTCTCTGCTGCTGGCCTCCTGAAAGCTGATAGGGGTATGCCTCGGCCTTATCAGAAAGCCCAAGCTGCTTTAGCAGCTTTTCAGCCCGCTGCTTTGCTTCCTGTCTGGGTACGCCGTCCACACTGACAGGGGCATCTATGATATTTTTCAAAACACTGTAATGGGGAAACAAATTAAAATTCTGAAATACAAGACCAAAATTCTTACGGATTTCCTTAAGCTTCGCTTTTCCTGCATATACGCATCTGCCATTTTCTTCCCATGCCGCTTTTTCTCCCAGATAGATAAGCTCTCCGCCTTCCATTTTTTCAAGCATGGTAGCGCAGCGAAGCAAGGTGGATTTTCCCGACCCGGAGGGGCCTATGATAGATACCACTTCTCCTTCCTGTACAGAAAGAGAAATGTCCTTAAGTACGTCAAGGCTGTCAAACCCTTTGCGCATATGATTGATCTTTAGTAAAACTTTTTTCTTATTTTCCATTGGCTTCCTTTCTGTGCATGACACTACCTGTAATAATTCATAGCCTTCTCAATCCGCTCCATCACAAATGCTACCACTAAGTTAAATATGTAATAGAACAGACCCGCAGCCATAAGGGGCATCATACTGGTCTCCTTGGCGGCAATCTGCTTGGCCATGGTAAACATCTCTGCCTGGGCCAGTACAAAGGCCAGTGAGGTGTCCTTTACAAGGGTGATCGTTTCATTGGTAATGGAAGGTAATATTCTTTTCACTACCTGCGGAAGAATAATTTTAATAAAAGTCTGGGCCTTATTATATCCAAGCACCCTGGCTGCTTCATACTGTCCTACAGCCATGGATTCTATTCCGCCTCTGTAGATTTCCGCAAAGTAAGCTGCATAGTTGATGGAAAACGCAAGAATTATGGCCGGAAACCGATAACCCCTTAAATTTAACCCAAAAATATAATAGGGAGCAAAGTAAACTACCAGAAGCTGAAGCATCAGAGGAGTGCCTCTCATAACAGAAATATAAAATTTGCTGATTCCCCTTATTGCACCATTCTTTGACATTCTTCCAAAGGAAATTAAAAGTCCTAAAGGCAGAGAAAAAAGCAACGTCAGAAAGAAAATCTCTGTCGTTGATACCATCCCTTTTCCCAGTTGTATTAACATAGTCGCTAAACTCATCTGCTCTCCTATCCATGTATTAAGAACAAACAGGGCAGAATATCAAATGCCGCCTTGCGTCTTCGCATGCCAGATCATCCTCATAAATTCTGCCCCTTATCTGCTCTACAGTCACATTTAAAAATCTACTGCTTTATCTGCCAAGACATACACTGTCTTCCAGACCATACTTTTCGGCAATTTCCATGAATTTGCCATCGTCTACCATTTCCAGAAGCGTTGTCTCAACCTGGTCCTTTAATTCCTCATTTCCCAGAAGGAATCCGATACCATACTGCTCTGTTGCAAGCTTCTCCTCCATGATCACATATCCATCGCCTCTGGATTCGATCTGGTAATTTGCAACACCTACATCAATAGCCAGCGCATCAATGGCGCCTGCTTCCAGATCCATAAAGCCTGTATTGTAATCAGCATACTGATTTAATTCAGCAAAGGTTGCCGCAAGATCTGCCGCATCGCTTTCCAAAGCTGCCAGTGCGGAAGAGTCCTTCTGAACGCCTACGATCTTTCCTGCAAGGTCATCAAAGGTTGTAATTCCGGCATCAGACTTAACAACAAACACCTGGCTGTTGTCTACATAAGGTACTGAAAATGTGTAAGCGTCTTCACGTCCGTTCATAGTAAATCCATTCCAGATGCAGTCAATAGACCCGGAAGAAAGCTCCATATCCTTGGAATCCCAGTCCACGGGCTGCTTTACCAGTTCCCATCCTCTGCGGTCGCAGACTTCCTGTGCAAGCTCAAGGTCAAAGCCTGTGTAGTCACCGTTTTCATCCATGTAGCCATAAGGGGGAAACTCTGCGTCAAAGCCTACCGTAAAAGTAGTTCTGCCATCTTCTGCTGTCTCCTGTGTGTCAGTGCTTTCTTCTGCCGCACTTTCCTGTGCTGCTGTGCCCTCATCTGCCGCCGCAGTTTCCTGTGTCTGTGAACCGCAGCCTGAAAGCACGCCTAAAGTCATTGCTGTTACTGCCAGTAATGCGATAAATCTTTTCATAATCTCTCCTCCGTTCTGCCGCATAAATGCAGCATAAATACTTTGCCAACACTGCACCATATTATCATGGTAAAGTGCTGTTATGTCCGACTATCATGCTATCATGCTCCTAAATAGAAGTCAAGAAAAATCCTTTTCATATTGTCCTACAATACCCAATATTTCTTTTGCGTACCTGGGATAATTTTCCACCAGATCCTTGATCTCGGCCTGTGCCTTGGCCGCTATGACTTCCTTATTATAGTCCATGCGTTTTCTAAGGGACTGCCTTCTGATGATCAGATTATGACGGATTTCCACCATCTCCTTTTTATCAAGAAGGGCCGCTGTCTGATGAAGCCAGATCATAGGATCCTGTACCTGATAGCGCCTTAACACATGCAAAAGGTCCTTCTGGCACTGGTCAAGCTCCTTTTCTGCCTGCTGGTAGCTGCGGCGCTCTTCCTTTTCCTTCTGATATTGCTGCCAGCCCTTTTCAAGCTCGCCGGCACTGGACACGTTATACTTCATATAGAGGTAATCCAGCAGATGGGTATTGTTTACATACCGTATTTTTACGGTATTCTGAAGGCGGATAATGCGCCCGATCCCGTTTTCCACTCGTGCCAGTTCTCTGACCGAATTATTATATTTTACAAAAATAGCCGTAATGGCAATGGCTCCCACTGCCGCTGCCGCCAAATATCCCAGCCTGGTATTCATTTTGAAACCAAACTGCAATGCCATCAGAAGTAAAATACATATAATCACTGCCACTGTACAGACAATGGTCATTGATCTGGTATCTTCGATTATCCGGCGCAGTTCATTTTTTCGGAACAGATACGCATGCTTTTCTCCGTCCAGTTTCCGCAGGTCCCTTTTGATCAGTTCCTGATACTCTTCTGCTTTGGACAGTTTTTCATAGCCTTCCTGGACTTCTTCTTCAAGGCGCTCCATCTGATGATATTTTACATCGCTCATCCGGTTTGCCCTGCTCCTATATCCTGACTGCTGCTGCTCTAACTCTTCAATCTTCCTGGCGCATGTGATAAGCTCTGCCTTTTCTTCCTCAGGCAGCGCTTCGATTTCTTCCATATCCTTTAAATAACCAGTTACCATGTTGTATTCAAATTGAAGGGTTTCCAGTTCCTTAGAAGCCTCGGCGATCTGCTCAAGGCAGCCCTTTACATATTCCTGACGCTGCTGCCTGTCGTCGATCTTAAGATCATCTCTGTCATAAACTACTTCATTCCAGTCTTCAATCTCAAATTCAGGCTCATTTGTTTTCCTTTTTAGCTGAAAAAGCTTCTTTAACAGTCCCATACTACTCCTTTTTATCTGGAAACAAGTTCCCGGTACTCATCCTTCTGCCTGGAAATAATTTTGTCAATCTCTTCATAATAGGAGGCAACATTTCCCTCCTCCTTATAAATTTTAAGAGCTGTCAGCCTTCTGCTCTCCTGGGAGGCTTCAAACTCTTCCCTGGCTGACTTAAGCCGCTTTTCCACCTGAAGAGATAAGTTATAATACTCTCCATGCTCTGCAATAAAAGCAATGTAGGCCTCCTCCTGAAGACATAACCGCTTGGCTGTGAGAAACTCTATCCCTGACTGTTCATCACCGATCATATCATAGGCCCTCTTAAAATACCTGGCCGCCATTTCAAACAGGAAGGTTCCTGTATATGCCACGCCCATATTGTGATAAATAGAAGGCTTTAATGCACTTTCTGTATCCGGCAGCTGCCGGCACAGGCTGTCATATTCTTCTATGGCTAACTGATAGCGATGGTTTTTCAAAAGAAAATCAGCCTGCTTTTTCTGTCTTTCGTAATCATTTAATCCCACGCTGCTTTGCAGTACTTCGTCAATTTTTTTCATTTCTTCAGGAGTGCAGTAGTTTACATAAGTCATAATTGTATTGACAAATACGCTTATCTGACTTCCCTTCCCCAGGAGATTTAACAATTGATGACTAAGCTCGAAAAGGCCGCATTCCTGATCGATCCACTGAACTAATTCCCTGTTCATCACATTCTGATCGATCATAAAAGGATTGCTTGCAAACAGATAGCAAAGCTCCTCCACACAGTAAATGTTTACACAGACATTTTCAAAACGATATGGATTTTTGGCATATTTTCCTGTACATAGTAAAATCCTGCCCATAAAACGCCGCTCCTTCTTATATTATACCGGAATTGTCCAGGTCCAGGCTTTCCCGCTGGAGGGTATCAATTCTCCGAATCCCATATCCTCTATGGTTATGGCAGCCTGATCCACAGTCGTCATCTCAATACGCACATTCAGCCTGGTAGTCCGCCTGGGCCTCTGGGGCAGGCCCTCTAAGGTAATTGTCCTGCTTATGACATTCCCCCCTGTCAGGGGAGTGATCACCAGGTCAAATTCATTTCCGCTTTCCAGAATCATATCAAATTCTGATGAGGCTTCATACCAGTTGGTACCTGCATCCAAAATGGCGTAATAAGAATCTTCTCCCCGGCGCAGCGCCCTGATTCCAATATTGGATTTCAGTTTATCCACGCCTAAATAAACATGTTCCTTCCACTGGGTGCTGGGATTTAAACGTTCCAGCATTCCATAGCAGGCCCCTTTGCTGTAAAGATTGTTCCCCTGAAAAACTCTGCGGTTCCTGCACAGAAGCTTTAAGGATTCTTTTGCCCATCCTTCTTTAAATCCGTCCCCCAAAAGGAAAATCGTAGAAATATTTCTTCCCTCAAGAGCTTCCCTTACAATATCCAAAAACAGGCTGTCTAACTCCTCCATCTGCCGCTGCCTTTCAGCTTCCTCCTCTTTCCATATCCTGCGTTCCACTTCATGGTAGTTTAGCTGTTCAATAAACACAACCTTAGGCGTGGTTCTGTTATTACATTCCATGCATAAGCTCTTAAGATTTTTATTGTATTCAAATATCATTACATCATTTTTCCACAGTTCCTTACTCTGATGGAGCATATAGGCATAAAAGCTTTCCCTGTGGCTCTGGAAGCAGATGTGCCTGGCCTGCAGCTGTAATCCTGCGGCAACCTTTCCAAGCACGTCCACCACGCGAGGGGTAAGCTCCTGTGCGGTAAACATAAAGGCTTCTATCTGGTTTAAGGAAATACGGATATTCAAAAGCGACAGACTTCTTTTCACAAACAAAGTAAGCAGAGCTACCGGGTCAAAGGCCTCCCCCTCTACCATAACGTCTTCCCCTCTCTGTGCCAGGGCAAGGAGGTCTTCCACCAGGATCCCGTCTTCTTCCCTGGCAAATTTCACAGCTTCCTTTCCATAATACCACTGTCCCACACCCCTTCTCTTACACAGCACGGCAGGTATATTATATTGCTCCGTTCCGGCCACCGCCGAAACAGTCAAAGGCTCTGTCTCTTCAAGTCCGCAGTAGCTGATCTGCGCAAAATTCTCCCAAAGATCATATCCCACAACCACTTTTTTACTATTCTTTTTTCCTGTTAATTCTTTCTGCCCCTGAAACATTTATTATGTTACTCCCTGATATTACTAACGCATATGGAACAATTCCCTGACCAGATAATCCTTTTCAAAATATTCATACAGGAGATTTTCCATGGTATCATAATCATGCAGATTTCTGCCGATGGAAATGTCGTTAAGCATACTGTACCTGCTTTCCTTCTGTTCTCCTCCGGTATCGTTGCGGCTTACGGTTCCGCTTTCTGTCAGATTTTCTTTTCCGTCCTCCGTCTCAGTAATGTAATATTGCAGACGTTCTCCAAAGAAAAGGATAAACTGCTTCACACAGACACCGCCGAACATATTCTGCATTTCTTCTTTTATGTATTCCCCCTCGGTACCGCCATCCTTTTCGATCAGATAATGGATCACCGCTTTGTTTCCGTCCCTGACGTGGTATTCCACCATCGTTTTATCCATAAACTGCCGCATAAAGGCAATATTGTCGGCATATTCCATAAAATAAGGGAAATACTTATTCTGGGCGAGAATTTCCCGCAGAAAGACGATCAGATAGCAGGAGACCACCTCGTCCACCTGTTTTTTATTTTCTGCATAATACTTTGTGTAGGCAAGCTTGCATACAAAGGGAAGCTCTTCCTTTCGCTCATCCACTCTCTGTATCTCCTGAAATACAAACAGCTCCGTCAGCTTCTGCCTTACAAAATAATCATAAGAATACTGCGCAAGAATTGCAAGCTCAACCTCTGTTTTGGCGCCTCCCTGGATATATTTCCTGAAGATCTGATCTCTTCCCCCTACATAGGCACCTGTATAAAGCATCTGCACCAGGACCCGCTCGCTAAGCCCATAGGTTTCCATGCCAAAGGCCTCCGCCGCTTTCCAGATATCCCACATTTCCTTGCTGGTTCCCTGAAAGTACCTGCACAGATAGTCCAGTACTTTTTCGTCGTATTTTCCGGCTCTGAAGGCCATGAAAGCCATCTGGGTCATGGTATCGTCTTCTGCAAAATCCTCCATGGAAAGCAGTCTGCTGCACAGCCGCACGATCAGCTTGGCCTCGATCCCCTCACCGCCGCAGCGCTTCATCCATTCATAGGCCTTTTCATACATCCCCCTGATCACCATAAACCGTATGAGTTCAGCAAAACTCCCTTTTTCTATCTGATCAGGCGACAGCTCCTTTAAGTAATCATCCAGCTCTTTCATTCTGTCGTTATCATAGAAGAAGTGAATCAGCTTCATCCTGATTTCCTGCTGGACGCTGTCCATGATCAGTTCTGAGCCGCTGACCCGTTTCATATATTCTACATTTTCACCGCTGACCACGCCGATCTCCCTGCCCTTTTCACAAAGCCAGAGATCGAAGTGAACACAGTCTGCTACATAAGGCGCGATCATGGAGGCAAGCTTGTCCGGCACAAGGAGCCTTTCAAGAACATATTCCTCCTGCCTGCAATAGCGGTTTCCTTTTATATCCTCCAAAATAAGACAGCAGTCATTTCCGTAGACCGGGATATAGGATTCTTTTCCTGTTACGGGATATATAACCTCGCTGCGCTCCTTTTCGTAGATCAATATTGCCCTGCGTATATCTCCGCGCACAACCGTAAGCCGCTGCATAAATAATGCAGTTGCAAGCCCTTTAGCAGTTTCCTCCGTAATCATTACCGGCGTGACCAGATTCTTATACAGATATGCCAGATAGCGGTTGTTTTTCCCTTTTAAAATCTGGAATACCACAAAACGCTCTATCTGCTCCTTATAACTCTGATATAGCTCCGGATATTGTCCTCTGTTTCGATACACATAGGCATAAAGAAACGAGTTATGTAAACTATCAAGATTGCTGTCAAAAGCAAAATACATCAGCACGATTTTGGGTATTACACAGTCATCACTAAGCCTTAAGGACATCATATAATACTCATAAAGCCTTGTTATCCTCAGTTCTTTTTGAATCCCCTTTTCATACCAGGGAAAAGCAAATTCTTCTGTTATATTTCCCTTGATCAGCAGTGTGCAGATGGTCTGTAATACTTCATCGGCAGGTACTACTTTATAACATGCCTTTAAGATAACAAACAATCTCTCTGTGTAATTTTTCTGTTTCCCTGCCAGATAAACCACCTGTTCAATTACATCTGCTGTGAGCAGTTCCTTTCTGGCCGCATAGGAGAGCACCTGTATTTCAAAAGCGTCCAGCCTCATAAGAAGGGTGGGATTGGCCACGATCAGATTCCACGCCTCAATGTAAAGCACCGGGCTTTTGCAGCCCTGTTTGAACTGCTCCTCCAAAATAAGCCATTTTCTGGAGGGACTCCTGGTATAGTCTTCCGCCAGATATAAAAGCAGCCAGGCAATTCTCCAGTTGTGGGAATTTTGCGTAAAAATCCGCTCCACCTGGTTTGCCACTTCGTCTATGTAGTTCTCCTGTCTGTTGAGCAAGGTGGTCAGATAGAGATAATAGCAGTACAAGGTTGGGTCAAAGTTCCCTTCCAGCATGGCATCTGCCTGCTTTAAAAGCCATTCAGCCTCATTGTAGCGCTCCTTTGTGATAAGGAGCTGCACCTGAAACAGTTTTAATGCCGGATCCCTGTCATCTATCTGAATCAGGGCTTCAATCAATTGGCCTGTCTCCTTCATCCAGGAAGCCGCACTGATCTTTTTGGTACGAAAAGCTTCATAATACTGCATCAGCTCCAGGATCATATGCTTCTTTTGCCTGCGAATGCCCGGTATTTTGGTAGTAACAGGCTTGTTAATTACCACGATGCGGGCTGTAAGTGAAACATAAGGATTGTACAGGCGGATGGTGCCGTAATTTTTGCCTGCATGAAGTCCCTTTGCCGATATATAAAAAGGAAGCCGGTAGCAGTTGCCCAGGAAATCCTCGTCCCTGATAATTTCCTTTTCAAGAACAAGGAAATCTCCTTCCGCTTCTATAAACAGTTCTGAATATCCCCATCCATTCCTGTTGATCACCAGCCTGCTTTCCGTCATATCATCAGGGTTATCCATTCGTATCTCAGATTCTTCCAGCAGAAATTCTACTTTTTGTTTCTTTTTGATCTCCAGAAGAAATTCTTCCACATTCTGTTCTCTTTTATCTCCTCCTGCCAGACCTCTGTAAATACCATAATACTTCCGGTCCACCCCGCCTAAAACCCGTTCAAATTCTTTGGAGTAAAACAGGCTGACCGCTTCCTCCCAGTTGGTTCTGGCAAGATTTGCAAAATGAAACAGATTTTTAATACTGCCAATGCCTGATTCCAGTGTCCCTGAAACAATGCTCACGCTATAAGGAACATAGTATTCCCCCTGGTTGGAAATAATTCTGAACTCGCCTTTTAAGGTTTCACCCTCCGACATGCCGGAAGCATCAAAATAATATGAAATCTCTTCTCTGGGGCCGCAGAACTCGCTTACCAGGCATTTCATCCTTAATCTGGAGGAGGATACGGTTCCTTCCGTCACTTCATTTTCATGGCCAAATATGGTAAAACTGCCCTCGTAGTTTTCTCCCTCACGCAGACTAAGCTCTATGACAGGATTGGAAAAATCCAGAGTGTGAACATCATTATTAAAATTTCCTTCCAAGATTCTTTTTACTGCATCCTGCACTCTTTTGCCGCCTCCAGTTGCCTGTTTTTTCTAAGGTAAAACCCATCATTAGTATACCATTATTTCTCCCCATTCCGCAACAAAGCCTTCAAAAAAAGAATGGGATCAGTGTAGGATTACAATACATGTGTTACAACTGAATAATTAAAAAGACGGAAATACCT
>USJG01000059.1 GCA_900554925.1 uncultured Lachnospiraceae bacterium
GATAGCGAAAGAAGCACAGGGCTTTATCTATATTGTGTCAAGCCTGGGCGTTACCGGCGTTAGAAGTGAGATCAGCACTGACATTGCCTCCATCGTAAAGCTGGTACGGGAAAACACTTCTGTTCCCTGTGCTGTAGGATTCGGTATCTCCACCCCTGAACAGGCAGCTAAAATGGCCGCCATTTCTGACGGCGCCATTGTCGGCTCTGCTATCATCCGGCTGGTTGCCCAGTATGGCAGGGAGTCTGCCGGTCCGGTTGGGGAATATGTAAAAACCATGAAAGAGGCTTTAAAATAGAATGTAATTAGGGGCAGATCTCTTCCCCCTCCGTTAACTTGCACAGGAAAAGCTCCCATTGTATAATATGAATAATATATTGAATTTTTATCATATATTTATCCTCGCCGAATAACGATGGGGATATGAAAAAGCAGAAAAGAAGGCGAAAGATTATGTCGATTGATATTGGAAATCGAAAACGTCGTAAAACACAGACGGATATACAATGGGGACATTCTTTGCTTATAACACGTATCATAATCACTCTGGTCGTGGCGGCTTCCTTTGGCGTGACGAATTATATCAGCCACATGGAGGAAGAAAAGTGTTTTCAACGTCTCTATCAGGAGGCAGGCGATATTGCGGACAACATTGAATTGTATGCGGCAAACGACCGGGAAGAACTGGAAATGATCGCTGCCGTAATCTCACAGTATCAGGATTTGTCCTCACCGGAGTTGTGGAACCTTTTAAGCTCCTACAGCCATATTGGGATGATGTCTCATATTGAGCTGCTGCTGCCTGGAGACATCGTGCTCACGCAAAATGGGAAACGAGTAGATGCCAGCGGTCTGCTCTCCTTTGAAGCAGAGGCCAAAAAAGGCTCTCATATCACGGACCGCGAGACTGATTTGACCAATAAAGATACCTATGTTGTAAGGCATTATGTGCCTGTAAAGCAGGATGGAAAAATTGTTGCCATGCTGTCCGGAGTCATCATTCCATCTGAGCTTCCTGACGATATCAATCTGAATCCATATGGCGGGAGAGGCTCCCTGTACATAATAGATGGAAACAGCGGGGATTTTCTGCTCGACACATGGCACCCCGGGGCTGCCGGGAATATCTGGGCCTTAGGAGAACGTGAAATGGCTCCTGGCTACAACTCTGCACAGCTTAAAGAGGGCGTGACCAATGGGGAGAGCCAGTATGTTGTGTTTGTGTCAAAAACCATCGGCGAATATCTCTATTTCTATTACGAACCTATGGCAATCAATGACTGGCGTATCGCCGTGTCCGTGCCGGAGAGCGTTGTATTTGAAAATGCCAATGACATTAAAAAGATACTGAACATCTTTTTATCCTTTGAATTGGTATGCTTTGTTATATACTTTCTGTGGATGATGCGCTATGTCCGTAATGTAACAGGTGAAAAGCAAAAACGCCTGGATATGATCAACCACCTGTATGATTTTGAACAACTGCTGTTTAATGCACACGAAAAGAAAGAAAATGTGTGTACAGCGCTGGAAAAATTAGGAGACATTGTTTCCGCCGGAAAAGTCAGCTTCTGGATTTTAGGAGAAGACGGAGAAATTACCTGGTACTTCTGGGAAGAAGGAAAAGTGACACAAGAACGCAGGGAACGCAACAGACCGGAATATATCGAAAAACTGCTGGAACTTTTTGCTTCCGGTAACGGAACCTATGAATCCCACGATGAAAATGAATTTCGAGCTATATTTCCAGAAGAAGAATTATCTGGCATATATAATATCGTAGCTGTGCCCATAGAAGGCGTTGGTGGACTTATTTCCGGAATCCTTGCTGCCTGCAATGTAGAAAAGGGGCATGAAGCCACAGCGCTGCTTAAGAATATGCAGTTTAGTTTTGGTATGTTCTGCAATAATCTGAGGAGTTATACCGAGATTCAGGAACAGAGAGACCATGACACACTTACCGGGTTGTATAATCGGAATCGCTACGAAAGGGATCTCCCCGAAATCTTTGCACAATACCAGAACTCTCTGGCCTGTGTGTACATTGATGCAAATGGTCTGCGTGAGACAAACAATACAAAAGGACACGACAAAGGAGACGAAATGCTACAGACAGTGGCAGCAGAAATCGGAAAACACTTTGCTACAGAATACATCTACCGCATCGGTGGAGACGAGTTCGTTCTGTTCGTTCCGGAGCCTGACGAGTCAAAACTGAAACTGCAAAGTGAACAGTTGTCATCTGCCCTGTCAAAAGTAAATTCTTCTATTTCTGTGGGAATCCAGTGTGGTAAGAATATCTCCTCCCTCTCCCTGCTGATAAAAGCAGCGGAGAAGAAGATGTACGCCCAAAAGAAGAAATATTACGAGAAACACAACCGGAGAAGAACTTATTCATAAGTTAAGCTCCATTTTTAGTAAAGCTTTTTATCAGCTTTCTGATTTCCTCTGCTTCAGGCATTACCTTTAAAGCCCCTTTTCTGGTAGTGATAATGGATGCTCCTGCATTGGCAAATACAAGTAGTTCCTTTAGATTAACCTCGGATAATTTTTCAAGTCCGTGATCCAGAATATAATTAAGGGCACATCCCTCAAAGGTGTCTCCTGCCCCTGTGGTTTCAATAGTGTTTTCCTGTATAAAAGGTTTTGCTTCCACTATCATATCCTGATAATAGGCTCTGCTCCCTTCTTTTCCCAGCGTCACAAAAATTATGGGAATCTCATAGCTTTTCCGTAGAATTTCCACTCCTTTTGTGTAATCTGTAGTTCCTGTCATAAATTCCAGCTCATTGTCAGATATTTTTAAGATATCACACTTAGAAAGACCATACTCAATTTCCCTTCTTGCCTCCTCAAGGGAGGGCCACAATGGTTCTCTGAGGTTAGGGTCAAAGGAAATCAAAAGTCCATTGTCTTTCGCCACCTGAATGGCGTATCTGGTTGCCTCCCGGACGCCTGCATGAGTAGAGGACAGCGTGCCAAAATGAAAAATCTTCCCATCCCTGATAACTTCCTCCATGACTTCTTCTTTTTTTAACATCATATCCGCGCCCGGATTTCTATAAAAGCTAAAATCCCGGTCTCCGTCCGGCCTGGTATGCACAAAGGCAAGGGTTGTAGGCACCTTCTCATCTATTACAAGATTTTTTATATCTGTGCCACTGTCCTTTACCGCTTTAGCAAGCATTCTTCCAAAGGAATCCTGCCCGACTTTTCCTATAAAAGCGGTTTTCTTACCCAGCTTATTCAGCATTGCAAGCACATTACAGGGAGCTCCTCCCGGATTTGCCTCCAGCAGGAGATTGCCCTGCGCGCTTTCTCCGTTTTCCGTAAAATCAATCAATAATTCTCCTAACGCTACCACATCATATTTTTTCATACTGTCTCCTTAAAATCCCACGTAAAAATATCCGGCAGGGAAATCCACCGGATATTTTTATGTGAATGGCTTATATTTGCTTTATAATCTCTTAAGCAGTTCTTCTCTCTGTGCTTCATAGCCGGGCTTTCCAAGAAGTGCAAACATATTCTTCTTGTAGCTTTCAACGCCGGGCTGGTTGAAAGGATTTACACCAAGCAGGTATCCGCTGACACCGCAGGCAAACTCAAAGAAGTAGAACAACTGTCCTAAATAATACTCGTTTACTTCGGGAACGGTAACCATAAGGTTGGGAACCTGTCCGTCCGTATGAGCTAAAATTGTTCCGTTCATAGCGCTCTTGTTAACGAAATCAACGCTCTTGCCTGCCAGATAGTTAAGTCCGTCCAGGTCAACAGGCTCTTCCTGAAGAATGATTTCCTCTCTGCTTGTTTCAATATTGATCACTGTTTCAAACAGGTTTCTGGAGCCATCCTGAATAAACTGACCCATGGAATGTAAATCAGTGGTTAAATCTACGCTTGCAGGGAAGATACCCTTCTGATCCTTGCCTTCACTCTCTCCGTAAAGCTGCTTCCACCACTCGGAAACAAAATGAACGCTGGGCTCATAGTTTGCAAGAATTTCAATGCATTTACCCTTTCTAAGCAGAATGTTGCGAAGCGCAGCATATTTCAGAGCATCATTTTCTTCAAAGGGATTTTCAATGGCAGCCTTCCGTCCTGCCTGTGCGCCTTCCATTAACTTGTCAATGTCAGCACCGCTTACAGCAATCGGAAGTAAACCAACAGCGGTAAGAACAGAGAAACGTCCTCCTACATCATCGGGAACAACAAAGCTTTCATAGCCTTCCTCGGTAGCCAGGTTCTTTAAGGAGCCTCTTGCCTTATCTGTGGTGGCATAGATTCTCTTTGCTGCCTCTTCCTTACCGTATTTCTTTTCCATCTTTTCCTTAAATACACGGAACGCAATGGCAGGCTCTGTGGTAGTACCGGACTTGCTGATCATATTGATGGAGAAATCTCTGTCGCCGATTACATCCATTAAGTGCTTAATGTAAGTGGAACTGATAGAATTGCCGACGAAGTAAATTTCAGGCGTCTTTCTGATTTCTTTGCTTACCGTGTTGTAAAAGCTGTGTCTTAAAAATTCGATAGCAGCTCTCGCTCCAAGGTAGGAGCCGCCAATACCGATTACCAGAAGAACTTCTGAATCGCTCTGTATCTTAGCTGCTGCCTTTTTGATTCTGTCAAACTCTTCCTTGTCATAATCTACAGGCAGATCGATCCAACCAAGGAAGTCATTGCCTGCACCTTTTCTGGAAACTAATAATTCCTTTGCATCCAGAGCCAGCTTCTTCATGGATTCTACTTCCTGTTCCTGAACGAAAGAAGCTGCTTTGGAGTAATCAAATGTTACTTTGTTCATAACGTACACTCCTTTTTGCAATCATAATTATTAATTTAGCAACTGAACGGTTGCCTGTCTGCTACATCAATCAAGTTTTAGTGTAACAAATGAGCATGGGTTTTTCAAGGATTTTACTAAAATAACAGACTTCCTAATAATTTAGGCAGTACCATGGACATTCCCACGCCATAGATCAGATCCAGCCAGAACATGGAACCAAAGGCTCCCAGATAAATCAATCCAATAAAGGGGGCTGTTACAACTTTAGCAAATATGCCTACCTCTTTATTCTTAAGTATACTTGCTACCATGGATCTGGCATCACCTGTGCTTGGAAACGCATGCATCAAAATCGATACCCCCAGCCAGTAAAGCACATAACTGCACAGCAGCACCAGCATCCCCATGCTGCCGCCTGTATATCCATATCCAAAAACATTGGTGTAAGCAGGCAGTGTGATCAGCATTCCCAAAATCGTATTGAAGAAAAAGGGGCCAAGGCCGGTTATCAGGTTTTTCCAGGGATTTGAAGTGGATTCATGGAGCACATAGCCACAGGGATTTTTAAACTGAAAATATTTTACCTCGTAAACCGGTATCCTGCATATTCTGCAGCAAATCTGATGTGCCAGCTCATGTACTGCAACTCCCGGAAATGTCGCCGCTGATATTAATATTCCTGGTATGATCATATTTACCCTCCCCCTCTACTGGCCGATATAATAATCTTCCAGTGTCATATTGCCATCTAAAAATTCATAAAGGTCATCATCAAATATGTAAGCCTTATCCTCATATTCGCTGACAAGCTCCTTAGCTTCATCTACCCGGCCGTTTGCCGCCAGCGCAACAACATAAGTATCTATTACATAATCTCCATCTTCATATGCCTGATAGGAACGATATGCGAAATCAAGGCCGCTCTCTAAATTTCCCTCTACTAACTCCAGTGTAGCAAAGGATCTCAACACCGCATAATCTTCCTTATTGACCGCGTAAGTTTCTTCCAATAGCTGTCTTGCACTGTCTAAATCTCCCTGTCTGCGGTAATAGGTTGCAATCTGCGCCTGGGCTTCAAAATAGCAGGGATCGATGGCTACGCATTCTTTCAGATACGCAATCCTTGTTTCATCATCCACTGACATATATCCCAGATAATAATAAATCAGCGCCTGGTCGTAATCTTCGTCCCCAATATATCCTGATAATCTCTGGCAGTATTCCTCCAGTATTGCGTATACATCCTCTTCTTCTTCTCCAAGATCCTCATATACCTGCTCCCAGATTTCATCACTTAAGTCACAGGTATCATAATAAGTATTGAGCTTATCCACATATCCGGTAAGTTTTCTGTACTGCTTGTCGTTAAATTCCTTATCCCCAAGATACTGATCTATGGCATAAGACGCATAATCATAATAGGAATATTTCATGGCTATATCTGTAAGCTCTATTGCCACCTCTACATTGTCAGGATTATCCTCCAGCACATCAAGGAGCTCATCCATGGTGGTAATGATATATCCCTCCTGGGATGTCTCCTCCGCGGTATTATAGGTATTATAATTTTTCAGCCCTCCAAAGGACGGTATCAGAGTAACAGCCACAAGTATCAGCACCAACACCAAAGCAATGTAAAATACCGGCGGAATTTTCAGTTTAATCAATTCTTCACGGCACTCTCTGCACAAAACGGAATCCGGATTTTCGCTGCGGTCTATGCTTCTGCGTTTACACCTCTGGCAAAGGCCAAAATCCATATCTGCAAAAGGATTCCCTGTATATCCGGTGTTCTGGTCATAATTTTGATTTTCGTTTTCCATTTTTTCCCCTCTCATATATACTGCCAATTTATTCCTTTAATATCCTGTAAATGCCCTCCGCAACGCCATCCGTATCATGATGGCCCACCACCATATCTGCTGCCTTTAAACATTTTTCAGAGCCATTTGCAACGCAGATACCCATTCCAGCTGCTTTCAGCATATCCACATCATTGTCCGCATCTCCAAAAGCTGCTATTTCTTCGTGAGAGATATTAAGATGCTGTGCCACAAATTTAAGACCGCTGTGCTTTCCTGCATTTTTATCTGAAATTTCAATTAATTGCGCAATAGAAGAAGTAATATAAATGTCTCCTACCTGTTCCTCTAAGCGCTTCCACACCAAATCCTTCATCTCCGGGCTTCTGACAATAATATCCATGCTGTTTAATTCTTTGCTGTGCTCCCCAATGAATAATCTAATATCCTGAATCATTGTTCTGGTGCGTCTTACATATTCAACTGCCTGAGGTGTGGCTCCAAAACGAACCGGATCATTAATATATTCCACACCTGCAAAGGCCTGCCCATTGATAAATGCTTCATAAGTTACAGGCATACTTTTCGTAATTTCCATAATAGCAGTAACTGCCTGCTTTGACAAGCAATAGCTCTTCATTCTCTTTTTTTCAGGAATATAATATACCTCAGCCCCATTACAGGTAATCGCATACTCGATCCCCTTAATCGCCATCACATCTTCAGGAAGTGCAGAAAAAGAACGTCCACTTGCAATTACAACGTGAACGCCCTGATCGATAGCATACTGCAACGCCTTTTTATTAGTATCGGACAGCTTTCCTCTGGCATTTAAAGTAGTTCTGTCCATATCAAGTGCAATGCATTTAATTCCCATAAATATACCATGCCTTTCTAAGCCGGACTTCTTTTCCTTTGCAGATCAGATTCCTTATAAAGCTACAGCATTTCTTTATTATAAGCTGCTCTCTCACCGCCGATAAATTTACCTCTTGTTCTGGCACATACCAGATGGGCCTGCCCGATCTCCTTCATGCTGATGCGGACAGGTACCGCCACATCTGCCAGATGCATTCCTATCAGCGTATCTCCGATATCCATACCTGCCTGCCCGCTGATATGTTCCACAGCCACCGGTTCTTTCAATCGATTATAAGCGGTAGTCCCAAAAGAACCTCCTGCCTTAGGCTGGGGAACTACATTGACAATGGGAAGCCTTTCTCTTCTGGCAAGCTCTTTTTCAATGATCAGCGCTCTGTTTAAATGTTCACAACACTGCGCTGCAAGGTACAGCCCATTTTCCTCTGTTACCTGATAAATGCCCTCAAAAACAGCCTCTGCTGTTTCAAGGCTGGAGGAGGTTCCAATTCTCTCCCCTGTCACTTCACTGGAAGAACACCCCACCACCAGAATGTCTCCCTCAGACAGATGCGCCTGTGCAAGGAGTTCCTTTGCCGCCTGTCTGGCCTGTTCTTTGATACTTTCCAAAAACAATTGATCCATTCCAAGACCTTCTTTCCCAAAATGCCCTTATTTTTTTCCAGTATAGTACAGTATCTGCCACTTTCGCAACCTATTTCTTCTCCTCTAAGCCTCGCGCTTTTCCCAGGGGCCTTTGGTATAAAATCTTACTGACAATACCGTAGCAATGGACCATCCAATAGGCCATGCACACCAGATGCCTGTGTAACCAATAAGGGGAGCCAGCACTTTTGCCAGCACCACCCTTAAAATAAGGTCCGTAAAGGTTGCAATCATAAAGCTCTTCATAAGACCGGCACCTCTTAAGATGCCATCCGCAACCAGCTTCACCGATACCACAAAATAAAAAGGCGCAATGATGCGAAGGAACTGCATACCCGATAAAAGTGCCACATCGGAAGGTTCATTCATAAAGAAATTGATCAAAATCCTGCTGGCTGCCACATACAGCACAACAATGGGAATACAAAGCAGCCATACCATTTTCACTCCTGCCTTAAACCCTGCTTTAATCCGGGGCAGTATTCCGGCGCCAATATTTTGAGCAGTGTAATTGGAAACTCCATTTGCAAGGGTTGTAAAGGAGGTGATCACCAGATTGTTCAGCTTTACAGCCGCGGAATATCCTGCGATAACCCCGGAACCAAAACTGTTGATCACACTTTGTATCACGATATTTCCTATGGAAATAAAGCTTTGCTGCAAAATACTTGGAATGGCAATTACTGCAATCTTCTTGAAAATGTCAAAGGAATATAAAGGCGCTTTTTCCTCTATATGCATTCCGGCAAGCCTTTTAAATACCACCACAAGAGAAAGCACACAGCTTACACCCTGACAGATAAAGGTTGCCCAGGCAACGCCTGCCACACCCATATGAAAGGAAGATACAAACCAAATATCCACCAGAATATTTGAAGTAGAGGAAATGGCCAAAAAGATAAAGGGCGTTTTGGAATCTCCCAGCGCTGAGAAAATACCTGTTGCAATATTGTAAAAGAATAAAAACGGAAGTCCCCAGATATAAATATCCAAATACAGCTTTGAATCTGCAAAAATTTCCTCCGGCGTATGTATCAGGGTAAGCAGGCCATTACAGCACAAAATTCCAAATAGCATTAATACCGCGCATAAAACTGCACTGGAAATCATCGTCGTATAGACAGCCGTTTTCATATCCTTATATTTTTTGGCTCCAAAGAACTGAGAAACAATTACGGAACAGCCAATATTACAGCCAAATGCAAAAGCAATAAATATCAGTGTGATTTCATAACTGTTCCCCACTGCCGCTAATGCATTTTCTCCAACAAATTTCCCGGCTACCAGGCTATCTGCAATATTATACAGCTGTTGAAATATAATACTTCCAAATAAAGGAAGACAAAACTTCCATAATACCGTTTCCGGCTTGCCTACCGTAAGATCCTTATTCATATTTTCATCTCCATTTGCCTTTTTTATCCTTAGGTATTATACTTTTGTTATATTAATATGTAAAATATATAATTTATATTGTAGATATATAAATTTTATATGCGATCCCCGAAAAAATGGAGAACCTTATGAACATAAATTATGAGTATTATCGTATTTTTTATTATGCAGCCAAATACAAAAATTTTACTCAGGCCGCAGAGGCTGCAAACAGCAATCAGCCTAATATATCAAGAATCATCCGGCTATTAGAGCATGAATTGGGCTGTGCACTTATGGTCCGTTCTAACCGCGGCATCACTCTCACCCCGGAGGGGGAACGCCTTTACTCTCATGTTAAAGTCGCAGTAGAACAATTGATGCTTGCAGAAGAAGAGCTTCAAATGACCACTGACTTAAGGAAAGGTTTCATTACCATCGGCGCAACAGAAACAGCCCTTCATCTGCTGCTTCTTCCTGTGCTTAATCAGTTCAAAAAACAATATCCTGAAATTCATATCCGTATTCTAAACCATTTAACAAATCAGGCAGTAGATTCCGTAAAAAACAAGCTTGTGGATTTTGCGGTTATTGCAGCGCCTCCCCTGGTTGATAAATCCTTAAATCCTTATCCCATTATGGAATTTAAGGCTATTCTCATTGGCGGACCCTCCTACGCCCACCATGAAAATATCCCTGTTTCTTTAAAAGAATTATCTGATTATCCTCTTGTCTGCCTGAATGAAAACACCATGACCTATCAGTTTTATGAGGATTTTTACCGTCGCAACCACCTTATTTTCAAGCCGGAACTGGAGGTAGCAGTAACTGACCAGCTCCTGCCTATTATCAAAAATGATCTGGGCGTTGGTTTTCTTCCTGAAATTTTTGTCAGGGACGCTCTTGCCAAGGGAGAAGTCCATCAGCTTTTGCTTACGGAGGAAATCCCCTCCAGACAAATTTGCCTGATTGAAAACCAAAACCAGCCCTTGAGCATCGCGGCAAAGGAACTTAAAAAAATGCTGATTGAATACGTATAGCTTCCTTCTGCTACAACAATTCCCGTAGCAACCAACATGCTCAAATACCTTCTAACCGTTGCGGTTGATTTATTGCATACTTCTAATGCTTCTTTAGGAGTCACACATCCTTTTTCTTCTAAGATTTCAATTATCGGCAAAACTTTATCAAAATCTTTTTTAGTTAAAACTTCGCTCAAACTTCGCTCATTTTTTTGATTGAAGTTGTCTTGTTCCTGCGTTTTTTCTCTCTTACCATCTTCAGTACAAAACCACCATGCACTCATAAGGTGCAAGCTCCATTACATTCTGTATTTTACTCCGGTCATAATTACAGATCAGCATTTCTCCGTTTCTGTCCTTTAGCTGTTTTATAAGTTCATACGCAACCTTTTTGTCTGTAAAGTTACAAATAACCAGAAGGGTTTGTTCTTTATAGGTACGAATATAAGAATAAATCTCTTCACTATCCGGCAAAAGCAGCTCATAGTCCCCATGTACAATAATATCATATTGTTTGCGGAGTGCGATCAGCTTCTGATAGTAATGAAATACAGAATCCTCTCTTGCCATCTGTTCCTTAGCATTGATTTCCTTATAATTTGGATTCACTGCTATCCATGGCGTCCCCGTTGTAAATCCGCCATTTTCGCTGTCATCCCACTGCATGGGAGTCCGGGCGTTGTCTCTTCCTTTATAACTGATATAATCAAACATTTCCTCCGGAGAAAGAATGCCTTTTTCCGTTAGTTCGTGATAAGCATTGATGCTTTCAATATCCTTAAATTCCTCCAGTGACTGAAAGGGATAATTTGTCATACCAAGTTCTTCCCCCTGATAAATATAGGGCGTTCCCTGAAGCATATGCAGGCAGGTTCCCAGCATCTTTGCTGAAATCTCACGAAATTCAGGGCTGTCATTCCCCAGACGTGAAAGTATTCTGGGCTGGTCATGGTTGCACCAGAACAGGCTGTTCCATGCTGACTTATGAAGTTCCTTCTGCCATTTGCTCATAACAGCTTTTAGTTCCGATAATTTTATCTTGCTGTGATTCCACTTGGAATTTTCACCGTCATCAAGGCCCATATGCTCAAACTGAAATACCATGTTAAGCTCACTGCCTTCAGAGGAAGCATATTTTTTAGCCTCTTCAATCGTCACACCGGAGCATTCCCCTACTGTGATCAGGTCATATTTTGACAAAACCTCCCTGTTCATCTCCTGTAAATATTCATGTACTCTCGGCCCATTGACACAGTAGGGCCCAAAATCCCCATAACCGCTTTTTCCAACTGCTCCGTCAGGGAGTCCTGGAACCTTGGAAATCATGCTGATGACGTCCATTCGAAATCCGTCAATACCCTTATCGCACCACCAGGTCATCATATCAAATACTTTTTTTCTTACTGCTTCATTTTCCCAGTTAAGATCAGGCTGTTTAGGCGAAAATAAGTGCAGATAATACTGGTCTGTTGCTTCGTCATACTTCCATGCAGAACCGCCAAAGCAGGAACCCCAATTGTTAGGCTCCTTTCCGTTTTTTCCATCCCGCCATATATAAAAATCACGGAAGGGATTATCCTTCGACTTCCGGCTTTCCACAAACCATGCATGTTCATCGGAGGTATGATTTACCACCAGGTCCATCATAATCTTAATTCCCAGAGAATGGGCCGCTTCAAGCATACGGTCATAGTCTTCCATAGTTCCAAACTCTTTCATAATTGCCTGATAATCGCTGATGTCATATCCCATATCGTCATTGGGCGACTGATAGACCGGACTTAACCAGATCACATCAATACCCAGTTCTTTTAAATACCACAATTTTGACTCAATCCCCCTAAGATCGCCTACACCATCGCCATTACTGTCACAAAAGCTCCGCGGGTAAATCTGATATACAACACTATTTTTCCACCAATGTTTTTCCATTTTTTTAATCCTTTCCTCTTTTAAACTTAAAGGCATTTCTTTAAAAACTTCCCTGTTATTCTACCATCAATCCGTATATCTGTCACTTGCTCTTTTCTCTTTTGGGCATTCCCGTATACCAATATTTTTTCCTGTTAAAATTTGGGTATCAAAAGGTGCTCGATAAATTTGGCATTGACAGATTGTACAGAAGGAATTGCTAAGCTGGCATCGCGGAGGAAAATGAGATTTTCTTAATGGCCTTAGGTAGAACAGCAATTTCGGGAC
>USJG01000060.1 GCA_900554925.1 uncultured Lachnospiraceae bacterium
CTTTCCACTGGGGAGCTCTTGTTGAACCCTGTCTTGCATGACCGGTTCCTTTCTGTCTCCAGGGTTTTCTGCCGCCGCCGGAAACCTCAGAGCGTGTTTTTGCTTTCTGTGTTCCCTGACGATTGTTAGCAAGCTGCTGCACAACTGCCATGTGTACAAGGTGTTCATTGATCTCCACACCAAATACCGCATCGTTTAATTCAACTGTGCCAACTTCCTTGCCTTCCATATTATAAACAGATACGTTTGCCATCTGAATGGTCCTCCTTTCATCTTATCGGCTTAAGCCTGAGCCTTAACTGTTTCTTTGATTGTAACTAAGGCTTTCTTAGGTCCGGGTACCGCACCCTTTACAAGAAGCAGATTCTTCTCAGCGTCCACTCTTACAACTTCAAGGTTCTGTACTGTAACCTTTACGCAGCCCATGTGACCAGGCATTCCCTTTCCCTTGAACACGCGGCTCGGTGAAGAGCAGGCACCATTGGAACCCTGATGACGATGGAATTTGGAACCGTGAGCCATGGGACCTCTGTGCTGTCCGTGTCTCTTGATCGCGCCCTGGAATCCTTTACCTTTGGAAATAGCAGATGCGTCAACCTTATCTCCGGCCGCAAACATATCGGCTTTGATTTCACTTCCAAGCGTATATTCCTCAGCGTTGTCAAATCTGAACTCTCTGACATATCTTTTACCGGAAACTCCCGCTTTGTCAAAATGTCCTTTTAATGCTTTGTTAACGCCGTGTCTGTGGACGATTTCTTTCTTTCCGCTCTTGTCCTTGTTAACAATTCTTTCCTTCTTGTCAACAAAGCCAACCTGTACTGCGCTGTAACCGTCATTATCTACCGTCTTAACCTGTGTTACTACACAAGGTCCGGCCTGAAGTACAGTTACAGGAACCAGCGTTCCGTCCTCGTTGAAGATTTGAGTCATTCCGACTTTGGTAGCTAAAATAGCTTTTTTCATTTCTTTACCTCCATTTGTTTCTACAGCGGGCCCCTGTCGGGCCATTCTAGTATGTGGTATTGCTTATGCTTACTTGTTATAAGTGGTTTTTACTTGTTATAAGTGTTTTTTACTTATTTTTCATCTTAATATCAATATACACACCGGCAGGCATTTCCAGTCTCTGCAGAGCATCTACTGTCTTAGGTGTAGGTGTGATAATATCGATCAGTCTCTTATGAGTTCTCTGCTCGAACTGCTCTCTGGAATCCTTGTATTTGTGAACCGCTCTTAAGATAGTAACAACCTCCTTCTTAGTAGGAAGGGGCACCGGTCCGCTTACCTGTGATCCGTTCTTCTTGACTGTTTCGATGATTTTTTTGGCAGACGCATCCACTAACTGATGGTCATAAGCCTTGAGTGTGATTCTCATTACTTGACTTGCCATAAAAAAAGTCGCCTCCTTTTCGCACTTTTAATAAAGATTTAAGTACGACAAGCGGTGACTGTACACTCTTCCGTGCGTGTCCTGCTATTTTTCAAAGTCCATGCTTTCACAAGCTTTTCAGCAGACTTAACGCCCGTGTCTCTGCCTCATCCGGCAGACTAATTGTTTGTACAGTGACTTGCCGTCAGGTTCTTAGGTCTGGAAATTACCAGCCTCTTGACATTCGCTCCACGGAAAACCTGCATCGCCTCTCGGCCAGGCAGCAACCTCACGCTTCACAGCTATCATGCCACAGCACTTGATAGTATACAGGATGTTTTTCCATCATGCAAGAGTTTTTTTAATTTTTTTACAAAATTTTTTATTAAATATAATTCAGAAAGCTTCCGGTTCCCTCACCGGAAGCTTTCCTGCTCTCATTCTTTCACAATTTTTATTCTTCATCAAAGTTGATCCTTCTCTGGCTGACGTCGTCAAATTCCTCTATTATCTCCCCTGTAGGCGCAGGCGTTAAAAGGCTCACAACCACAATTGCCAGAAGACTCACTGCAAAACCTACTGCCAGAGAATAAAGTCCTGTAACGCTTCCCAGTGTTAAGCCTCCTGCCAGAGGAATATAATCCCATATGATAACAGTCAGCGCTCCCGAAGCGATACCGGCAACAGCCCCCTGGAAGTTTGTGCGCTTCCAGTAAAGAGAAAGAAGCACAGTGGGTCCAAAAGCAGCGCCCAGACCGGCCCACGCGTTGGAAACCAGTCCCATAATAGAACTGTTGGGATCAAGAGCTATCAGATAAGCCAGCACTGCAATTACCAGAACCGTAATGCGGCTGATTTTAAGTACAGTCCCATCTTTGGCATCCTTTTTGATAATTCCCTTTACAATATCTTCCGCAACGCTGGAGGCACTGACAAGAAGCTGGGAATCTGCTGTTGACATGATTGCTGCCAGGATACCGCACAGGAAAATACCAGCAACGATAGGTATCTTAATATCTGATGTAAACAGTTTAATTATCATATTGATAAATACTTTTTCTTCTTCTCCGCCTGTAAGAATATCGGGAAGCAGGTATGCACGTCCCACAATACCGATCACGCAGGCTAACACCAGTGAAAGGAACACCCATATGATCGCAACGCCCTTAGACTTATTAAGCTCTTTTTCGTTCTTAACTGCCATAAATCGTACAAGGATGTGAGGCATGCCGCAATAGCCAAGGCCCCAGGCCAGTCCTGAAATGATATCCACCGCACGGTAAGGCTCTCCTCCATTGGAAAACAGGCTTAAGAACGCCGCGGAACCGCCGGCTGCTCCACTCTCATCAATGGCACTTACTACATTAGACGGGCCTACCACACCCAGGGCGGCAATAGGCACTACCAGCAGGGCAATCAGCATCAGCGTGCCCTGAACAAAGTCCGTAGCGCAGACAGCCAGAAAACCGCCCATAAAGGTATATGCCAGGATAACAACAGCTCCAATAGTAAGGGCTATCCTGTAATCCACATTAAATACGGAATTGAAAAGCTTGCCCCCTGCTGCCAGGGCTGACGCTGTATATACCAGAAAGAACACTACTATGGTAACAGATGAAATAAAAAGCAGGATTCTCTTTTTATCATGAAATCTGTTTTCAAAATAAGTAGGAAGCGTAAGCGCGTTGTTGGCACGAATGGTATATCTGCGAAGTCTTCCTGAAATAAACAGCCAGTTTAATACCGTTCCTACAAACAGGCCGATTGCAATCCATGCCTGACCTGTTCCCAACGCATAAATAGAACCGGGAAGTCCCATAAGAAGCCATCCGCTCATATCCGAAGCCTGTGCCGACAGGGCAGCCACCCAGCCTCCTAACTTTCTTCCTCCAAGCAAAAAATCCTCTGTGGTGTTATTTTTCTTTGAACACAATGCTCCGATCACGATCATAGCAAGCAGATACAACGCAAATGCCACTATGATCCATCCAATTGAATCACTCATATCTCTCCTCGTTTCTGCACTGCTTCTTTGCACATAACCAATGCTTATGCCAGGCAGCGCGCTGATACACAAACATCTTGATCTTAAGGACTGCAAGTATATGTACATTTTCTATATACTATATATGAATATCCTCCTGTCAGTCAACCATAACTTTGATTCAAAATCAAATTGACACCTGACCGATATGCAACGTATAATCATGTAAATACCTATACAAGGGAGGAAAAAATATGCCTGAAGTCACACCTTTTCAAAGTATTCGCCCGGTACCGGAGACAGCCAGCCGCGTAGCAGCGCTGCCTTATGATGTATACAACCGTAAAGAAGCCTTAGCCCAGGTTTTAAGGGAACCGCTTTCCTTTTTAAAAATAGACAGAGCGGAAACCCAGTTTCCCGATGATGTGGATACCTACGATCCCCGCGTATACGCAAAGGCAAAGGAGCTTTTAGACTCCATGATCGCTGACGGCACATTTATAATGGAAGAAAAGCCCTGCTATTACATCTATGAGCTGACTATGGAGGGGCGTTCCCAGACAGGGATCGTGGCTTGCTCCTCCGTAGACGATTATCAGAACCATATCATAAAAAAGCATGAAAACACCAGAGAAGATAAAGAGCTGGACCGCATTAACCATGTTGACGCCACAAACGCTCATACCGGCCCTATCTTTCTGGTCTACCGTTCCCTTAAGGAAATTAATGAGATCGTAGCTAATGCCAAAAAAGACGATCCATTATACGATTTTACCGCCTCTGACAGTATTACCCACAGAGTATGGCGTATTTCCGACGAAAATATCATTGTGCAGTTAAAGGCACTATTTGAGCAGATTCCATGTACTTACATAGCTGACGGCCATCACCGCTGTGCCTCCGCTGTAAAGGTGGGGTTAAAAAGACGTGCCCAGCATCCCGATTACACAGGTAAGGAAGAATTTAACCGATTCCTGTCCGTACTGTTTCCCGATGACCAGCTTTATATCATGCCCTACAACAGAGTCGTTAAGGATTTAAACGGACTGTCCAGGGAAGAATTTCTCTCCGCCATTAAAAAGGCAGGATTTATGATTGAAGCAAAAAAGAAGGAACCGGTTGCACCGGATAAAAAAGGAACCTTTGGCATGTATCTTGACGGACAGTGGTATCTGATCACTGCTTCTAAGGACCTGCTTTCCTCCGATCCGGTAAAGGGACTGGATGTTTCCATTCTTCAGGACAATCTTCTCGGGCCTGTTTTAAATATCCAAGACCCCAGAACCGATAAACGCATTGATTTTGTAGGCGGCATCCGGGGGCTTGAAGAGCTGGAAAGACGTGCATCCTCCGATATGGCTGTGGCTTTTTCCATGTATGCCACTTCTATCTCCGAATTGCTCTCTGTGGCAGATGCAGGGCTTTTAATGCCTCCCAAATCTACCTGGTTTGAGCCGAAGCTCAGAAGCGGATTATTCATTCATAAGCTATCCTGAGCCTGGCTGCAAAATGCGCCTTCGGCGGTCAGATCCAGCACAGGGCAGCCAGGAAAATCAGATTATAAAGGGTAAATGTCAACAAATACTTCTTCCGGAGTTCAGGATATGCCGACGCGATCTGCCTGTAGGAAATC
Organism: uncultured Lachnospiraceae bacterium; assembly: GCA_900554925.1. Classification (GTDB taxonomy): domain Bacteria; phylum Bacillota; class Clostridia; order Lachnospirales; family Lachnospiraceae; genus Suilimivivens. The sequence continues at coordinate 4,990 of USJG01000060.1, forward strand.
AGGCTTGCCATGGAAGCAATCAGTGTTCCCAGACCGCCGATATTGGTTCCCACAATCAGTTCTTTTATATTATCTGTATAATTAGATAACAGCATCGCCGCCGGCACGTTGCTGATAATCTGACTCACTCCGATTGCTATCAGACGCTCATGGCCTCTGAACACCGAGAGAATCATCTGCCGCAGGGCCTCAAACTCATTGATATTTCCTACAAAGATAAACAAAAAGAAAAACGTCAGCAAAAGCCCATAGTCGATTTTCAAAAACAGCCGGCGGTCTGTCAGCAAAATACCCGAAACCACCAGTACGAGCAAAAGCCATGGCGGCAGCGCTCCTCCAACCGCAGCAAGGCAGAGAACAAACAAAAACAGATAAAACGCCAGAACCCCTTTGCGCGATACCTCCGGTGCCTCGACACAGACAGAAAACTGCTTTTTGTAGCCGCCTGCCAGGACAAATAAAAGCAGCAGAACCGCAGCTGCCACCGTATACGGAAGCATCAGCAGCAAAAATTCCCCGATACCGAATTCGGACAGGGAGAACAAATATAAATTCTGGGGATTCCCAATAGGGGTAAACATGCTTCCCAGATTTGCGGCGATCGTCATTAACGTGACAACCTGACAGGTCAGAAAAGTCATGCCCGCGCTTTTCAGAATCATGATCCCAAAGGGAACAAATGTGATCAGCGCCACATCATTCGTAATAAGCATGCTGCTGATAAAGCATAAAAATACAAGCGTCACCACAATACCGCGGCGTGTTTTCACATGGTCCAGAATCTCTTTCCCCACAACCCGAAAAAAATTCAGCTCTCTGAGTCCGCCGATAATCAGCATCAGACAAAACAGCAGAATCAGCGTCCGAAAGTCGATATAATCAAGATACCCGATATTGGGTGGCACTGCCACGCAGGAGCATATAGCAAGACAGACAGATACCGTCAGCACAATATCTCCTTTTATAAGTTGCACTATTTTCTCTTTCATGTAAATCTCCGTTTATCATAATCTACATCGCCCACACGCGCTCCAGCCACGTTTTTCTCCCGGACTGCCTATTGTTCAAACACCGCCCGCTTTTTCTGTTCCAGAGCCTTCGTCTGCTCTATAATGGCATTGAAATCCTTTACCAGCTCCTCGGAAAGCTCCGCAGCCCGCAAGTATTCCTTTTCCGCCTTGTCGTAATCCCCTCTTTTGATAGCGTCCATTACACTCTGGCCACAGCCGTGGAACGCCTTATGCTTTTCCCCCAGCCCGTCCCATATGCTGGCCACCTCCTTATTCCGGGGCTTCATAGCATAATAGAAGTGACCGAAGGCACATTTGGTATCATCTGTCTGCAGAGGTGTACACTGGCGTTGATTTACCATGTTTTCCAGGGATTTCAGCCAGTTTTGGTGTGCCAGAATGGCGTTCTGCACCGTTCCGATAAAGACCTGGTTATCCAGCATATAAAAAACGTCCTGCACCATAACGCCCATCTTCCTGGCAACGCCGTCCAGCTCCTTTTCCACCGCGGAAACAGGCTCCATGGCCTTCTTCAGTTCGCCGGAAATTTGGGCAAGCTCCTCAGCCTCCCGGTTCAATCCGTCACAGCCTTCGCTTAGCCTGCTCATCTGCTCCCGAACGCCTGTAACTGTGCTGAAAATTTCCTGGCCGGAGGCAGCGATGGTGGTAACGGCATCCGCAATCTCCACTACCTTCTTCTCGTTCTTTTTGTTATTGTCCAGTACCTGGAAAAGGTGTTCCTGCATTTCTGCTACAGTTTTTTCCAGCCCCTCGCAGCTCGTTTTGGATGCCTGTCCCATCCTGCTTACCAGGTCGTCCATGCTGGTTGTCAACTGCTTTGTCTCATTGGCAAGGCTGCGAATCTCATCTGCCACCACGGCAAAGCCTTTTCCCGCTTCCCCTGCCCTGGCCGCTTCAATGGAAGCGTTAAGAGCCAGCAGATTCGTTTGTGCGGAAATGGAATTGATTCCATCGATAACCGTAGTCATGCTGTTTAGCACATCCGCCATCTGTTCCATATCCCGCTTCATTTCATTGGAACTTTCCATGGTCTCCTCAGCTCTGGATACGATAGCCTGCAGCTTCCTGCTGCTCTCTCCCATCTCGTCCCGTATCACCATAGCCGCTTCCGCCACCTGCTGAATATTCTCATTGAAGCTCTCATATATGGATACCACCTCGGACATACCTTCATCCGTGGTTTTGGCAGTCTCCGCCACCTCTGAAGATACCCCTCCCAATCTGCTGCTGATGCCTGACAGCCTTTCCAGACAATCGCCCATCGTCAAGTCCAGGGCGCTGATTTTCATTACGGAATAGAAAACATCCTTCACCAGTTGGTTAAAATCCTCCCTCCCGGTCTTCAGACGCTGCTGCAGCTGCGCCGCCTCCGGGTTTCTTCCGCTGTCCACCGGAATCATCCTGCCAAGATTGTAAATTATTTTTTCCCCCTCATTTGCTATCCTCCCAAAATTGATTTTCTGTTTGTATGTGTCTGAAAATTCATCTTTCGCATCGCAGCCCCCCCTCGCTTTATCAGAAAATATCTTTAATTTTCTTAATATTATACCACTTTCCGCGCTATAATTAAATACTTTCTGAAAAATGAAACTGTCGCCTTACGAATTTTCATTCGCTAAAGCGACAGTCTTATTTTGTATAAGCAGGACAGACACCTGCTAAAAGCAGGCAAAGCCCTCAGGCTTTAAACAACGTCCCTATTTCTTTTCCATCCAGTATCCTGCTGATATTCACCACATCATCTCCGTTGGCAATTACCATATCGACTCCAACACCATTGGCAATCTCCGCAGCCGCAATCTTGGTGACCATGCCTCCTGTACCGAAAGCAGTGTCCGCTCCCTTTGCCATGGCACTTAAATGTTCGTCTATCTTTTCAACACAGCTGATAAACTCTGCTTTGTCATTGTTGCGGGGATCATCTGTATACAGCCCGTCTATATCAGACAAAAGAATCAGCATATCCGCCTGCACCATTTCAGCCACAGTTGCCGAAAGGGTATCGTTATCTCCAAAATTCTCATCCTGAATCTGATCGGTTGAAACCGTATCATTTTCATTTACAATGGGAATCACTCCCATATTCAAAAGCTCAAGAAAGGTGTTTTCCGCATTTTGCCTGCTGATTTCATTGAGCATGGTCCTCTTGGTGATCAGAATCTGGGCGATGGTCTGATTATACTCTGCAAACAGCTTCTGGTAAATCATCATAAGCCTTGCCTGTCCTACTGCCGCACAGGCCTGCTTTTCTGCAAGACTGTGGGGTTTTCCTTTAATGCCAAGGGCTTTTCTGCCTGCTCCAATGGCGCCGGAGGAAACTAAAACTATCTCCTTATTCTGGTTTCTTATGTCTGTCAGTACTCTGGCAAGCTTCTCCATCTTGATCAGATTCAAGTGTCCCGTATCCACATGGGTGATAGTAGATGTGCCTATCTTAATGACGATTCTCTTTTTGTTCCTTAAAAACTCTCTGTTCATTTTAATAAAATCCTACCTCCTGACTCATCATACCATGATTGCTTAAAATTGCAATGGGAAATTCATATGGGCCAGAAACAGTGACTCAAACTCCCTCTCCTTAGCCAGCTCCACATGGGTCAGCTTATCCTTTTCTTTCTCCATCTGCTTACGGACAGTTTTGGAGAGCAAGGCCATGGCTGCGCCTGTTCCCGCCAGATTGCCCGCCTGTATGATCTTTTCTCTTGGTATGTCCGGGAAAAGCCCTGTTTGAATGCCGCTTTCAATCCCTATATAGCACCCAAAGGCCCCTGCCAGATAAAGATAGTCCAGCTGTTCCATGTCACAGCCAGCTTTCTTTAACAGAATTTCCATTCCGCAGCGTATGGCGCTGACAGACAGCTGCAGCTGTCTTACATCCCCTGCGGTCAGGTAAACAGGAGAGGCCATATCGGTCAGAAGGAACCGCCTTTCACCGCCTTCTTCACTGCTTTCTGCAATTCTTTTACAGATCCGCTCGGACACTCCCTTTTTCCTTGCCTCTGCCTCACTCCTCATATAGCCGGTGTGATCCAGAACGCCGACCCGGTACAGCACTGCTAATGCGTCCACCAGCCCGGAACCGCAGATCCCCACTGGTTTCGCTTCTCCAATCACTCTCACTGCTATATCCTGCATGGGAAAGCTTCCGCTTACGGATACCATATCAACAGCTCCTTTTGCGGCCCGCATTCCCTGACTGACTGCACCGCCCTCTAAGGCCGGCCCTGCCGCTGTGGAGCAGGCATACCTTTGACCGTCCCATTTTAAAAGAATTTCCCCATTTGTTCCAATATCCACTGCCAGTATTTTTTCATCCGGCCCCTTTAGGTTAACATAACTATACACCATCAGAGCATCTGCTCCAACATATCCTCCAACAGGAGGCAGCACTATGACCCGGGCCTCCTTTAAAAAGTGAAATCCCAGCCTGTCCCCTTCTACCTGTATCATACTTTTATAATCGGGAACGAAAGGTGCCTTAAAAAGACCCACAGGCCTGATACCCAGCAGAATTTCACACATGGCAGTATTTCCCACAACAGTGACTTCCTTTATACTCTCACCTGCCAAATTGCCTTCTCCCCCTGGTGAGCGCAGCAACTGCTCTGCCATCTCATCCAGGCTTTCTATAAGAAGCTTCTGCATCTTTTTAAGATTTTCCTGATCCTCTACTGCTGCCTGAATCCTGCGGACTACATCGGCTCCGAAAACCGCCTGGGGGTTAGTCCCTGTTTCCACACCAAGAAGGGTTCCATCCTTTAAATCCCAAAGCATTCCCGCAACAGTGGTAGTTCCCACGTCAAAGGAAATTCCAAGGCCCTTTGAGGGTTCTATCTGAAAGCTCTCCGGAAAGGAAACCACTCCCTGCTTATTTGTATTAAGTTTCTGATAAATTCCGCATCCATTGCAGCTGCCTCGCTCACAGCCCGGACACCTGTTCGTTAAATTTGCCATGACTTTATTACCCACCTTTTTTCAGCATAGCACAAACCTCTTGCATTTTTAACTATATTTCTCTATTATCTAAAGAGTGAACTCAAAAGAAACAATGATCATGCGCAAAAGCGGCGCGGAAACGAGGAATACCATGTGGATAGCAGATAACTGGAAAGACTATGAAGTAATAGATACCTCCTGCGGAGAAAAGCTGGAGCGGTGGGGAAAATATATCCTGCTTCGTCCAGACCCGCAAGTCATCTGGAACACGCCAAAGGAAGCTGCCCAGTGGAAGCAATTAAACGGACACTACCACCGCAGCGCCAAAGGCGGCGGAGAATGGGAATTTTTTAACCTTCCTGATGAATGGAGCATCCATTACCGCGACCTGACCTTCCGCTTAAAGCCTTTCAGTTTTAAGCATACCGGACTTTTCCCTGAGCAGGCTGTAAACTGGGACTGGTTTTCCAACATTATCAAAAGTTCCCAGCGTCCGCTTAAGGTTCTGAACCTGTTTGCCTATACCGGCGGCGCAACCCTTGCCGCTGCCAGGGCAGGCGCAAGGGTCACTCATGTGGATGCCTCAAAGGGTATGGTCACATGGGCAAAAGAAAATGCCGCTGCTTCCGGGCTTTCGGATGCTCCCATAAGATGGCTGGTTGACGACTGCGTCAAATTTGTCGAACGTGAAATCCGCCGGGGAAATACCTACGATGGCATTATTATGGACCCGCCTTCTTACGGAAGAGGCCCCAAAGGCGAAATCTGGAAAATTGAGGACAGTATTTATCCCTTTATAGAACTTACCGTCCAGCTTCTAAGCCGGGACGCCCAGTTCTTTTTAATCAATTCCTACACCACAGGGCTTCAGCCTGCTGTGCTTACTTATATGTTAAACAGTGCCATTGTGAAAAAAATGGGCGGACAGGTTTCCTCCTGCGAAATCGGACTTCCCGTCACCAGCAGCCATCTGATACTTCCCTGCGGGGCCAGCGGACGATGGACGCCTTAACCTGATCTGCTTATCCAGTCACTGTAGCCGGGTATTACTCTGGCAAATACATTATTGCTGTGATAGACATAGGGCGCCCTTTCCGGAAAATACAGATACATCCGGACAAAATAAATCACCAGCATACTTAAGACCAGTATGGCCAGCCCCAGGCTAAAGCCTTTGATCTTACTTCCTCTCACATACCGAAAATACCCACAATACAGAAGAAACATTATAATCAGAAAAATCGAGGGATTAATATATGCCGCTCTGGCTGCCTGCCCCTGCAGCAGGAAAAGGGACGCTCTGGTAAGCCCACAGCCTGCACAGGGGATTCCCGTAATTACCAGCAAAGGGCAAAAGGCGCCGCAGAGGGAATGCATGATGAAATAATAAGCAGCAAACACTGCTCCTGTCCATCCAAACGCCTTCAAATCCTTCCCGATCCTGTTTATGATTTCCTTACCTTTGCTGTTCATTTTCTTCCTGCTTTCACAACTATAGTTTCCCTGCTTTTTTCTTACATTCTATACCATAGCCTTCTTAAAATCCATCACAAAATAACTGTCAAAACCTCCTGAAATATAAAAATTAATAGGAAAATTCCATTTGATAGTGTATAATAGAGCAGAAAGGCACTTTGCCATACAAAAGGAATCAAAGGAGTAACAGCTATGTCCAAAATTATTTTAACCGGCGACAGACCTACCGGCCGTCTTCATGTAGGGCACTATGTGGGCTCTCTTCGAAGAAGGGTAGAACTGCAAAATTCCGGTGAATTTGATAAAATCTTTATTATGATCGCAGATGCACAGGCGCTTACCGACAACGCGGAGCAGCCCGAAAAGGTTCGCCAGAACATTGTGGAGGTCGCCCTTGATTACTTATCCTGCGGACTTGACCCATCACAGTCCACCCTTCTTATTCAGTCGCAGATTCCGGAGCTCTGTGAGCTTTCTTTTTACTACATGAATCTTGTAACCGTATCCAGACTGCAAAGGAACCCTACGGTTAAGTCTGAAATTCAAATGCGTAACTTTGAAGCCAGCATTCCGGTAGGCTTCTTTACCTATCCTATCAGCCAGGCTGCGGATATTACAGCCTTTAAGGCTACCACCGTTCCTGTTGGTGAAGATCAGCTTCCCATGCTGGAACAGACTAAGGAAATTGTCCGTAAATTCAATTCCGTTTATGGAGATACCCTGGTGGAGCCCGATATTCTTCTTCCTGACAACAAGGCCTGCCTGCGTCTGCCAGGCATTGACGGCAAGGCAAAAATGAGCAAGTCCTTAAATAACTGTATTTATCTTTCCGACACAGAAGAGGACGTCCGCAAAAAGGTAATGTCCATGTTTACAGACCCCAATCATTTACAGGTATCCGATCCCGGCAGGGTGGAGGGCAATCCCGTGTTCATTTATCTGGACGCCTTCTGTAAGGATGAGATGTTTGCAGAATATCTTCCCGAATATGCCAACCTGGAGGAACTGAAAGCCCATTACCAAAGAGGCGGCCTGGGAGATGTGAAGGTCAAGAAATTCTTAAATAATGTACTTCAGGAGGTGCTTTCTCCCATCCGCTTAAAGAGAAAAGAGTGGGAAAAAGATATCCCCGCCGTGTACGAAATTCTCCATAAGGGCAGCCTTGCAGCAAGAGAAGTGGCTAAAGAAACACTGGAGGACGTGAAAAAATCCATGAAGATCAACTATTTTGACGACCATGCGCTGATTGCCGAGCAGGCTTTAAAA
>USJG01000061.1 GCA_900554925.1 uncultured Lachnospiraceae bacterium
CTATAGCACTTGCCTCTTTATTTGTCAATACTTTTTTGAATTATTTTTTATTTTATTTCATTTTTAATTTTTAATTGTCTAAATTATCTGTTTTATTTTGAATTTTTATTCATTTATCTATATTTTATTTCCCTCTTCATTTACCAGGCCATCCGTGCTAAACTAAATTAGTATTGTCAACGCAAGATTTGTTTTAGAATGGGAAAGGAGAACCATATACTATGGGCGGATTTTTTGGTGTAGCATCAAAAGGCGAATGTGTACTTGATTTATTTTATGGGGTAGACTATCATTCTCACCTCGGAACAAGAAGAGGCGGTATGGCGACTCATGGAGAGTCCGGTTTCAGCCGTGCCATTCACAATATTGAAAACGCGCCCTTTCGTACCAAGTTTGATAAGGACGTAAATGAAATGCAGGGAAACCTGGGAATCGGATGTATTTCTGATTATGAACCCCAGCCTTTATTAGTACGTTCCCATCACGGCACTTATGCCATTATGACCGTGGGGAAAATTAATAACATGGAAAAAATCGTTGATCAGATTTTCAGTATGGGAAATTCTCATTTTCTGGAAATGAGCGGCGGTGACATTAACGCCACTGAGCTGGTGGCTGCCATCATCAATCAAAAGGATAATCTGATCGAAGGAATCACTTATGCCCAGGAACTCATTGATGGCTCCATGACCATGGCGATTCTGACGCCTAAGGGAATTTATGCGGCCAGAGATAAAATGGGAAGAACCCCGGTGGCCATCGGCAAAAAGGAGGACGGATACTGTATTTCCTTTGAGAGCTTTGCCTACTTAAATCTGGGTTATACAGATGAAAGAGAGTTAGGGCCGGGGGAGGTTGTCATTGTAACGCCGGAGGAAGTAAGGACGCTGGTAAATCCGGGAAAAGACATGAAAATATGCACCTTCTTATGGATTTACTATGGTTATCCATCATCCTCCTATGAAGGCATCAGCGTGGAAAAGATGCGTTATAACTGTGGGAAGCTGCTTGCCAAAAGGGATGACGTATCTCCGGATAACGTGGCGGGAGTACCGGATTCCGGCATTGCCCACGCAATCGGCTACTCCAATGAGTCAGGGATTCCCTTTTCAAGACCCTTTATTAAGTATACGCCTACATGGCCCAGGTCCTTTATGCCTACCATGCAAAGCCAGAGAAATCTGATTGCGAAAATGAAGCTGATCCCTGTGCATGACCTGATTCAAAATAAGAGCCTGCTTCTGATTGACGATTCCATCGTGCGCGGAACACAGCTTAGGGAAACCACGGAATTTCTTTATCAGAGCGGTGCGAAGGAGGTTCATATAAGACCTGCCTGTCCGCCTTTGCTTTATGGATGTAAATATTTGAATTTTTCCCGTTCCTCATCGGAGATGGATCTGATCACCAGAAGGATCATTAAGGAAATGGAAGGGGAGGGCAAGCATGTAAATTTAAGCGCCTATTCCAATCCGGAAACGCCGGAATATCAGGAGATGGTAAAGAGGATCGGAGTTCAGCTTAACTTTACATCACTGCGGTATCACAGATTAGATGACATGATAGAATCTGTAGGAATCGACAGATGCAAGCTTTGTACCTATTGCTGGGATGGCAGAGAATAAATAAAGCCCTCCGGGCAGGAACGCACTGCGGCGGAGAGGAAAATGTTGCTGACGCAACCCGCCGCAGGCGGAGAATCCTGCTAGAGAATATGGACAGACATTTGATAGGATTTGTTTTCCCCTGCTTTCAGAGACTGGATATCCCGTTTGTTTATAAAGGTATCGTCTTCATCCGCAAAGATTGCGGCGCCGTTCCAGGGCTCAAGGCACAGGAAGGGAGCTTTGACGTTGGCAGGAGTCCAGAAAGCAATTGTGGAAAAATCAGGATAGTCCATTTGTATACCTTTTCCGGTAGCTGGATTGATCAGCTTAACGCTTCTTGACTTCATATGGGGAAAAACCAGCGCATCAATATTAAAGAGGGAATAGTCAAGCTTTAATGTGTCGGTATTGTCCAGATAACGGATGGTGTTTTCCGGGTCAAACTGCATATTCTTAAGGTCGTATACGGGGCTGTCGCAGGTTTCCGCATATGGGAATTTTAAAATGTAATCTGAGAAATCTTCCCCTTCTTCCAATGGGCACATAAAGCCGGGATGAGCCCCGAGATGATAGTACATATCCCTGTCATCTGCGTTGGTGATCAGATAGGTAATATGAAGGGTGGAACCCTTCAGCTCATAAGTCTGGCGGAAGCGGAAACGGAAGGGATAGTGTTTTAAGGTATTTTCGTCATACTGACAGAAAAAAGATATTTTGTTGTCTGCTTCTATCTCATATTCCATATCTATATCCCGAACAAAGCCATGTTTTGGGATTTCATATTCTGTTCCATTTATAAAAGTTTTGTTGTTCCTTAAATTGCCGATAGAAGGAAACAAAAGCGGGGAGGACCGGGGCCAGAAATCAGGGTTGGAATCCCAGATAAATTCCTTGCCGGCTTCATTTTTGTAGGATTTTAATTCGGCTCCCAGCGTATTTACCGTAACGGTATAGCCTTGGTCTTTTAACATGAGTAACATAAAAAATCATCCTTTCTTTTATTTATTTTAATATTTCGTTTTCTGTTCCGGGTACAGCAGCGCAGCTTTCGCGCCTGATCAGCTGAAAGGGCAGCTCTACTTTCATAGGTATCCGTTTTTTGGTTTCTATCCGGTCGATCAATATTTTGGCAGTCATAATGCCCAGCTCTTCCATGGGAATATGAATCGTCGTGAGCATAGGCGAGGTATACTGGCTGGTTTCGATATCGTCAAAGCCTATGACGGATAATTCCTCAGGAATCCTGCGGTTTAGCTCCGTGGCAGCTTTCATGGCACCGATTGCAGTCAGATCGTTTGCACAGAACAGGGCAGTGACATTGCGGCCGGAGGATAAAAGCTTCATTGCCGCCCGGTAGCCGCCCTCGGTGGAAAGAGGGGTATCTGCAATAAGCTCTTTATTAAGCGGCAGAGCAAGCTGTGTAATGGCATCCAGATAGCCCCGGTAGCGGATCTCATTTTTGCATTCCCCCAGATAAGCAATATGTACATGTCCAAGCTCCGCCAGATAACTGACAGCGGTTTTGGAGGCCAGATAAGCATTACAGGTAATCTGGTCAAATTCAGAATCAATATTGTTAAGGCCTGTGTAGATGATCCGTTTGTAGGTTGACTTCAGAAAGGAACGGGTTTTGGAATCAGGGCGGCCAAGAATTGCCACGCCCTTTACCTTTGTCTGATAGATAGCCTTCTGTACTTCGGGATTCTGGATATCCCGGTAGGAATAAATATATTTAACGATATAACCGCTGCGCAGGGCTTCCTTTTCAATTCCCCTTGTTATCTGTGAAAAAAAGGGATCTGAGGTATTGGTACGGGCCAGAATACAGCCAATAGTTTTTGGAAGCGCACCGCTTTGGATATTGTGGCTATGCAGCTTTAAATTCCTTGCGGAAGGATTGGGGACATAGCCTGTTTCCCGTATGATCTGCCATATCCTGTTTTCTACTTCCCTGCTGGCAGCCTTGGAGCCGGGATGATTCACTACCCTGGAAACGGTGGAAGCGGACACGCCGGCCATAGCAGCAATTTCTTTAATCGTCACAAATATTCCCCCTTTTTCTATTTTATACATTTTATTTTAGCATAGGGAAAAAGTTAACGCAAACGTTTGGGTAGAAATTGCGGCTGCGTGCATAGGAAAGAAAAATTGAGTGTGTTACTATTATTATAAGGTTTGGAAGCAGAAAGGAGCAGTGTGATTGATATGGAAGAAAATTTGCTTGTAGTGCATGGGGGCGGGCCCACTGCGGTTTTAAATGCGTCCCTGTACGGAGTAATAAGGCAGGCCCAGGAAAATCCTGCCATAAAGAAAATTTATGGCGCTGTAGGCGGAACAGAGGCGATACTTACAGAAAATTTTCTGGACATGAGAGGATTGCCTGATGAGAAGATCGAACTGCTGCTTCAGACACCCGGAACAGCAATCGGTTCCTCCAGATTTCCCCTGGAGCAGGAACAATATGAAGCAATGGTATCTGTTTTGAAAAAACATAAAATTAAATATGTATTGCTTAACGGTGGAAACGGCACCATGGATACCTGCGGCAAGATCAGCCGGGTCTGTGCAGAGGAAGGAATTTATGTTGTGGGTATTCCCAAAACCATGGACAATGATATTTCTATTATAGATCATGCACCCGGCTTTCCAAGTGCAGCTAAATACATAGCTACTGTAACAAAGGAAGTGGGAGCAGATGTAAAATCCCTGCCCATTCATGTATGTGTAATAGAGGCCATGGGAAGGAATGCCGGATGGATCACCGCAGCTTCCAGCCTGGCAAGAAAGAATCCTAAAGATGCGCCCCATCTGATTTATCTTCCGGAAAGGAATTTCTGCGAGGAGGAATTCCTTGCAGATGTGAAAAAACTGTATGACGAGCTGGGCGGTGTGGTAGTAGTTGTCAGCGAAGGACTGCGCAATGAAAAGGGAGAATCAATTGTCCCGCCGATTTTTAAAACAGACAGAGCAGTTTACTATGGTGATGTCAGCGCCTACCTGGCAGAACTGGTCATCAAAAAGCTGGGAATTAAGGCGAGAAGTGAAAAACCGGGGCTTTGCGGAAGGACTTCCATGGCCCTTCAATCGAAGGTTGACAGGGAAGAAGCTATTCTGGTTGGCAGAGAGGCAGTAAAGGCAGCCATGGCAGGAAAGTCCGGAGTTATGGTAGGAATCCGGAGAAAAGAGGGCGAAAAATACGAAATAGAAACGCCGCTCATACCCATTGAAGAAGTGATGCTCCATGAGAGGGTAATGCCGAAGGAATATATAAATGAAAGAGGCAATGATATTACACAGCAGTTTACCCAGTGGTGTCTTCCCCTGATCGATGGGGAACTGCCGGAAATGGTAAGCTTTAAGGATCAGGCAGAACAAATGCTGAAAAGCAGGATATAAGGAGGAGAGAGATGAAGCACATTTATTTGAATCTGAAGAGATTTGATATTCCCAGGGAAGCAGGCGGCGTGAACAGCATTGCTCCGGTATCAGAATGGGGAGCATATATTGTAGAGCATACAAAGGATGCCCTGGCACAGTATGATGAGAAGGAGGCGGAATTTGTGATGTACCTGCCGGAGGCACATCTTCTCCCTGCAATAGGAGCATTAAAGGCAAGTAAAAATCTTGCCATCGGCTGTCAGGGAATTTACAGAGATGACGTCAGCAAAGGCGGAAATTTCGGTGCTTTTACCTCCAACAGGACAGGGAAAGCAGTGAAAGCATTGGGCTGTGCAAGTACAATGATAGGCCATTGCGAGGAACGCAGAGACAAAGCAGGTATACTGGCAGAAGCCGGGGTGGCGGATACGGACGCAGTAAACAGGATTCTGAATCAGGAAATAAAGGCGGCTGTCGCAGCAGGGCTTAGTGTTCTGTACTGTATTGGCGAGAGCGAAGAAGAGCAGGACAGATGGCAGGAGGTGCTGGGGAAACAGCTTGAGATTGGCCTTAAGGATGTAGATACCTCAAGGGTTGCCATTGCTTATGAGCCGATATGGTCTATTGGTCCCGGAAAGACACCGGCAGGAAAAGAATATATACAGAAAATCGCAAGATTTGTCAAAGAGTACACAGGAGGGCTTCCGGTGGTCTATGGCGGAGGATTAAAGGTGGATAATGCGGCTATGCTCTCATCCATACCCGAGATAGACGGAGGACTGATCGCCCTGACAAGGTTCCAGGGGGATATAGGCTTTTACCCTGATGAGTATCTGGAAATCATCCGGATATACATGGGAAAATAGATTAAAAACTTAAATCATAAAAAGGAGAGATAAGAAATATGAGATTAGAATTTGAATATGGTCATGGCACTATGGCAGCAAATCTGCCGGATGATACGGATGTATTTATTCCGGGCGTTACAATTCCCGACCCGCCTTGTATTCCGGAGGAAGAGCTGGAGGCAAGGACTCTGGAATCCATAAGAAATCCCATGGGGATGGAACCTCTTTCAAAGCTGGTCAAAAAAGGCTCCAGGGTAACGATCGTTTTTCCTGACAGGGTAAAGGGAGGCGAGCAGCCTACCTCCCACAGGAAAATTTCCATCAAGCTTATTTTGCAGGAATTGTATGCGGCAGGGGTAGAAAAAAAAGATATTCTTCTTATCTGCTCCAATGGACTTCACCGGAAAAATACAGAGCAGGAAATAAGGGGCGTCCTTGGGGAGGAACTCTTTAACCAGTTCTGGCACTGCGGGCAGATCATCAATCATGACAGCGAAGATTATGAGCATCTGGTAGATCTTGGAACTACCGACAGGGGCGACCCGGTTTTGATGAATAAATATGTATATGACAGTGATGTTGCCATCTTGATCGGCCATACCCAGGGAAATCCCTATGGCGGTTATTCAGGAGGCTATAAGCATTGTGCAACAGGCATTACCCACTGGAGGTCTATTGCTTCTCATCATGTTCCAAAGGTAATGCACCAGAAGGATTTTGTTCCGGTCAGCGGCCATTCCATGATGAGGACAAAGTTTGATGAAATTGGACAGCATATGGAAAAATGCATGGGTAAAAAGTTCTTCTGCTGTGATGCAGTGCTGGATACTTCCTCAAGACAGATTGCAATTTTCAGTGGCTATGCAAAGGAAATGCAGCCTGCCTCCTGGGAGGTTGCCGATAAGAGGACATATGTACCGTTTGCAGAGAAGAAATATGATGTTATGATTTTTGGCATGCCGCAGTTTTTCCATTACGGAGAAGGGATGGGAACCAATCCCATCATGATGCTGCAGGCAATCTCTGCACAGGTTATCCGTCATAAGAGAGTAATGAGCGACAGGTGCGTGATCATCTGTTCCTCCATCTGCAACGGATATTTCCATGATGAATTGTGGCCTTATTTAAGAGAAATGTATGATATGTTCCAGACAGACCAGATGAATACACTGCCCGACATGAATCGTCTGGGAGAATACTTTGCAACGAACGAGGAATATATCCGCAAATACCGCTACGCCAATGCATTCCACCCCTTCCATGGATTCTCCATGATTTCCTGCGGACATATTGCTGAAATGAATACTTCTGCTATTTATATCTGTGGCGCTCAGGAGCCTGGCTATGCAAGGGGTATGGGATTAAAGACCAGAGCCACCATAGAGGAAGCTTTGGAGGATGCAAAGAGAAAATATGTGGGAGAAAACCCGAATATTCTTGCATTGCCTCTTACCTTTAAGAAAAGCGCAGTGCATCTGATGATGAAGGATGAAGTTTATAAGGGCTGACAGCTTAAAATAAAATGAAAGGAAGGAAGAAGTATGCATGAATATTATTATTACACAAAAGAAGAACTCTTAAAAAGTCCAAAGATTCCACTTATCGTTATGGAGGACAACGCCGCTGTATTCCAGTCTATTGCAGAGGAGATGGCACAGGAGATCGAGCGGAAAAACGCTTTGGGGGAAAGAACCGTGTTTATCTGTCCGGTAGGCCCTGTAGGCCAGTATCCTTATTTTGTGGATATTGTAAATGGCAGGAATATTGATTTGAAGAATGTCTGGTTCATTAATATGGACGAATATCTCACAGATGACAAACAGTGGATCCCAAAGGAACATCGGTTAAGCTTCCGGGGATTTATGGACAGGACAGTCTATACAAAAATAAAGCCGGAGCTGGTTATGCCGGAGAGCCAGAGGGTATTTCCTGACCCCAATAACCTTGACTATATCCCCGAATTGATTGAAAAATTAGGTGGAGTCGACATTGCATTTGGCGGCATTGGCATTAATGGCCATGTAGCCTTCAATGAACCTCAGGATGAACTGACCGGCGAGGAGTTTTTGAAGCTGAAGACAAGAGTGCTGGATATTTCCAAAGAAACCAGAGCAGTAAATTCCATTGGGGATTTAAATGGCGCACTGGATGATATGCCTCATTATTGTATAACCATCGGTATCTATGAAATATCCCACGCCCGGAAGATCAGACTGGGATGCTTCAGAGACTGGCACAGAAGCGTGGTGCGCCATGCAGCCTATGGAGAGCCTGAAGCGCATTTCCCGGTAAGCCTTTTACAGAGCCATCCGGATATTAATATTAAATTCACGGAATTTGTAGCCAATCTTCCAGAATAACGAACAGGAAAGGAATAGGGAAATGGAACAATATATTATAAATGGTAAAGTATTTCTGGACGGAAGCTTTCAGGAAAAAACAATTGGAATTGAAAGCGGAAGCCTCCACATTCTTCCCAAGGATGAGAAGATTGCGGAAGGCGCAAAGATATATGACGCGGACGGGAAAAAAGTAGTGCCTGGCTTTATCGATATACATACCCATGGTGCGGTAGGAGTGGATGTAAACGCCGCAAGCGCGGATGAACTGGGAAAGATCGGTCACTTTATGGCGACTCAGGGAACCACTTCATGGCTGTGCTCTGTACTTACGGATACCAAAGAGCAGACTCTCTGGTGTATTGATGAATTTAAGAAACATCAGAAGAAGGAGTATGACAGCGCAAATCTCCTGGGCATTCACTTAGAAGGGCCTTTCCTGTCAACGGAATATAAGGGGGCAATGCCGGAGCATCTGCTTAAGGGAGCAGATATAGAGCTTTTAAAGGAATATCAGGAAGCGGCAGAGGGAAATATCAGGTATCTGACAGTATCGCCGGAAATTGAAGGGATCACAGATGCGATTCCAGCCATGAAGGAACTGGGGATCGTTGTGGCAATTGGCCATTCCGGTGCGGATTATGATACTTCCATGAAAGCCATTGAAAACGGAGCAGCCTCCTGTACCCATATATTTAATGCAATGAAGCTGCTTCATCAGCATTTCCCTGCAATTATGGGTGCTGCCCTGGAATCCGACATTTATTGTGAGGCTATCTGTGACGGACGCCATCTTCATCCCGGAGTGGTGCGGCTTTTGATAAAGACAAAGGGACTTGACAGGGTAGTGGCGATTACCGATTCCATTATGGCAGCAGGGCTTCCGGACGGAAATTATAAGCTGGGTGTAAATGATGTAGTGGTTGTGGACGGAGATGCAAAGCTGGCGTCCAACGGAGTAAGAGCGGGAAGTACCCTGACCACAGGCCAGGCGCTTAAGAATATTATGGCGTTTACAGGCCGTCCGGTTGAGGAAGTGCTGCAGCTTCTGACAGAAAATCCGGCTAAGCTGATAGGCGTCTTTGATAAGAAGGGTTCCATTGCGGAAGGGAAAGATGCCGATCTTGTTGTATTGGATGAAGATAATAATGTGGCCGATACTTTTGTTATGGGAAGACAGATAAGCAGGTGAAAGGAGATAGATTATGGCATTAGTACCTTTAAGACCGTTGCTGGAGGCAACGGATAAATATCACTTTGCACAGGGCGCTTTTAATGTAAATGCAGTGGCTCAGGCAAAGGCGGTTATCGAAGTACATGAAATGTTCCGTTCAGCAGCTATTCTGCAGGGAGCAGACCTTGCAAATGGTTTTATGGGCGGAAGAAAGGATTTCCAGAATGCAACACTGGAAGATAAGAAAGCAGGAGCAAAAAATATTGCCGCGGCAGTTAAAAAGTATGGAGAAAATTCTCCCATACCGGTAGTACTTCACCTGGATCATGGTAAAAATTTTGATTCGGTAAAAGCGGCAGTTGAAGGCGGATATACCTCTGTTATGATCGATGGTTCCTCCCTTCCCTTTGAAGAAAATATGGAACTTACAAGAGAGGTTGTGAAATATGCCCATGAAAGAGGAATTACGGTAGAAGGTGAGCTGGGGGTACTGGCAGGGGTGGAGGATCATGTGTTTTCGGCTTCCTCTACCTATACGAATCCCCTGAAGGCTGTGGAGTTTATCCGAAAGACAAAAGTAGACTGTCTTGCAATCTCCTATGGCACCATGCATGGCCCTTCCAAGGGAAAGGACGTAAAGCTGAGAAAGGAAATTGCCATTGCCATTAAGGAATGCCTGAACCATGAAAATCTTTTCGGGGTTTTAGTATCTCATGGTTCTTCTACTGTTCCCAGGTATATTGTGGACGAGATCAATGCATTAGGCGGCGATGTACAGAACGCGTATGGAATCTCTGCTACGGAGCTTGAGCAGGCAATTCCATGCGGAATAGGAAAAATTAACGTAGATACCGATATCCGCCTTGCAGTGACAAGAAATATGAAGGAGTTTTTTGCCAGAAATCCGGAGAAGCAAAACAGTAGCTCTATTGGAGAGATTTATGAACTGCTGGAGAAAAATAAGACGCAGGTTGATCCCAGAGTGTTCCTTACTCCTATTATGGATACCCTTATGAAGGGGACAATTCCAGATGATGATGTGGCTGCGATCACAGGCTGCATTGAAGCCGGTGTAAAGGAAGTGGTAGGAACCCTGATCGTCCGGTTTGGCTGCGTGGGAAAGGCACCGCTGGTAGAGCATGTAACCCTGGACGAGATGGCAGAAAGATATAAAAAAGCCGGAATTTAAGGTAATTGCGGTATATGGGGTCAGGGGAAGTATGAAAAAATTTCATACTTTTTCCGATAGGAGATTTGCTTTAAAATGTAAATAGAATTTGCATAAAGTAAAAAAGAGAGGAAAATGCTATGAAAGAAAAAAACAAAGGCGGGAAAATCCCCAATAAAGTATGGCTGCTTATTTCTTTTTTGGTAGCGATGATTTTATGGTATTTATTATCCCTGAACCCCAAGACAGCAAGAAGCTTTCCTAATGTTGTGGTTACGCTTAAATCTGTACAAACAATGATTGAAAGGGAAGTTTTCTGGAAGGATATTCAGAGCAGCCTGATTTCTGTCAGCGCTGGTTTTGCACTTGGGTTTGTGCTGTCGCTTCCCACTGCAATCCTGATGGCCTGGTATCGTCCTGTCAGAAATATCATTGAGCCATGGATTCAGTTTATCAGAAATATTCCCCCTCTGGCTTATGTTCCTCTGGTAGTTATTTCCGCCGGAGTAGGAAGAAAACCACAGATTATTGTTATTACGATCGCAACCTTCCTGATCATGACGATCACCATTTATCAAGGTGTTATCAATATTGATGAAACATTGATCAAAGCGGCCCGGGTGCTTGGCGCAACGGATAAGGATATATTTTTACGTGTTATAGCTCCGGCTACCTTACCTTTTATCATGACAGCAGTAAGACTTGGCGCTTCTGTTGCCCTGACAACGCTTATCGCAGCAGAGTCAACAGGCGCAAGCGCTGGTCTGGGAATGCGTATCCGTTCCCTGAACAACAGCTTTGAATCTGAACCCATGCTGCTGTATATTATCATTATCGGTATTATAGGTATTACCGTAGAAAAGGTGATCAAATTATTAGAAAGGAAGCTGACAGGATGGCAGGAGAAGAGAGAAATATAAAATTAAAAATTGATAATGTTAAAAAGATATATAATTCCCGTAACGGTGAGATGGTTGCCTTAAATGGAGTCAGCCTGGACATTGCCGAAAATGAATTTATCTGCGTGGTAGGTCCGTCAGGATGTGGAAAATCCACTCTTTTAAATATTATTGCCGGATTGCTGGAGCCTACTTCAGGTTCCGTGTACTGTGATGGCAAGAAGGTAGTGGGAACGGGAACGGAGAGAGGAGTTGTCTTTCAGCAGTATGCATTATTCCCATGGATGACAGTAAAGAAAAATGTCATGTTTGGCTTGAATCTCCAGGGGATCAAAGGCAAAGAAGCAGAAGAGAGAGCTATGAAATACATAAAAATGGTACAGCTTGAGGATTTCCTTGACCATTATCCCAAAGAGCTTTCAGGCGGTATGAAGCAGAGGGTTGCCATAGCAAGAGCCTATGCGGTGAATCCGTCAGTACTGCTTATGGATGAGCCTTTTGGCGCACTGGATGCGCAGACAAGAACACAGCTTCAGTCAGAATTGCTGGAAACATGGGAAAAAGAACAGAAGACCTGCTTCTTTATTACCCATGATGTGGATGAGGCGATCATTCTTTCACAAAAGGTAATCATAATGAGTGCAAGACCGGGACGAATCAAAGAAATTGTAAATGTCAACATTCCATATCCCAGAACGCAGGAAACAAAAATGACCCCTGAATTTCTGGAATTAAAGAATCATATCTGGGGACAGGTATATCAGGAATATCTGGAAGTAAGAAAGTAAAAACAGATAGTTAAACGGTCTGGTATTTCCAGCCTTTTATCTATAGACAATTTATTATAAGGAGGATAAAAAATGAAAAAAGTATTAAGCTTGTTATTGACACTGGCGATGGTGGCAACATTCGTTGGCTGTGGCAGTAATCAGGAACCGGCATCAACTACAGA
>USJG01000062.1 GCA_900554925.1 uncultured Lachnospiraceae bacterium
CGAGGTGCTTCGGGATTATTTACGGTCAGTGTAACAAATGTTTGACAAACCTACATCCTTGATTTTACTGCAAAATAAAAGGATTATGCCACTTCTTACATAATCCTTTTCGAACCTGTTTATTACTTTTTTTATTAATCACTTTCAAAATATTTTAACAACATTTTATATTTATCCTGTGAAGCCCTGCATGTCTCCATCAAATATCCTTTTTCTTCCAGATACTCTTGCAATCCTCTTCTATAAAATTCTTTATCAACATCTTCAATAATAAAAGGAACAATATTGCTTTTTAAACATTCCTTAAACATAATCAAACGTCCGACTCTCCCGTTTCCATCTTGAAAAGGATGAATTTTTTCAAATTTATAATGGAAATCTACAATATCTTCAAAAGTTATATTTTCTATCGTTCTATATTCTTTTAATAATAATTTCATAGCAGCAGGAACCTTGGAAGGCGGCGTTGTCTCCACCATATTTCCAACCATATTAGGTCTCTTTTTATAGTCTCCAACCGCAAACCAGTCCAACATACTATCTGTAGTATTACTTTTTAATATGAAATGAATATGCTTGATCAGATCCTCCGATAATTCTTCATCGGCTATTCCTAATACATAATCAAAACATCTGAAATGATTCACGGTTTCAATTATATCATCAATTCTCGCATTTGAATCTCCCGTACCAATGGTATGTGTTTCATATATGCTGCGAGTCTGCTCTTCTGTTAATCTACTCCCCTCCATATGATTAGAATTGTATGCCAATCTTACTTGTGTTTGATGATATAGTCCACCTTTTAATTTGATTTCCATTTCCTCTCTCAATTTATACATTAAAGAGTTTTTATCAATTTCTTTTTCCATTGACAAAATTTCACCTGGTTGACAATCTAAAAATTCACAAATACTTTGTATTGTTTTCATAGAAACTTCTTCATTTTTGGAAAGTTTCGCTAAGGTAGCAGATGATATTCCCGTTTGCCTCTGTAATTCTGTCTTTGAAATCTCAAGTTCTTCTAAAATAAGAAACAATTTTTTATATGATATCATATCTTGACTTATCTCCTTCTAATCTAAATTTAGTATATCATATATTTTTAGTTTTATAAACATTAATTATTTAGTCTTATAAAGATTTATAGAGCAATCACTCCTCATAACGGCACAAATGTTATAGCATGGAATCCGCAATATAGCTATTGCTTTTTTCTTTTTGTTTTTTTATACTGAATAGCAGGAAAATTAACGAATTGAGGTCTATTTATGTATAAAAGATTATTTTCAATATTTATGGTATGTGGTCTGTGTATGATGCTTGCAGCCTGCGGCCCTTCTGACGAGAAGGTACAACAGGCCCAGCAAAAATATACAGAATTGACTGAAATACATAATCAGGTGGTGGAGGCGCACAGGAACGTGGAGGATGATTCGCTGGATGAGGCCCTGACAGAGTTAAGGGAACAGATAGCAGCCGTTGAAGATTATAATCTGACAGAGATGAAGGATGGGGAAATAGATATTCTGATTCAGATTATGGATACTTTAATTGAGTCCTATGAGGATTTTTTGAAAACGCTGACTGACATAAAGGGAGAAGAGGACGCAGCTATTCTTGTTCCTATCCCTGTTACTATTGTCAATCAGACAGATTTTTCATTTACGGAGTTAAAATTATATGAAGATGGGGATGTGGGAATCCATGAGGACGTGCTTGCGGGCTATCTGGATCTTGCGGCCGGAGAAACACTGACGGGTCTGGTAGTACAGCGGAACAGTGAAAATACTCCCTGGGTTCTTGAACTTAAAGATACCAATGGCGCTGCCTATGAGTTTTACCTTCCGGTGGAGGAATATGAGGAAGAAGGTGTAAAGCTTAAGCTTAGCTATGACGAAGAGCAGAAGGAAGTTCTCTTAGGGACAGAGTAAGGAATATTTATAAGGAAGACATGAAAGGGATGCAATGCAATTTTTACTGACCGCAGTTAATGCGAAATATATTCATACGAACCCTGCGATTTACAGCCTGAAGGCGTATGCGGGAGAAAAGCTTCAGCCCTATATCGGGCTTGCAGAGTATACCATCAACAACAGGATGGAGGAGATTCTGGGAGACCTTTATAAAAGGCGTCCCGATGTAATTGGGTTTTCCTGTTATATCTGGAATTTCGATATGATACGGGAACTGATAAGAGAAATACCCAAGGTGTTGCCCGGCACGGATATATGGCTGGGAGGACCTGAGGTTTCTTTTGAAGCGGACAAAGTTCTTAAGCAGTTTCCCATGGTCAGGGGAATCATGGTTGGCGAAGGAGAAGAAACCTTTAAAGACCTGCTTGCCTATTATGTTGGGAACGGAAGAGAGGAGATCGGCAGCAGGTACCATGAGCTTAAAGATATTCCGGGACTTGTCTTAAGAGAGGGATTTACCGGTGCAAGAACTCTCACCGATATGGACGAGCTGCCTTTTCTCTATGATAATCTGCCGGACTTTGAACATAAGATCATTTATTATGAAACAAGCAGAGGATGCCCTTTCAGGTGCAGCTATTGTCTGTCATCTATTGATAAGCAGGTGCGCCTGCGCAAGCTTGACACCGTAAAAAGGGAGCTTCAGTTTTTTCTTGATAAAAAGGTTCCCCAGGTAAAGCTGATTGACAGGACATTTAACTGCAATCATCATCACGCCATGGAAATATGGAAGTATATTAAAGAACATGACAATGGTGTCACAAATTTTCATTTTGAGGTTGCGGCGGACATTATGAATGAGGAGGAGCTTTTGCTGCTTTCAGAAATGCGGCCGGGGCTTGTACAACTGGAAATCGGTGTACAGACCACAAACTGGAATACCTTAAAAGAGATCAACCGCAGCGCTGACATCAGCCGTATTGCCAGAATTGTAGATCGTATTCATAACAACAGAAATATCCACGTTCATCTGGATCTGATAGCGGGACTTCCTCTTGAAGGTTATGGGAGCTTTATAAAATCCTTTAATGATGTGTATGCCATGAAGCCGGAGCAGCTGCAGCTTGGATTTTTAAAGGTTCTTAAAGGAACACAAATCTGGGAAAAAGCAGATGTTTACGGAATCGTGTATCAGGAAAGGCCGCCCTATGAGGTACTTTATACGAAATGGATCTCTTATGAGGAAATACTTAAGCTTAAGCAGATTGAGGAAATGGTGGAGCTGTATTATAACTCTAATCAGTTTACCCATACGCTTCCGGTATTGGAAAAGGCTTTTGTAAATCCTTTTGAAATGTTTGAAAAGCTGGCTGGTTTTTATGAAGAAAAAGGATATTTTATCAATTCTCCTGCGAGAAGCCATCGTTATCAGGTGCTTCTTTCCTTTGCGCTAAGCATAGTCCCTGAAAAAGAAGAGCTTTTCAGGGAACTGCTTACCTTTGATTACTATCTTCGGGAAAATGCAAAGAGCCGTCCGGATTTTAGTAAGGATTTAACTTCTTATAAGGAAGCAATATGGGCTTTTTATCAGAAGGAGGAAAAGGAACCGGAGTTTTTGACAGATTATAAGGAGTATCATGCCAGGCAGACCATGAAGATGACACATATGGAGGTATTTTTTTATCCTGTATGGGAAAAGGAACTGGAAAAGGTCTGCGTGCGTGGCGATACACCAGGTTTTGTACTTTTTGACTATTGGCATCGGAGTGCGCTTACCGGCGAGGCGGATACCAAAAGAATATAATTCATAAAGGAGCCATATATTGTAAAAGATGAAAGATGCGGGATACAATATATGGCTTTAGTTTTATCCAATATTTCCAATATCATTATACCGGTTCTGATTTTTTATATTATCGCCTATGGCATTATGAACAAGACGAATGTTTATGAAGATTTTGTCAAAGGGGCCAGGGATGGGATTAAGACCGTAGTTGGTATTATGCCCACGCTGGTTGCTTTGATGACAGCGGTGGGGGTGCTTCGGGCATCGGGATTTCTGGATTTCCTCCAAAACCTGGTAAGGCCCGTAAGCGAAAAAGCAGGTTTTCCGGCAGAGATCGTACCATTGATATTCATAAAAATGTTTTCCTCCTCTGCCGCTACGGGGCTGGTTTTGGATATTTTTAAAAATTATGGTACGGATTCTCTGATCGGGCTGATCACTTCCATTATGATGAGCTGCACAGAAACGATTTTTTATACCATGAGCGTATATTTTCTGGCGGCGAAGGTCACCAAAACAAGATATACGCTTACAGGGGCGCTGCTGTCTACGATCGTAGGAGTGATTGCCAGTGTGGTGCTTGCAGGGATAATGTAAGAAGGATGCGTCTTAAGTAAAAAGGCTCAGGCTGGCCGATTATATGTTTTTCCTGTGGAAAAAACTGCGCAAAGTTGCTATAATAGCACTATGGTTTCAAAGGACAGGAGGAACAGAAATGAATGCCAGGAAAATAGTCTATAATATGAGCAGGATGCTTCCTATTGAGGGGAAAGAAAATTCAGAAGAAGTACAAATGCAGAAGCGTCTGAAAAACGGAAGGACAAAATTTAATCAGATAGTGGAAAGCGTATTATCTTCTGTGATGAAAATCAGCGCACTGGATCTGACCATGCAGCATGGCACGGATAAGATGACTGAAATCAAAGCAAAGATCAAAGGAACCTCTGACAGAATGGTTGAAGCCTCAGTTATGGTCAGCGAGAGCATGACGGAAGTGGTAAGCGCCCATGAGAGCTTTTCTGATAATATCACGCAGGTTTCCGGTGCGGCAATGGAAATCAAAAAGGAGATGGATGTCAACGGCAGGGAGCTTAAGAGAGTCGTTGAAAAAGCCAATGAAACTATCAAAAATTCAGATGATATGAAGCAGGATATGCAGCAGCTAATGGCGGTTTTGGGCAATATGAATGAGGTGATCCAGGGAATTAATTCTATTTCAGCGCAGACCAATATGCTGGCGCTTAATGCTTCCATAGAAGCGGCCAGGGCGGGGGAAGCAGGCAAAGGCTTTGCGGTGGTGGCAGAACAGATCAGAAGCCTGGCTGAGGAAACGAAGCAGCTTACAGCCAATATGGATGGTTTTGTAATGAAAATAGAAGAAGCATCCCAAATGAGCTGTGAAAGTCTGGATAAGACAGTGGAAGAATTAGGCGAAATGAGGGGAAACCTGACCTGGATCCTTGATAATAACCTTAAAAACGAAACAAATGTTACAGGTATCACAGAGTCCATCACAACCATTGCGGCAGCAGGGCAGGAAATTTTTGGCTCTGTTTCCAGCGTACAGGATCAGATGTCCAGACTGCATGAGGAATGCGTTGTTTTAAATGAATATTCCGATGAGCTTGGGGGAATTGCCGATGCACTTAAGTCCGGCATGGAACCGGTGAAATGTATTGAACAGGAACTGGATGATTCTGCAAAATTAATGGGAGATATGGTTCATGATGTATTTTATATGCTGGATAGGCAGGTGTTTATAAACACTGTGCAGAATGCGGTTATCGCCCATCAGAAATGGCTTAAAACCCTTGAAAACATAGTTAAGAGCAGAGCATACCTTCCTCTTCAGACAGATGATACCAAATGTGCATTCGGGCATTTTTATTACGCGGTAAAGCCTCAGAATGAAAAGATAGCAGCAGTGTGGGACGGACTTGGAGAAAAGCATCGTCGTTTTCACGGCTTTGGAAAGAGCGTCATTGATGCGGTCAAGTCTCAGAATTATACCAAAGCTGAGCATGAATTAGCAGAAGCAAGGAAACTTTCTTTAGAGCTGCTTGGTGATTTTGATAAGATTTTAAATGAATTAAAGGTATCTGAATCAGCTTGATTTAATGTACATAGCAATAAAAAGCGCTGGCTTTTGAAAGCCGGCGTTTTTAATGGAGATTTTTATATGAATATTACTTTTTCAATGGAGATAATAGGGATATTGGCGGCTGCATTGCTTTTGTCATGCCTGATTATATGGAGAATTTTAAGAAAGCGCCCTGGAAAATCAGATGCCTTTGAAGATATGGAAGGCCATGAGTTTGAATTTTTCTGCGCTGATCTGCTTAAAAGGAGAGGTTTTGTAGATGTAGAAGTTACCAGGGGCAGCGGAGATTATGGAATTGATATTCTGGCAGAGAAGGATGGGGTGACTTATGCCATTCAATGCAAACGCTACGGGACGCCGGTAGGCGTCAAAGCCATCCAGGAGGCCTATGCGGGCAGGGATTATTACGACAGGATGGTGGGAGCAGTAATGACAAATCAATATTTTACCTCCCCTGCGGTGGAAGCCGCAGGGAAGCTTAAAATTCTTCTTTGGGATGGTGGATATATTGAGGAAATGATAGCTGAAGAAAAACATAAATAGTCAAAATATACACCATGATGGGTAAAATATGACTATCGGGAGGCCAATTGCTGAAATAGGCCCTGAAAATCAGAGGGACCTGTTTCCAGCACAAATTTATGAAACCGCTGCAAACTAAAGTCATCTCCCCATAAATCCATAGCGGTCTCCTTTAAAGACAAAAACTCTAAAAAGCCAAGATAATATTTTAAATAATTTACAGGCTCTTCCTTAATATACTGATAGATTTTCATTGTGGCAGCAGGGTCAGTAATTCCTGTTTTCTTGAGGATTGCCTGTACCTGATAAGGAGTGGCACCCTCATAATGTATGGCAATATCCAGTAAAGAGTACAGGCAAAGCTGAAGGTTTCTGTTAAGGCGGCAGGCTTCATACCAGGCGCCAACGACAGGATCCTTATCCTGTACAAGGGACTGTGCATAATAGTAGGACAGGTTTTCCACATAAAGAGCCCATCCCTCCACATAGCCCCCATAATGCAGAAGATAGCGGATGCAGGAAGTGTTTTCCCGGTTCATATGAAGCTGGCTGTAGACGGTCTGGTAAAGATGTCCGGGATAGCCTTCATGTGCCAGTGTGGTGTACAGAGTCAGAGCGTCCGGGGAATTTTTATGATTAATGTAGATAATGTTGCTCGTCATGTCATCAACAGGAGGTGTCAGATAATAAGCCGGACTGCAATAATCCTCCATGGAGGGGGAAACGCTCTTGATGGTATAAGATGGCACAAAGTCCTCCTCCGATACCGGAAAAGCAGGAAAATCACCCAGCATGCGCTCTCTTAAGTCCTCCAGCATTTCTTCAGGTTCAGAATAAGGAAAAGAAGAAAAAAGCTCATCTTCCGCCAGGGACAATTCGGGGTATTGTGAAATGAGGCTGATCATGGAGGCATAGTTTGACTGGAAGTCCTTAAAGAGCATGGCTTTAATTTCAGGTATGCTGCGAAAGGAGCCTGTGGTGGAGGCAAGCAGATATTCATAATAAGAGCGGCCCTCCGGGAAATAGTACAGTCCCATATCGTTGCATCCTGAACCTTTTAAGATCGTAAAGGCATCGGCAACCTCCTCATAGGCGGGTTCCATTACGGTAGTTAACAGCCGGTCATTTTCACAGATCCACTGATCTTTCTGCTTCTGTGTGATCAGGCCTTCCGTTTCCATAGTATTTAAACGTTCTTCAAAGGTAGTGTGAAGAAAGTGGCTGCGGTCAGATAGTGAATTTTTATCCATGATCTGGCAGCATTGTTCAATGATTTTATCTGCTGAGGAATCGGACATAAAAAGACCATTTGCAGATTTTTCATTTTCATACTGGATCAATCCTTCAAAATAGGTGTCAGTCTGATCCAGAAGCTTTAAATAATCCTCCACATCTTTTGAGGAACGGAAGGTATAATCGGCGAGCAAGACAGGCAAACCTGACTGCATACCAAAGGAGGGAGAGAGGGGTTCGTCGTAAAAGGAGTAGGCACTGCCGTAAAGGCGCAGATTTAAGTAGCGTACCAGTAAATCGTAGGTATAAGCATCGCTTTTGCTTAAGTTATCTCTGGATATTTTTGAAAGCCTGTTTAAGGTGGAGCGGATATGGGATTCCCCGTTATCCTCCTTTGGCGTGTAGGAGGAGAGAACTACTTCATTTGAAAATCCATAATTCTCAGGATAAGCAAGAGTATAATGCAGGCTTAGTGTATTGCCGGAAAGATCGGAGTAAAACAGCTCCTCTGCAAGTTTTTTGAATTTACGACTGTCGTCTGTGAGCAGCAAGGCGGATACAGTGATTCCTGCAAACAGAAAAAACAGGCTGGCACAGTAGATCAGGCGTTTTCGGGTCATCTTTATTTTTGACAGCAAAGTTGCAACCTCCAAGGACTATTCCTTTGATTATATGATTCCCATAGTTAAAAAATACACAGATTTCTGCCGGGTAATTGTCTTAGTGGGGGTAATGCTGAAACGCATTTTGCAAGAATAGTGTATAGACGCTGACTTTAAAATATGATAGAATATTACACGGTTCTGGTTAAAAATACAGGATATATTAAATTGATATAAGGTTATTGCTACAGGAATGGAGGTTATCATGAATAATCTGGAGCTTAAAAAGATGGCCAATGAGGTGCGCAAGGGAATTATTGCGTCAGTTCACAGTGCAAAAGCAGGACATCCGGGTGGTTCCCTGTCCGCGGCGGAAATTTTTACTTATCTTTATTTTGAAGAAATGAATGTTGATCCCAAAAACCCTGATATGGAAAACAGAGACCGTTTCGTATTATCTAAGGGTCATACGGCACCGGGGTTATATTCCGCACTGGCTCACAAAGGCTTCTTTCCGGTAGAGGATTTGATTACCCTTCGTAAACTTGGCTCCTATCTCCAGGGACATCCCTGTATGCAGCATACTCCGGGCGTGGATATGTCAACCGGTTCTTTGGGACAGGGGATTTCCGCGGCAGTGGGAATGGCGTTGGCAGGAAAAATTGATCAGAAGGACTATCGTGTCTATACGCTTCTTGGAGACGGAGAGATCCAGGAAGGCCAGGTGTGGGAGGCTGCCATGTTTGCGGGACACCATAAGCTGGACAACCTTCTGGTAATTGTGGATAATAACGGATTGCAGATAGATGGGGACGTTAAGGAAGTCTGTTCTCCTTATCCCATCGACGAAAAGTTCAAAGCATTTAATTTTCACGTGATCAATATGGATGCCCATGATTTTGATTCTATTCGTGCCGCTTTTAAGGGAGCAAGAAAAACAAAGGGAATGCCCACAGCAATTATTGCTCACAGCATAAAGGGGAAAGGCGTTTCCTTTATGGAAGGCAATGGCGACTGGCATGGCAAGGCGCCTGATGATGAACAGTATGAGATTGCAATGGCTGATCTTGTGAAGATTGGCGAGGCACTTGACAAGGAGGAAGCGTAATGGCAGAGAATAAAGATGCAGCTGTGAAAAAGGTTGCCACCAGAGAAGGCTATGGGGAAGCACTGCTTGAATTGGGAGCCAGCAATCCCAATGTTATCGTATTGGACGCGGACCTGGCAGCGGCTACTAAGACTGGTGTATTTAAGAAAGCTTATCCGGACAGATTTTTTGACTGCGGTATTGCCGAGGCGAATATGGTGGGTATTGCCGCGGGACTTGCCACCACAGGGAAAATTCCTTTTATCAGCAGCTTTGCCATGTTTGCAGCGGGGAGAGCTTATGAGCAGGTCAGAAATTCTGTGGGCTATCCAGGATTAAATGTAAAGATAGGAGCAAGCCATGCAGGCGTTACCGTAGGGGAAGACGGCGCTTCCCACCAATGTAACGAAGATATTGCACTGATGAGAACAATTCCCGGTATGGTAGTTATGTGTCCTGCCGACGCGGTTGAAGCAAGAGAAGCAACAAAAGCAGCGGCGGAATATGTGGGCCCTGTTTATTTAAGATTTGGACGCGCTGTCTGCCCTGTGATCAATGACAGGCCGGATTACAAATTTGAGATCGGTAAGGGGCAGCTGCTTCGGGAAGGAACTGATCTCACTATCGTAGCTACCGGCATTTGTGTAGGAAGTGCACTTGAGGCGGCAGAAAAGCTGGCTTTAGAAGGTATCAGCGCAGAAGTGATCAATATTTGTACTATTAAGCCTTTAGATGAAGAGCTGATTATTTCTTCCGCTAAGAAAACAGGAAAGGTGATCACTGCGGAGGAGCATTCTGTAATCGGAGGCCTGGGCAGTGCGGTCTGTGATGCTCTGTGCAAATCTTATCCGGTTCCGGTTTTGAAGATTGGAATTCAGGATGTGTTTGGGGAATCCGGTTCCGCTCAGGTATTAGTTGAAAAGTTTAAGCTGGACGGCAAGGGAATCTATGAGCAGATCAAAGATTATTTAAAATAAATTCCGGAGAATCAATATGTATATTTTGTCCCCATCTGTTCTCGGAGCAGATTTTAAAATGTTAGGCAGTCAGATAAAGGAAACGGAAACTTCAGGTGCCAGGTATCTCCACCTTGATGTTATGGATGGTATTTTTGTTCCCAGTATTTCTTTTGGGATGCCCTTAATTAAATCTATCAGAAAAGCCAGCGGGCAGTTTTTTGACGTGCACCTGATGATCGTAAATCCGGAGAGATATATTAAGGAATTTGTGGAAAGCGGTGCAGACGGTATTACTTTCCATTTAGAAGCAACTGAAAATCCAAAGGAGGTTATTGACAGGATCCATAAGGCGGGGGTACAGGCAGGGATTTCCATTAAGCCGGGCACGCCTTTAGAGGAAGTTTATCCTTATCTTTCCCAGGTTGAGATGGTTCTTTTAATGAGTGTGGAGCCGGGATTTGGAGGACAGGCCTTTCTGCCGGAGGCGTTACCCAGGATCAGGCAGCTTCGGGACTATATAGATGCCAATAAGCTTTCTGCTAAAATAGAGGTGGACGGCGGCATTGATAAGAATAATATCAGAGAAGTGATAGAGGCCGGGGCGGATATTTTTGTAGCTGGTTCCGCTGTGTTTAAAGAACCCGGCGCAAGTGAAAATGTTCGTTGTTTTATGAAGATATTTGAAGAATATGGAAAAGAAGATCACGAATAAAATGGAAAAATTAGGCAGAAACGATCACTGCTGGTGCGGCAGCGGGAAAAAATACAAAACATGTCACATGGCCATGGATGAAAAAATCCATCATTACGAGCTGGAGGGACATATTGTTCCTGGCAGAGATATTTTAAAGACAAAAGAGCAGATAGAAGGAATTAAAGAGAGCAGTAAGCTGAATATTGCAGTTCTTGACGCTGTAGGGGAAATGATAGGACCGGGAGTCAGCACAGGGGAGATTGATGAGCTTGTGCATGATATGACTGTTTCCATGGGCGGGATACCGGCGTCTTTAAACTACGAAGGCTTTCCCAAAAGCGTCTGCACATCTATTAACGAGGTAGTTTGTCATGGTATCCCTTCAAAGGATGTAATTTTAAAAGAAGGTGATATTGTAAATGTAGATGTGTCTACCATATATAAAGGCTATTTTTCCGACTCTTCCAGAATGTACTGTATCGGAGAGGTCAGCGAAGAAAAGAAAAGGCTTGTGCAGGTTACCAGAGAATGTGTGGAAAAAGGGCTTGAAATGGTCAAACCCTGGAATTTTCTGGGAGATATGGCGCAGGTGATCAATGACCATGCAAAGGCAAACGGATACAGCGTGGTAGTGGAAATTGGCGGACATGGCGTAGGATTGGAATTTCATGAGGAGCCTTTTGTAAGCTATGTAACAAAAGCAGGTACGGAAATGCTTATGGTGCCGGGAATGGTTTTTACCATTGAGCCTATGGTAAATATGGGAACCAGTGAGATTTACATTGACGATAAAGACGGGTGGACTGTTTATACTGCTGATGGGAAACCCTCTGCCCAGTGGGAAATTACAGTGGCGGTTACCGAAAAGGGGCATGAGGTATTAACCTGGTGATGCCGGATTTTGGGATTGGCGCCTCAGGAAATATTGAGAAAAACTGAATAATCTGTTATACTGGTTAAAGATGCAGCCATACAAAAAATCAAATACTTTGCTTTTTGTATGGTTTTTTAAATTGACGGATTTGAAAGGACTTTATTATGTATGATGTGATCGTTATCGGAGCAGGCGTAAGCGGCTGTGCCATCGCCAGGGAACTGTCCCGTTTTCACTTAAAAACAGCGGTTCTTGAAAAGGCCCTTGATGTGTGTGAAGGTACTTCAAAGGCAAACAGCGGTATTGTTCACGCCGGTTATGACGCCAGGCCTGGCACCTTAAAAGCACGATTAAATGTGGAAGGCAGCCGCAGGATGGAGGCTCTTTCAAGGGAGCTGGATTTTCCTTATAAAAGAAATGGATCCATTGTACTTTGTTTTGACGAAAAGGATATAGATAAATTAGAGGAATTAAAGGCAAGGGGAGAAGCCAACGGTGTGGAAAACCTGCGTATTTTAAATAAGCAGGAGCTTCTGAGTAAAGAACCTCTG
>USJG01000063.1 GCA_900554925.1 uncultured Lachnospiraceae bacterium
CTACAAAAACCGCGCTCACCGGATAACGGGCTTTAGGATCTGTCAGGTACTGGTAAATGGCTTCTCCCATAATCAATTCTTCATTCAATACTACTACCACATACCAGGGAATTTTGATACTCCCCTCTTCCTTTACAGGGGCTTTGGTCAATGCACAGTTGAGAACCGGAAGGATTTCAGCGGCCTCCTGTTCATTACCCGCCAGAAATCTGGTTCTCCCATCTGCCGACCAGGAATGGGGCGCCCATTTAAGGCACTGGGCTATTTCCCTATCCAGAGCTCTTTCCTGCCGGTAAAAACAGACTATTTTTACTTCTGTATAGCAATGGCAGATCATAATTTGAAGCAGCAATTGCAGCAGGATCTTATCCTGAACCTCAACAAGCCCCACCTGTCTGTTTTCAAACAGATCGATCCCTACCGGCACCTGTTTTAGCAAGGTGAATTTTTTTGCTGCCTGCTCAGCTTCTTTTTCCAGCTTTCCCTGGCAGACTCCTGCCCCTTTGCCTGAAAGCTTTATCTGCATCTGAAAATCCATATCTCCAACCCCAAGCCTTAAAAACAGAAAATCCTTCTGCTTGTAATAACGATTCCATAAAACCCTCAAAGCTCCCCTTTCTTCCCTGAGAAATCCAGAGGCAGGCGGATACCTTTGTTCCAAAATCCTGCGGTTTTCAGCTTGAGCCTCTGTCAGATGATCCTCCACGCCTTTCAGGTATTCTCTGTATTGACGCTCCTTTTGCTTTTTCTGCTGTCCCTTATGGTATTTATTGTATCCGCGCGTTACCAGGCCCCAGAAAACCGTAAGGAAGGCGGTGCACAAACTCATCAGCGCGGACAGACCGTAAAAACTGCTTCCCATTTCACCCATATAGCGTCCGGAAAGCCCCACCATAAGCAGCATAGGCAATACCATAGTAAGGGCAGGCCCAAGGCTTAAAAAAAGTGACTGTTCCGGCAAGGCATGGGGCTTATCCGGCAGGAGCACCTCTATCTCCCCTGTATGAAGCGCTTCCTCCCTCCCGTAATTTCGCTCTATGGGAAGTGACAGCAGGCCATCCTCTCTCCTTACCCTGTTTTCTTTGATCTTTTGGTGTTCCTGGCCGCAATACTTTTGAGGAATATTTCTGCCTCCGGCAATCCGGCACAGGCCGCCAAAACACACACAGATGATCATTTCCTTCACAACCAGAAGATGAAGCCCGTAAATGTCGATTCTGTCGCCTGTATCAAGTTTTTTTTGCCCCTTAAGTACTTTTTCATTTACATATACGCCCTCCTGAAGGGAATGTATGGCCAGGCCGCCCTGCTTCTTAAAAGTAATCTCAGCATGTACACTTTTTATAAAGGAAAAGCAGTCATAAAATACCTGATTTGTATACCCATTTCCAATTTTAATAATCTCATCAGCTTTAAGGAAAATTTGGGGTAAGGGCTCCAGGCATTCTATATTTCCGGAAAGCAGAAGCAATAATTTTTCCTTCTCGCCTGTGCAAAAGCAGAAAGGGCTTCCTGCAAGGAAGG
The DNA here is from genome assembly GCA_900554925.1 of uncultured Lachnospiraceae bacterium. Lineage (GTDB taxonomy): Bacteria > Bacillota > Clostridia > Lachnospirales > Lachnospiraceae > Suilimivivens. The sequence goes on from USJG01000063.1 coordinate 1,525, forward strand.
GCCGGCCGGCTATCTGCCAGTCTCCCTGACGGGCTTCTAAGACAAGCTCCACATCTGAGGAAATTCCCAAATCCCTGCGATTCAAAAATAAATGCCATTTCCCTTCTGTTAAATTCGGCAGAAGCTTCCTTTGGCAGGCATTGTCTGCGAAAATGAGCATATATCTTCCGACAGCATTCCTATTTTCCTTTTCAAAATACAATAAAATCTACCTCCGGTTACAAAAATAGCTTATGGGAAAATCAAAAATAAAGATAATAAAAGATAATAAGAATAAATTTTAAACATGGATTTAAACAGGATTTTAAATAAAAAATTGAACAAATGAAATTTCAGAACTTCTGAAAAAAAATGCTTTAAGAATGTTACTGTAAAATGACTGTAGCAGATAAATGATATTGTGTCAATAAGTTTATAAATATTTAATATTTCATAAAACCCCTGGGAAGAAATCTCCCCAGGGGTTTCCGGTTACGTAGCTAATTAAGTTAACCCGCAAACACTCCAAAAGCTTAGTATGCTTCAAAAGCATTTACAACCTGATTTGCAAGATCAGCAGTATCATCAACATAAGTAACAGCAATGGATACTGCTCTGTCACCTATAATGCCGATATAATAATCCTGATACATGGAAACACCACTGTAATCAGCAGCGGCTGATACTTTTACAAAGTCTGTTCCGCCGATTGTAACATTTTCATTCTCTTCACTGATCGTGTAATCAATCTGAGAAACGCTTTCAAGCCCCTGTCTGACAGCATCTGCATATGCTTCTGCATCCATGCTGCTTACCAGCATTTTTTCAGCAGTTACCATAACATTGGTAAGTCCCGGTTCGTCAGCGCTCATCATCTCATATACAGAAGACATCTTTGCATATTCTAACTGAAGCTCGCTGAAGTCCTCTGAAAGAACCTCTTCGCCAAGACCCATTATCTCATTTAACTCTTCGTCGGTTGACATGGTCATTCCTTCAGGTGTGGTAAAACGGAGTCCTAACCATTCACTTTCCCATCCGTTTTCCGTAACGGTGCCTTTGACGTAATCACTTGAAGCTTCCTCTGCAGCTTCTGCTGTTTCTTCCTCTTCTGCTTCTACAGCCTCTTCCGGCTCTGCTTCCTGTGCATCTGCCGTATCAGCTTCTTCTGCTTCTTCGCCTTCTGTTTCAACATCAGCTTCTTCTGTAACTGCTGTTTCCACATCAGCGCTTTCGGTTTCTGTCTTACCACCACAGGCTGTAAGAACAACTGCTGCGGCCAGTGTCATAAATAATACTTTCTTTTTCATAATTCTCCTCCTTTTGTGCGGATAAAACCGCACTCCCTTTTTACAACATATATACTTATAACACTATCCTGACCTTTTCCGCAACTGTTTTATGGCTTTTGGTACTTTTATCCCAACGCAACATCCAATATCATCATGATCAAAAATCCCACCATCACTCCTATGGTTCCCAGATTGGAGTGCTCGCCCTGATTGGCCTCCGGAATCAGCTCTTCCACCACCACATAGATCATTGCTCCTGCTGCAAATGCCAGAAACCAGGGCATATAAGGAGAAATTTGGGAAGCTATCAGGGTAATACCGATTCCAAATATCAATTCCACCAATCCTGACAGGCTGCCAAGCAAAAAGGCCTTTCCTCTGCTGAGCCCCTCCTGTCTAAGGGGCAGGGATATGGCCGCGCCCTCCGGGAAATTCTGTATCCCAATTCCCAATGCCAGGGCAAAGGCTGACGCGTACAGGGCCGGGTCTTCCGGATGCTGCGCCGCCATAGCAAAGGCCAGACCAACCGCCATCCCTTCCGGGATATTATGAAGAGTCACTGCTAATACCAGCAATGTAGTTCTGTGAAAGGACGTTCTGATTCCCTCCGATTCCTTTTGCCCTAAATGCAGATGGGGCATCAGAAAATCCAATAAGTACAGGAATATTCCTCCAAGAATAAATCCCCCCGCAGCGGGTATCCACCCAATTCCTCCCATTTCCTCTGTTTCTTCTATGGCAGGAATCAGCAAAGACCAGACGGAAGCAGCCATCATAACTCCTGCTGCAAATCCCAGGAATGCTCTTTGAATATTTTTTCCCATTTCTTTCTTAAAAATGAATACTACACTGGCGCCCAGCGCAGTCATCAAAAAAGTAAAGCCTGTTCCTGCACCGGCCCATCCTATTGCCTGATTCATGTTAACCTCTTTCCGCATCCCAAACGACGGATGCTTACCTCTATGATAATATTATACACAATTTTCCTTGTTGTGTTTGTACAATTTTGACAAATAAAAGGCCCGATACAGCGTCAGCAGATGCGCACCGGGCTTTAAAAAATCAATTATTAAAATCCATAATCAAAAATGCTTCCTGAAGAATAGGTGTTTCCATAACTTCCGCTGACCGTATAGGTATTTGCTCTGGAGGCTTCCTGTTCTGCAGCATAATCAATCAGCGATGCCTGTGCGGAAACTCTGTATCCATAGGAGGAATTTCCGTTAAACAATGATTTTACTGTGGTCATATCCGCTTCCTTAAAGGCTTTCTCGTCCAAGGAAAGTGTATTGTCGGAATTGATCGTAATCCCTACCTTAGATAAAAGATTTTTATTCGCACTTGTAATACCGTTGAGCATTTTGACTCTGTTTTGTATGCTGTTTGTCTCAGATGAGCCCGCCTGCTTAAGCAGATTATTGTAATCCTCTACAAAGCCTGAAACAGATTTGTAAATAGCGTCTGTGTCATATTCCTTAGTGGTACTGGTAAAGCCATACTCATCCGTACTCTCCACATCGACCTTTTTAAATACTGACTTGCTCCCTGTAGCGATAAGGGCATCTGCGGATTCTTTTAAGCCGTCTGCCGCAGTTTCAATAGCCGCCAGAGTCTTTGCCGAATCTTTTGCAGTTGATGTGGTTTTCTTATATTTGCTTTCCGCAAGAGAGGAAACCTCCGAACTGCTGTCCTTGGCATAATAAGCCTTCATCAGCTTCCCATAACTGCCATTCTTGATACTGGCATAATCTGAAAGAAAACTCAGATTACCAAGACTGTTTCCACTTGAAGTCGTCATGCTCTGCAATAAATACAAACTGTTTTGATTTTTGCTTCCCCAATTAATACTGATACTCATACAATCACTCCTTTGACCGCTGGCGGAACCTCCGTGTCCCTGATGTATTGTTATAAAATATATCGTCATAAATCCTCTTATAGTTAATTACAGTATAGCATTTTGGGTGCCAAAATACAAGGCCTTTGAAAGAGACACCAATTAGATTTCTGAAAGAGACACCAATTAGATTTCCACTTATTCCTTGTTCTGCTTGCATTTTGCTGTGCCTGTGCTTTATAGTACTCTAAGGAACTTTTAAATCAAATTGATATTTGAAAAGGAGCACATTCATGCACAGGGATGCATCATTCTATAAAAAAGCCTTCATAATGCTATTGCTTTCATCCTATATACTTTGCAGTTGTTCAGATAAAAAAGAAACGGAACCCGAAAAGTTAATATATGATGTACAACAGCAGGAACCTGAAAAAATACCAACAACAAGCCCGGAGATGGAAGAACCGGAAGAGGATCCTTCTGAAGCTGTGATTACAGAGGTAAACTGGGAACACTATTTTGATGGGATAAATGGCGCTGCTGTTATTTACGATCCCTCTGAAAACAACTATCAGATCTATCATCAGGACATGGCTCTTTCTCAGCGCTCGCCCTGTTCTACTTTTAAGATTATTTCTTCCCTCATTGCATTGGAAAATAAGATTATCATTCCGGAGGATTCTATCAGAACATGGAGCGGGGAAATTTTCTGGAATGAGAACTGGAACAGGGATATAAGTTTCGAAGACGCATTTCAGACCTCCTGCGTGTGGTATTACAGGGAAATTATTGACGAAATCGGAAAAGAGGTTATGCAGAAGGAATTAAACAGGCTTCATTACGGAAACTGTGATATTTCTGACTGGGAAGGATACCTGAATACAAATAACAATAACAGGGCCCTGACTGGTTTCTGGATTGAGTCATCTTTAAAAATATCTCCCAAAGAACAGGTAGAAGTGCTGGAGCGTATTTTCGGAGAACATTCCGTCTATTCGCAGGAAACGCAAAACAACCTGAAGCAGGTGATGCTTTTATCAGAACAGACAAACAGGGATATGCTGATTTATGGAAAAACCGGACTTGGCAAAGCTGACGGCATCGTTGTGGACGCATGGTTTACAGGCTTTGCAGATACAGCCGACGGAAGAAAATACTTTTGTGTGTATTTGGGCGAAACAGAAAGGGCGGATGTGTCCAGTACAAAAGCAAAGGAAATTGCCATTAAAATTGTTTCTGATTTAGAAGGGGCCGAATAAAATATTCACACAAAAATTATAATATAAAACAAGAGGTGTTTCTAATGATCATAAAACAAGAGCAAAACAAGGATTTTCATTCTATCTATGAGTTGATAAAAACAGCTTTTGAAAGCGCTGAGCACGCTGATGGCAATGAGCAGGATCTGGCAGAAGCATTACGAAAAGGCGATTCCTATATTCCTGAGTTGTCCTTAGTCGCAGAAGTTGACGGTAAAATTGTTGGACATATCATGTTTACAAAACTCAAAATCGGTGATCAAACTCAGCTGGCATTAGCCCCTTTATCTGTTTTGCCAGAGTATCAAAGGCAGGGAATCGGTACCGCCCTGATAAAGGAGGGTCATAAAAGAGCCCGGCAGTTAGGTTATGCATATTCTGTTGTTTTGGGAAGTGAGAAATATTACCCAAAAGCAGGATATTTACCTGCTAAAAATTATGGGATACTTCCCCCTTTTGAAGCACCAGATAAAAATTTCATGGCCTGTAAATTGACAGAAAATGCCCCCGCTGTTTCCGGAGTTGTCCAGTATGCAAAAGAATTCGCATTAACTATATAACAAAATTTATGTATAATTTTGCTATATGAAGGATGAGCTATACTATTCACATCACATCAGCCGCTGATGCAGTTGAAATACAAATCAATTTTCTTGCCGATTTTCCTGAGAAGTTCAGACTGGTAAATGATCCTGTTCTCGCTTCCTGTTTCAAAAAAGCAACTTTATAGCTGCTTTCCATTTCTGGAAGCCGAACCGTAACCTTTCCCCTTTACACCTGACAGCTTCCGCTGTTTTTGTTCTACATCTCATATTCCATATAGTTTGTTATAAGCCTAGCCTATCTATCCGCTGACGTTTTTTCTCCATCGTGCTCCTGGCATAGATTCTGGTAGTCTCCAGACTGGAATGTCCCAACAGATCTGCCAATTCAAACAGGTTTGAGTAATTTTCCATATAAGTCAGAGCAAACAGATGTCTGAAACTATGGGGATGCACCTTTTCTTTCGGTACACCGGTCATGTCGGCCAGCCGAACAAGCATTTTGTAAACAGTGGTTCTGTGAATTGGTTCGCCTGCCCTTCCCTGAAAAATGACTCCGTTTTTGATTCCTGCGTAGCTGCAATAGACCTTCAGTTCCTCTATCAGTCTGTCCGGCAGATAGATTTCTCTGGTCTTTTTCTTCCCCGTCACCTGAATGAACTGTTTTTCCAGTGCCTCTACTGTAAAGAATTTCAGTTCTCCGATCCGGATGCCTGTCATAGCAAGGGTCCTTACCAGTACATAATACTTTTCCCTGCCGCTTTCCCTGGCATAATCCAGAAGCATCTGATACTCCCTCTTTGTAAGGATACCGTTCAGACTCTGCCTGCTTTGCAGACGGTTTGTTTTCAGGACACAGTCCCCATACCCTGAATAGTGCAGATAACGATTGACTGCCACGATACGCTGGTTCAGAGTTGTGGGTGCATAACCGGAAGCCTCCAGGCGCTTTTTATAACCAAGCAGTTTCTTTTTCGTTACCTTATCTTTTCCCATATACCTTTCCAGTTTTTCCGCTTCTTGCAGATAAAGTTCCCGGGTTCTTGCTGCCAGTTCGCATTCCATCAGATATTCTGCATAAACCCTTAATTTATTCACACTTCCCATCAGTCAGCTCCTTTCCAAATCTTTTATGGATTTATCTCAGAAGCTGTCAGTGTAGAAAGGGAAAGACAAGATAACTGCATCTCCGAATCCGGAGAAATTTCCTATAAAGGAACAAAGTGTCGCTTGCGACACTTCGCGCGCGAGCGGATGCGTATGCATAACTACCTCTCCGCGAGAAGCGCATCCCGCCCGGAGGGCTTTTATATAACAGGAAAATCCGGAGGAATTTCCTGTTATATAAAAAAGAGCCCGGTAAACACCAGACTCTTTACGTGCAGGAAAAGAGACTTGAACTCTCATGGTATTGCTACCACACGGACCTGAACCGTGCGCGTCTGCCAATTCCGCCATTCCTGCGAACAAATGATATTTTATCTGTTTTTTTTGCTTCTGTCAACTGTTTTATGGATTTTTTTGATTTTATTTTCCATTCTTAAAATTTTCAAATATAATATTAAATAAGGAACGCATCATTTTATGAATGGTTTTCCTGGTGGCATCATTCACTCCCCTGGCCGCCAGAAGCACATTCTGAAGGCATTTTTTCCAGTCCGCGCCAAATTCAAATACATTGGAGGCCTCCGATGCCGAAACCACCTCATATACAGTGTCTACAAAGATATGGGCTTCTTCCTCCGAAAGGGAAAGTATCCATTCATTTAAGGCTGCGTCTCTTATGATCTTACTGCTGGTCATGTTGGCCGCACGTACAAACTTGCCCTCCGAAATTTTCCAGCTATAGGCATTATGCTGGAGCAGCCCGATTCCTTTACTTTCCACGATTTCATAATCACAATGATCCTCTAAGAGCATTCCCACCAGAGACGACCTGGGGATAAATTTGACCAACCGGTTCGAAATGGCATCAAAGTTTCCCTGCTGCCTGATTTCAGGCCGAAAGCCCGGACCATCATTATTATATATTTTAAGGATCTTTTTTCTGGTTCTCTCCTCACAGTTCATGGCGGCATAGACCGCAAGGTTGCCGCCTTTGGAATGTCCTCCCGTATAAAAACTGCCGGCAATATATCCTGCCACTCTGTCCATATACTCTGTGGCAAGGTACTGGCTGTGAAGGGGTTTGGAAAAGGCAAGATTCAGATCCTCTTTCCAGCCAACGATATTGGCGTCAGTCCCCCGGTAGGCAATGTAGACGCTTTTGTCTCCCAACACATAAGTGATCGCTGAAAACTGGGTTTCTTCCTCTTCATTAACAATATTTATATAATAGTTCATTTTCAAAGAACCAAACCGCACTGACTCTGCCGCCACCGAAAACAGCTCTTTATTATTTTCCCTGTACCAGTAGTCATCCATGATCCTGTCTCTGTCAGGATGGGTATAAATCGTTTGTATGCTGACCGGTATATTTCTTTTATCCACGCCAGGCACAAATTTCTCATAGTTCAAATAAGACAACTGGCACAAAATCAGGCTGTCTACCTCTCCCAGCGGCACCTCGTCAAAGCTGTATTCTCCATATTTTCTGATATAGTCAATAATATTTCCCATAGCCTTCCCGCCTTCCCTTTAATAGAGTTTTCCGTCACAATACTGCAAAAGCAGATTCACCACCCGGCTATAACTGGCTCTGTCCTCTGCGGCTCACTGATTCCCCTCCTTAAATCTAAGTCTTTCCAAAAACACTCATATCCTGTACCAAAAACTACTATATTATTAGTGAGAATCCCCTAAGGCAGTCTGCCTGGTCAGGAAACATATGCAGTCAGTTTTTTCTTCTATTCAATCCATCAATGAATTTTTATGGAGCGGTCCCCTCCTGTTTCTGCTCATGGGGACGCATTTATATTTTACCATAAAGCTGCGCCTTCCGCAGAAAAATATTATAAAAGCGATCTGTCTTTCCGTATCTCCCTCTGACGCCGAAGATGGAAGCAATCTTTCTGTCTTTGCAACCCTTTCCACTACCCTGGCAGCCACCCTGGGAACGGGAAATATCATCGGCGTTTCCACAGCAATTGCCTTAGGCGGGCCGGGCGCTGTTTTCTGGTGCTGGGTTACCGGCATTTTAGGCATGGCTACCTCCTATGCAGAATGTTTTTTAAGCGTCCGTTTCCGCAGTCGGGACAGCGACGGCATCTATCGGGGAGGTCCCATGTATGTGTGGGAAAATGGCCTGCATCATCCATCGGTAGGAAAATTTTATGGACTTTTGACACTTTTTGCCGCTTTTGGAGTAGGCTGTACCACTCAGTCCAATTCCATTACCCAGACTACCTCCTTAAGCTTTGGCCTGAATCCCCATATTGCAGGGATACTGGCTGCGCTTCTTGCAGGGCTTGTGATCGTAGGCGGTATTCGCTCCATAGGAAATGTATGTATGAAAATCGTACCCTTTCTGGGCATCCTCTATACGGCAAGCTGCATCTTTCTTCTTATTATGAACCATGCAGCCCTGCTTCCTGCTCTAAAGCTGATCCTGTCCCATGCTCTGGCACCCAGGGCAGCTATTGGCGGCGCTGCCGGTTCTTCCCTGATGCTGACCGCCCGCTATGGAATTGCCAGAGGGCTTTTTACGAACGAGGCCGGCATTGGAACTGCCGCCATCACTGCTGCCGCATCGGAAAGTGCCAGTCCTGTTACTCAGGCCTACGTGTCAATGACCGCAGTGTTCTGGGATACCGTGGTCATGTGCCTGTTAAGCGGTCTGGTAATCGTAACCAACGCTCTGCTTCATCCCTTTTCTGTGCTTGGCGTAAATGAAGCCGGACTGACCGACGCGGCTTTTTCTTATCTGCCAGTGTTTGGAAACATATTTTTATCCCTGTGTCTTGTCGCCTTTGCTATTACTACCCTGATTGGCTGGTCATACCTTGGAGAACAGGCCTACCGCTATGTAACAGGTGATCGGGGAATTTCTCTTTACAAAATTGTTTATATTGTCATGATCTACGTGGGGGCTGTGCTTCCTTTAAATCTGGTCTGGGAATGTACCGATCTGATCAACGCCCTTATGGTACTGCCTAATGTGGCTGCCCTGTTCCTCCTTCAAAAGCATCTGCGGTCATAATAATAAACCCTTGCGGCAGACTTTGGATTTGCATATTTCTCTTTCTGTCAGTATAATACTGTATTGTATGAACTATCATTAAAGCGGCACAAAGACTGCAGAAAGGCATGGTTGTTCCAGTGAAAAAGAAATACGCAGGGTACATTTTTCCCTCAATGCTTTCTTTCCTGCTGACAGGAATTTATTCTATAGTAGACGGTATTTTTGTAGGCAAAGCCATGGGCGATCCGGGGCTTGCCGCCATTAATATTGCATGGCCCTTAGTTGCCCTCATCATTTCTCTGGGCACAGGAATCGGCATGGGGGCTGCTGTAGTCGTATCCATAAATACCGGCGCCGGAAGGAAAGAAAAGGCCAGACGCGCTGAAGGAAATGCATTTTTCCTTCTGACGGCAGGCTCCTTTTTGCTGGTACTGTTTTTATATTTGTTCCATATTCCCCTTCTGGAGCTGCTTGGTGCAAAAGGGGAACTGCTTCCCCTGGCCTCAGAGTATGTAAGATACATTCTCCTTGGCGGCATGGTACAGGTGCTTGCCTCAGGCACCATTCCCCTTATGCGCAATCATGGGGCTTCCTTTTATGCCATGTGCTCCATGGCCCTTGGCTGTATTACCAATATCCTTCTGGATTACTGTTTTGTGATTGCCCTTCCTCTGGGATTAAAAGGAGCAGCCCTGGCAACTGTATTTGGACAGGTTATAACCCTGATCCTATGCGTGGCCTTTTACATAAGAAAAAAGAACCGTCTTCCCTTTTCCTGCCTGCGCCCGGAAAAAGATGCGGTTCGTTCCATTTTAAAGGTGGCGGTTTCCCCTTTCGGGCTTACTTACCTGCCTTCCATTACCATTATATTTATGAATTTACAGGCCCTTGCCTATGGCGGTGAAGAAGCCGTCAGCGCCTATGCTGTGCTTGCTTATATCATCTCCTTCATGGAGCTTTTAGTGCAGGGAATTGGAGATGGCAGCCAGCCGCTGCTTTCTTTAAGTCAGGGCAGCAAGGATCAGGAATCCTTAAAAACCTATGCCAAATGGACCTTTATGCTGGGAATCGGGTTCGGAATCACAGGCGCCGCCATTTTTCTTCTGGTGCGAGGCCTGATTCCCGGCTTTTACGGCACTTCCCCAGAAGCTGCCGCTTATATTCTCCACGCTGCACCTGCCTTTGCGCTGGTAATGGCCCTTTACGGCCTGACCAAACCTGCTGTTTCTTATTTCTATGCCACTCACAGGGTTCTGCGTTCCAATCTTCTGGTATATGGAGAGATCGTGCTGACTCTTATTTTTATCTTTATCCTGCCTCTTTTCCTGGGACTTGAGGGCGTGTGGTACACAATTCCCGCTGTACAGACAGCACTTGGCATCTTATGCATTTTCTTCCTGAAAAAGCAGGATTAAAACCCGTTTTAAGCTTCGTCCATTTTGATGCTGATTTCTCCGCTGGAGAGAACCTCCACCTGTCCGTCATCATACTGCACCCTTAAATGGCAGGCGTCATCAATGCCAAGGACCTTGGCAAATTCCCGGTTTCCGGCAGCTTTTTCTGTCCCCTGAAAGGGCCCATGGTCAGGCGTAAGGAGGCGGATCCTTTTGCCAATTACAAAGCATCTTTTCCTGTATTCCTCCAGATACTCTCTTCCGGGAAAGGTCTTGTAATATTC
>USJG01000064.1 GCA_900554925.1 uncultured Lachnospiraceae bacterium
AATTATTACTAAAAAATTGATTTAAATTTTGGCGAAAGCACGAAAGATTAAAAAAGTATTGAAACCGGTTTCAAAAAATGTTATGTTTAATTTAAATAAAAACAGAAGAACCAAGTAATATCAACAAAATTTCCATATTTTACTACATATTGGGAACGGTTAATTATGTTATATTTATATGAAGAGGTTCTCCTGTTGAAATTACAGCAAAAGGGTATATGAGAATTAGGAGGGTAAAAATGAAAAAAGTAAAAAAAATCACAACACTGTTATTAGTATTAGCTATGATGCTCAGCCTTTTAGCCTGTGGGCAGAAGAGTTCTGAGGAACCAATGGCAGAAACGGAGAAAGTTGAAGCGGAAGAAAATGAGGGAGCAGAGGTACAGGAAGAAGAAGCACAGACAGAAACATCAGGAGACCCTATTTATGTAGGCGTATTGGCCCCTTTGACAGGTACAATGGCTGAATATGGGAAGACCTATGAAGTGGCTATGACCATGGCTATGGAGGAAATCAATGCCGCAGGCGGAATTAACGGACGTGAACTGGTTCTTGATTTCTCGGACTCTAAGGGGGAGCAGAATGAAGCAGCCGATCTGGCAGCAGCTTTTGCCGAGGACGATAAGTATGTGGCTGTTCTTGGAGATTTCTCTTCCGGATGCGCTATGGCGGCGGCACCTGTGTGTGATGAAGCAGGGATTGTTCTGTTTTCTCCTACAGCCTCCAGTGTAGATTTTGCGCCTATGAGTGACTATTGCTTCCAGATTGCCGGACGTTCCGATGGCGAAGGAATTTACGCGGCAAAATATATTGTTGGTAAATATGTAGGTGCAAAAAATGTCGCTATTTTCTCCATGAATACAGACTGGGGCGTATCTACCAGAAATTATTTTGCAGATGCAGCCCAGGAAGCAGGCATTAATATCGTGTTTGATGAAACCTATGCAGAAGGGGAAAGCGATTTTACATCACTGATCACAAAGGCGGAAGCAGCAGCTCCTGACTGTGTTGTTATTATTGATCAGTCCAGCACCTCCAATCTGATCAATCAGATCAGCGGTTATGGATGGGACTGCCAGATCGTAATGGTAGGGCCCAGCACTTCCCAGCAGGTTCTTGAACTCTGTGGCGAGAATTGCGAAGGAGTTCTTACCACAGCAGCAATCTTCTATTCGGAGGAAGAACCGGAGGTTTGGGAATTTGCTCAGGAATTTGCAGAGCGTGCAAAATTTCAGCCTACTGTAATGGCAGGTTACGCATATGATGCGGTTTATGTTCTTAAAGATGCGATTGAAAAGCTTGACGATGATTTTAGCCGGGAGGATGTTCGCGAAAGTCTTGCAGCTACAGATGGCACTTATATGACAGGTCCTATTAAGTTCAGTGAGATCGGTGATATATCAAGATCGTATCTGATATGTCAGATTTCAGATGGAAAATATACGGTTAAATGCGGTTATGATTATGCAGAGCAATAAGTGGTAAACAGGACGCCGGTGTTGCCTTGACACCGGCGTTGTCATAAATTGACTTAGCTTGTAAGGAGGAACATGATGGAATATATTCTTAACCAGTTGATTAACGGTATATGTCAGGGCGCTATTTACGCGCTGATGGCGATCAGTTATTCAGTGGTGGTCGGTGTGACCGGCATGGTGACCTTTACCCATGGAGAGGTAATGATGATAGGTGCATTTGCGGCTTTTTATGTCTTTCAGTATGCGGGTAGTCACTTAGTGCTTGGACTGGCAGGCGCCTTTGCCGCCTCATGGCTGCTGGGAATGCTGGTTTACAAAATATGCTATGAACATTTTTTCAATGCTCCGCGGCATATCTCCCTGATTTGTACTGTGGGCTTCAGTACACTTGTCCAGAATCTGGCCCAGATTGTTTTTGGGGCCAACAGAAAGCCTGTGCTTAATATCATTGAAAACCATGTTTTCAGGCTGGGGCCTGTGAGGATCAGCCTGATTCAGGTGATGATATTAATAATCGTTATTGTGCTGGCAACTTTGCTGACGGTTTACTTTAACAAGACGCGGGCCGGGATGGCGCTGCGGGCTGTAAGTCAGGATAAAGAAGCGGCTTATATGGTAGGCATCAGCGTGAAGAAGACAGCAATGGTTGGAAATTGTATCGGCTGCGGTATTGGAGGCATTGCGGGAATGCTGCTCTCAGTGTACTATCAGACCTGCTATGCCACAATGGGTAGTACTATGAGTATGAAGGCTTTTTCGGCCAGTGTGCTTGGCGGAATGACAGACGTGAGATTTTCCTCTATTGGAGGTATGCTGATCGGTATTATTGAAAATCTTGGAATCACTTTTTCAAGCGCCAGCTTCCGTGATGTATTTGCATTTGGATTCCTTATCCTTGTTCTGATTATCAGACCACAGGGATTGGCAGCCAGGAAAGGAGCCAGACCGTGATGAATAAGATATATAATTTTACAAAAAAATTTGTTCAGGAGCATAAGCTTCTTGTGCTTGTTATTCTGGCAGCTTTACTTATTATCCTGCCGACGCTGGGGTTTAAAAAATCCACGATCCGCATTATGTGTCGTATTTTAATGTATTGCACGCTGGCAGGTTCCCTAAATGTGATTAATGGTTACACGGGACAGACCTGTATTGGACAAGCGGGATTTTTCTGTATCGGTTCCTATACCATGGCAATTCTCTCTACCAGGTTTGGCATTTCCTTTTGGATCTTACTTCCTTTGGGAGGGATTCTGGCCATGCTTGTAGGGATCGTGGTATCAATTCCCACGCTGCGCTTAAAAGGAATTTATTTGTCGATCATTACTATGGGCGCGTCCGAGGTGATCCGTATTGTGGCACTGAACTGGGAAAGTCTCACAGGCGGAACTTTTGGAATTAAAAATATCCCAAGGCCGGAAATCGGTGGATTTTCCATAAACTCACCAATGAAATTTTACTATTTATTTTTAGTGATTGCGGTTATTTTTCTGTTTCTTACCAGCCGCCTGCTTAAATCACGTGTGGGGCGGGCCTGGATGTCCATTAGGGAAGATGAACTTGCCGCAAAAGCCTTAAGTGTCAACACATCTTATTATAAAGCGATCAACTTTATGTATGGAGCCTTTTGGGCAGGTGTCTGCGGAGCAGCTTATGCGCCTTATCTTCAATATATTGATTCGACAGTTTTCAGTCTGGACGAGGGCTTTAATATTTTGTCCATGGTCATCATTGGAGGACAGGGAACGCTGTTAGGCCCTATTGTGGGTTCTGCTCTTGTAAATTGTCTGACGGAGGTGCTTCGTCCCATAGGAACCTGGAGATTTGTTTTTTATGCACTGCTGATCATTGTTATGATGTGGATCCGTCCCCAGGGACTGGTCGGCGCCTCAAACAGTATTCTTGCAGGCGGCAAGCTGAAAAAACGAGATATGAAAAGGCTTAAAAAGGAGAAGGCATAATGGGTGAATTATTAAGGACAGAAAATGTATGCAGATATTTTGGGGGCTTAAAGGCAGTGGATAATATCAGCATGACGGTGGACTCTGGCCAGATCTTTGGCATCATTGGGCCAAACGGTGCAGGTAAAACCACATTCTTTAATGTCTGTTCAGGGATTTATAAGCCTACAAAGGGAAAGGTTTATTTTCAGGGGCAGGATATATCCGGTATGAAGCCGGAGGTCATAAGCCGGTTGGGCATTACAAGAACTTTTCAGAATATGCAGCTGTTTAAATATATGACGGTGCTGGAAAATGTGAAGGTCGGATGCCATAAGGGCACAAAGACAGGGGTTTTTGACGCCATGCTCCATACTAAGACCTACAGGCAGGATGAAGAATATGTGACCAGAAAGAGCATAGAGACCATTGAAAAGGCAGGACTTTCAAAATATACCTATACACTGGCGGGAAATCTTCCCTATGGTGTCCAGAGAAGGGTGGAAATTGCCAGGGCATTGGCCACCGATCCGGATATCCTTTTGCTGGATGAGCCTGCCGCAGGGATGAATCCCATGGAGACCGAGGATCTGCGCAAGTTTGTACAGGAACTGAACAAAGAAGGTCTGACCATTCTTCTGATCGAACATGATATGAAGTTTGTTATGAATTGCTGCCACAATATACTTGTGCTGAATTTTGGGAAAAAGATATGTGAAGGGACACCGGAAAAGGTAAAAAATGACAAGGAAGTCCAGATTGCATATTTTGGTTCCGGTATGCTTGGCAAGGAGGTGTAGGGAATATGCTTGAAATCAATAATCTCTCTGTAAATTATGGTTATATTGAGGCACTTCGAAATATTTCCCTGAAGGTCAGTAAAAATGAAATTATAACCCTGATTGGAGGAAACGGTGCAGGTAAAACGACAACCTTGAAAGCTATATCAGGACTGGCAGATAAGCGGAGCGGAACCATTTCCTTTGAAGGAAGGGATATAACCAGGATGGCGCCGGAGGAGATCGTCAAGCTGGGGATTGCCCATGTTCCGGAGGGGCGCAAGGTTTTTCCAAGCCTTACGGTTTATGAGAATCTGATGACGGGAACATTAGGCAACAGAAAGCTGACAAAGAACAGGATCGGAGAGCTTTTGGAACAGCAGTATGATATGTTCCCCCGGCTGAAGGAACGGGAAAATCAGGTTGGCGGCAGCCTTTCAGGAGGAGAGCAGCAGATGCTTGCTATTGCCAGAGGCCTTATGATGGATCCGGACATGATTATGCTGGATGAACCTTCCTTGGGGCTGGCTCCTGTTATAGTGGAGGAAATTTTCCGAATGATCTTAAGGATACGTGATAATGGGAAAACAGTGCTGCTTATAGAGCAGAATGCGTCCATGGCGCTTTCTATTGCGGACAGAGGGTATGCGCTGGAAAACGGGCGCATCATTCTGACAGGTACCGGGAAAGAACTGTTGGTAAATGACGAAGTAAAAAGAGCATATTTGGGAGATTAACGGAGAGGTATTTTTATGTATGAAATATTGAAGGAAATTCCGCTTATTGATACGCATGTGCATCGCATCCATCCGGATAGAGAGCCGGAATTTGGCAAGATTGCAGGCGGTTATATCGACGGGCCGGGACAGGAATATCATTCAAGGCAGACCATATTATATGAAATGTTCATGCAGGCATTGAGAGTAAAATTCGGTATGAGTGAGGATGCCACAAATAAGCAGGTGGAAGAGGAACGGTTTCGCCGGTTTAAAGCCGGTCCGTGGGGTTATACAAAAGAATTGTTTTTAGAAGGGAATGTGGCGGTAAGCTGCTTTGAGATTGGCAGTCCTCTTAAGGGAAAAGCCTTTACGAAGGAGGAGGTGTCATGGTTTAATGATCTGATTCCGGAAAAAAAGCGCTGCTGCATTGTCAGGATTGAACGTTCCGTGGACGAACTTTTACCCCAAAAACTGTCCTTCCAGAAGTTTTCAGAAGCCCTGACAAAGGATCTGGAGGAGAGGATCACTCGGGAAAAAGCAGTAGGCTTAAAATCCTCCATTGCGTATTACGGCGGATTAAATCTTAAAATGTCCGATGAGAAAAAAGCAGCAGCAGGCTACGAAAAAATACGTTCAGGCAAGGGAACAAAGGAGGACGAAAAATGCCTGTATACCTATACCCTTATGCAGGGAGTTGAGATGGCGGCAAAGCATGAAATACCATTGCAGATACATACAGGCGCAGGAGGCGGCAGCCTGGATTTTACCAGTTTTGATCCGGTAGGGCTGACAGAATTTTTAAGAGATCCAAGGGTGTTTAACAGGGTAAAGATCGTGCTGCTGCATGGAGGGCATCCCCATGAGGAAGATACCAGCTTTCTGACGGCTCAATTTTCCAATGTATATACGGATTGTTCAGGAACCTTCTATCTTTGTACTACAGGCGGTATTGCCCGGCTGCGGGCACTTATGGAGCGGGCCCCCTTAAGTAAGATCATGTATGGCTCCGATGGCGTTATGATGCCGGAGCTTTCCTGGTTTAGCCATGATTATTTCAGAAAGCTTTTGTCCAGGGTTTTGACACAGTTGGTGGAAGAGAAATTGATAGGGGAGAGCCGTGCATACGAGTTTGCCAAAATGATCATGCATAATAATGCGCTTATGTGTTATTCGAAACTAAAAAATATAAGGGAGGAAATTTAAATGCGGGAGATTGCTCAGAGTATTTATGAATGTGGAATTGTGCCAGTGGTGAAGCTTGAAGATGCGAACCTTGCAGTGCTTCTTGCCAAAACGCTGATGGCCGGCGGAATCGGATGTATTGAAGTGACCTTCAGGACCGGTGCGGCGAAGCAGGCCATCAGGAATATCAGCCAGGAATGTCCGGATATGCTGGTAGGAGCGGGGACTGTGCTTACGATAGCGCAAGTTGAGGATGCAGTTTCTGCTGGGGCTGAGTTTATTGTAACGCCCGGCTTTAATCCATCCATCGTGGCCTATTGTGTGGAACATGAAATCCCTGTATTTCCGGGATGCAGCACTCCGGCAGCCATAGAAGGCGCCCTGGAAATGGGGATTACAGACCTTAAATTTTTCCCGGCAGAGGAAAGTGGCGGGATCAGGATGATTAAAGCTTTATCAGCGCCTTATTCTAAAGTTCGCTTTATGCCCACAGGGGGAATTAATGAAAAAAATTTAAATGAGTATATGTCAAATGAAAAAGTGCTTGCATGCGGCGGAACATGGATGGCTAAGGAAGCGCTTATAAAAAATCAGAATTTTGAAGAGATTGAAAGGCTTACAAGGAACGCAGTAAAGATAATGCATGGCTTTGAACTCAGGCACATAGGGATCAACTGTGCTAATGAAGAGGAAGCGGTTTGCAGGGCAGAAACAGTAGCGTCATTGTTTGGTCTGGAGGTAAAGATTGGAAATTCTTCTGTTTTTGCAGGACAGGCATTTGAAATGATGAAGACAGACACCTGCGGCGAGAATGGACATATCTGCATGGCAGTCAATAATCTTGACAGAGCTTATGCATACTTTGCAAAGAGAGGTTTTGACTTTGACGAAGCATCAAAAAAGGTCGATGCCAGTGGAAGGCTTAAGGTTGTTAATTTTAAGGAGCCTATCGGGGGATTTGTACTTCAGATGATCAACAAGTAGAAGGGAGAAAAATATGGGAAAAGCAGTTACTTTTGGTGAAATTATGCTGAGATTGGAGCCTGTGGGTTATTATCGTTTTGTGCAGAGTGAGCTTTATCAGGCCCTTTACGGGGGCGGCGAGGCAAATGTCGCAGTATCCCTGGCAAACTTTGGAGTAGATGTTGATTTTGTGACAAAGCTTCCGGCCCATGAAATCGGCCAGGGAGCGGTAAACAGCCTGCGAAGATATGGGGTAGGAACTGAAAAAATTGTACGCGGAGGAGAGAGGGTCGGTATTTACTATCTGGAAAAAGGCGCGTCGCAGCGTCCTTCCAAGGTTGTGTATGACAGAGCGGGGTCTGCAATAGCAAAGGCCAAAGCTGAGGATTTTGACTGGGAAAAGATTTTTGAAGGCGCACAATGGTTTCACTTTACGGGCATCACTCCTGCGCTGGGAGGCGAGTTGCCCCACATCTGCGAAACAGCCTGCAAAGAGGCAAAAAGGCTTGGACTTAAGGTGAGCTGCGATTTAAATTATCGTAAAAAATTGTGGACGCGGCAGCAGGCAAAAGAGACAATGACAAAATTAGCGCAGTATGTGGATGTCTGTATTGCAAATGAAGAGGATGCAAAGGATGTATTTGGAATCGAAGCCTCGGCAACGGATATTGAAGGCGGAAAATTAAATCGCGAGGGCTATAAAGAGGTAGCCAGAAAACTGGCTGTAAACTATGGATTTGAGACAGTGGCTATCACCTTAAGAAGTTCCCTGACGGCAAGTGATAATGTATGGGCTGCCATGATGTATGATGGAGAGGATTTCTACTTTTCAAAAAGCTACTCCGTCCATATTGTTGACAGAGTTGGCGGTGGAGACAGCTTCGGAGCAGGCATGATCTATTCTCTGATGACGGGAATGGAAAAGCAGGATGCCCTGGAGTTTGCAGCGGCAGCCTCCTGCCTTAAGCATACGGTGGAAGGAGACTTTAACATGGTCACAGTAGAGGAGGTTCTTAAACTGGCACAGGGAGACGGGTCAGGAAGGGTACAGCGTTGATGTTACAGAGAGGATGGTGAAAACGATGGATCTGCATATGAAAGGTAAAGTGGCTGTTGTAGCGGGAGGCAGTACGGGGATCGGACTTGCCACGGCACTGTGCTTTTTGAAGGAAGGCTGCAAGGTTGCTGTTTTTTCAAGGGGAGTGGAAAAACTAAAAGCGGCACAGGAGCAATTTGCCTCGCTGGGATATTCGGAGGTACTGACGGGCTCGGTAGATGCCACGGATGGAGAGGCGGTCAGGCAATTTGCTGATCTGGTGGCAGAGCGCTTCGGAACCATCGACTACTGGGTAAATGTTGTGGGGGCAAGTCTGAGGAAGCCATTAAATAAGGTAACAGGCGAGGAATTTGATAAGGTAGTGGATATCAACCTGAAAAGCGCCTTTTTTGGATGTAATGCAGCGGCGCGTTATATGAAGAAAAACAAAGAGGGGGGAGCCATCGTTAATGTTTCTTCTATGGCGGCGCACAGAGCGGCGGCCGGCAGGGCTATGTACGGATGCACAAAGGCAGCGCTTCTTCAGCTTACAAAAACCTTTGCCGCTGAGCTGTCCCCTTTTGGGATCAGGGTAAATTCTGTTTCGCCGGGGCTTGTGCTTACGGAACTGTCAAGGCCTGTTGTTCCGGAGGAAGGGACAGAGGAATTTAAGAACTTTTTTACCGAATATCTGATTAAACGTCCCGGAGAAGCATGGGAGGTGGGAGCGCCTATCGTAAGTCTGTGTTCTCCCATCTTCGGGTATATGACAGCGGCCGATATCCGTATAGATGGAGGCGTGGATGCTGTGTATGAAAATAAATGGATAGAAGATAACATTGAACTTTTGAGGGAATAACAATTGGTGCTGCACAGGTGATTTATAAATCACCTGTGCAGCACCAGTTATTTTGGATGGATCCGCTTTATTTAGAAGTTGGTTTTTTGAGGAGCGTTGAGGCGCGTACAGATATAGTGCAGGGAACCTGGATTGTTTTTACAGATTGCCCATTATCTTTGATCCTGTCCAGCATAAGCGAGGCACATTGACGTCCGATCTCTTTGGAATCAATGCGGATCGTGGTGATAGGAGGATATAAGGTTCCTGCAAGGCTGACGTCTTCGTCCCAGCCCCAGTCGTCTGAACCGCAAAGTCCAATGTCCCGGGGAATAGAGAGAGCTTCTCTTTGCAGGCAGCTTAGCACATGAAAAGTGGTCATGGTATTGATGCAGATGATAACGGGCTTTTCTCCGGGCTCTACAGTGGACATGAATTTTCGTATCTGTAAGATCGTTCCCTGTATATCTCCAATATGTATTGTATAGATACTATTTTGCTCTGGAAAACCATAAATTTGCGAAACTGCCTTCTTATATCCTTCGATTTTTCTGAAACGGGAAGAAATATTCTGCCATTCCTGGGTAAACATTGCCAGCCTGGTAAAGCCCTGCTCATGCAGATGTCTGATCAGAGCCAGCATAGAGTTTTCCGCCTCGAAGGTGGCAATGTCAAAATTATAGTCCTTAATATATCTGTCACAAAGAACGATGGGGATTTCCTTTGCGGCGTATTCGATCAGGTATTTATTATGGTAGGAGGAGGTATTGATGATCAGGCCGTCTACTCCGCGGGCAGCCAGGGCGGAAACCACTTCCCTTTCTTCTTCTTCGCTGTTGCTGCTGTCCATAAAAATGGGAGTATAGCCATGACGCCGCAGCTCTGCGCCACAGGCGGAAATTATGGAAGAAGACCAGGGGCTTTCAATATCGGAGATGACCACCCCGATCATTCTGGTTTTATGGCTTTTTAAAGCTCTGGCAAATTCACTGGGATTATAATCACTGAGTTCAATGACAGCTTTGATGCGTTCCGCTGTTTTTTTACTCATAAGATCCAGTCTCCCGTTTAAATAGCGGGATACTGTGGTTTTGGAGACGCCCACAGCATTGGCAATTTCATTAATTGTTACCTTTGACCCTTTTTGAATCATAAATCCTCCTATGTATTAATTACTTGTTTATTGGTTTCGTTACTTGTTGCCAATCAAATATCAGTTTATCATATCATTGTGGCATTTTCAATAACTTTTTGTTGGATTATCAAAGATTTTTAATTAATATATACATAATTTTCTATAGACATTTCAAAAGAATGGTGTTATACTTCAAATAGAGGTGCTTCACTTGGAAGCATTATTTTTTAAAACGTTTATGAAACCGGTACACATAAAAATATATTTAAGGAGGAACATTTTATGAATAAGGAAAAAGAAGCAAAACTTAGGCAGGTTCTCTACTCAGGTATTTTAAGCGATGTACTTGACGATATGGGCTATCGGAATCAGTCCATAGGTATGGCTTTAAAGCCTCTTGATGATGAAACTGTGATTTTCGGTCCGGCATTTACAAGCATTGGAAGCGAGGTTTATTCTATGCCCCCTAATCCGCTGATAGCCCAATGTAAAGTTGTAGATCAGCTGAAAGAGGGCGAAGTATACATTTTAAAAACCCGGGGAACTTACAATTGCGCCGTATTCGGCGAATTATTTGCAACGGCTGTCCGGAAAAAAGGAGGGTCAGGCGTTCTTCTTGACGGGCTGGCAAGGGATATGAAAATGCTGAAGGAGATGCACTTCCCGCTTTTTTATAAAGGTACCAATCCCAAGACTTCCAAGGGAAGATGTGAAATCAATGAATGCCAGATTCCTGTAGAGATTGAAGGTGTTACCATTTATCCGGGAGATTATATCTTTGGAGATACGGATGGAGTTGTTGTAATACCTGCCGCACTGGCAGAGGAAGTCTTTGATAAGGCGCTGGAAACCATTGAAAAGGAAAACAGGGTTCGTGACGGTTTGATAAACGGTCAATCCCTGGAATACGTTTATACGGAAATAGGCGCCATATAATTTTTTTACTATGTTTACCGATACACAAAATCTGGAAAATCTGTATATATTTTCCATTAGTTAACAGGAAAGGCGAAATAATGGACAAGGTGGAAAAGCTGATCACAATTTTAGAGAATCAGGTCAGACCTGCACTTGGGTGCACGGAACCGGGAGCAATTGCTTTGGCTGTTGCACGGGCAAAGGAACTGCTGGGTGAACAGGTGGTAAAAATGACGGTCAGCGTAGACAAAAATGTATTAAAAAATGGTATGGGGGTTGGAATACCGGGAACAAAGGAACATGGAAATGGATTTGCAGCGGCGCTTTCTGTAGTATGCGGAAAATCGGAATACGGGTTGGAAGCACTAAAGGAGGTAAATGATGAAGCAATCGCACAGGCGAAACAGCTTCTTGATAATGGGCAGGTAGTAATGTCATTTAATAAGGATGCTTCCTGTCTGGAAATTACTGCACAGGCAATTGGCAGGGAACATAGTGCAAAGGTGGTAATTTACAGAAATCATACCAATATTGCCAGAGAGGAAAAGGACGGAGAGGTTTTATTTGATCATATGCGGGATGTTGTGTGCGCGGAAACGGTGCCTATAGAACCTTCCCTCCAGCAGCAAATTCAGAACTATAGCATAAAAGAATTAATTACGTTAGCCAAGACGATTCCAGTTGAGCGTTTAGCATTTATCAAAGATGGGATTGATATGAATATGCATATGGCAGAGGCTGGTCTTAATAATGATGTGGGGGTTGGAATTGGCCACTATATGATGAAGAAAAGCGGAAATACCCTGAAGGGAAGAGCCAAAGCCTATACAGCAGCGGCATCAGAAGCAAGAATGGCAGGCTGGCCTTTACCGGTAATGAGCAGTGCGGGAAGCGGGAATCATGGCCTTACAGCGATCATTCCAATTAATATTTATGGAACGGAGCTGGAATATAGTATAGAAAACATTGAGAGAGCAGTTGCGTTCAGCCACATGATCACTATTTTTGTCAAATCCTACCTCGGCGCTCTTTCCCCTATCTGTGGATGTGGTGTGGCGGCCGGTGTCGGATGTGCGGCCGGACTTACATTTTTAAGGGAAGGGTCGGATGATCAGATAGAGGCATCTATCC
>USJG01000065.1 GCA_900554925.1 uncultured Lachnospiraceae bacterium
ATATCAATTTTATTCTTACCTATAAATCAAAATATATTCTGAATAAAATTGTATATTATAAAATCAAAATAAAATCAAAAAAATAAGAAGAAAGTTGACAATAATTAATATTTGGAGTATTATTGCACATGAAACAAATTTGCGAGGAGGAATAATTATGAAGAAAAAAGTATTAAGTCTTATGCTCGTAGCGGCTATGACCATGTCAATGCTTGCAGGATGCGGCAGTTCCGATGGAACCTCTGCTGAAGGCGAGGCAGCTACTCAGGACAGCACAGATGCTGATACCGACGCAGCAGCAGAAACTTCTGATGCTTCAGGTTCCGTATTTAAGATCGGTGCTATCGGACCTGCTACAGGCGGTGCAGCAGTTTATGGTATCGCTGTACAAAATGGTGCAGATCTTGCAATTAAGGAGATCAATGCAGCAGGCGGTATCAATGGTTATCAGATCGAGTACAATTTCCAGGATGATGAATTAGACAACGAAAAATCTGTTAATGCATACAACACCTTAAAAGACTGGGGTATGCAGATGCTGGTAGGAACTACAACCAGTGGCTGCTGTATTGCAGTTGCAGCAGAATCTTCCGCTGATAATATGTTCCAGCTTACACCCTCAGGTTCTTCTGTAGATTGTATCAATGGAAACGACAACGTATTCCAGGTTTGCTTTACAGACCCTAACCAGGGTGTTGGTGCAGCACAGTATATTGGCACAAATGCAGTTGCAGAAAAGGTTGCTGTTATTTACGACAGCTCTGACGTATATTCTTCAGGTATTTATGAAAAATTTGTTCAGGAAGCAGCTAATCAGCCTTTCGAAATTGTATCAGCAGAAGCTTTTACAGCAGATAACAAGACTGATTTCTCAGTACAGCTTCAGAAAGCAAAAGATGCAGGCGCAGAGCTTGTATTCCTGCCTATCTACTACACAGAGGCTTCCCTGATCTTAAAGCAGGCAGACGCTATGGGATATACTCCCAAGTTCTTTGGCTGTGACGGACTTGACGGTATCCTTAATGTAGAAAACTTTGATACAGCTTTAGCAGAAGGCGTTATGCTGTTAACACCTTTCGCTGCAGATGCTCAGGATGAAGCAACCAAGTCCTTTGTAAGCGCATATGAAGCAGCATATGGTGACATACCTAACCAGTTTGCGGCAGATGCTTATGATGCAGTTTATATTATCAAGGCTGCTATTGAAGCAAGCGGTGCAACACCTGATGACAGTGTTTCAGACATCTGTGAAAAATTAAAAGCAGCTATGACAGAAATTACTGTAGACGGTCTTACAGGTGAAGCGATGTCATGGGATGCAGATGGTGCTGTAAACAAAGCTCCTAAAGCTATGGAAATTGTTAATGGAAATTACAGCTTGATCCAGTAATAAATGATGAAAAGGCCAATGAGGGCTGCATTTATGCAGCCCTCTTTCCGTTTAAATCCTTAAATCGCAACACAAAACTTGCCAGCAGACCATTTCATCTGCTATACTAAATTAATAAATTTTACGCAGAGGTGTTTTATGAGTTTTATATCTTATTTAATTAACGGAATAAGTTTGGGAAGCGTATATGCTATTATAGCCCTGGGATATACAATGGTATATGGTATTGCAAAAATGCTTAACTTTGCACATGGAGATGTTATTATGGTAGGCGGCTTTGCTGTTTTCTTTGCAGTCAGCATGCAGGGCTTACCCACATTTGCAGGCATTCTTCTGGCGGTGATATTATGTACCTTGCTGGGCATCACAATTGAGTATATAGCATACAGGCCTTTACGACAGGCTGCTTCATCGCTGGCAGTTTTAATTACAGCAATTGGTGTCAGTTATTTTCTGCAGAATATTGCGCTCCTTATTTTTGGAGCAAATACCAAAGCATTTACTTCCGTAGTTACGATACCAGCCATTAAACTGGCAGAGGGGCAGATCATTATTTCCGGTGAAACCATCGTGACAATTATTTCCTGTATCATCATCATGGTCGCCCTGACGCTTTTTATTAATAAAACCAAAGCAGGACAGGCCATGCTTGCAGTCTCAGAGGATAAGGGAGCTGCCCAGCTTATGGGAATTAATGTGAATGGTACCATATCCCTTACCTTCGCAATTGGCTCTGCGCTGGCTGCCATTGCCGGTGTGCTGCTTTGTTCTTCTTATCCGTCTCTTACGCCTTATACAGGCTCTATGCCTGGTATTAAGGCTTTTGTGGCCGCTGTATTTGGTGGAATAGGTTCCATTCCCGGCGCCCTTATTGGCGGCATTGTGCTTGGCATTATTGAAATTTTAAGCAAGGCATACATTTCATCTCAAATGGCAGATGCAATCGTATTTATGGTACTTATTGTTGTCCTTCTTGTAAAACCTACAGGTATTCTGGGCAAAAAGATTCAGGAAAAGGTTTAAGGAGGTTGCAGCTATGAAAAAACTTAAGTTCAGTAAGAATCTGAAAGATAATATCATCACTTACGGTATCGTAATCGTTGCATATATCATTGTGCAGATTATGATATTTACAGGAAACATTTCCAGCCTTATGCAGGGACTGCTGGTTCCTTTATGTGTGTATGTTATTTTGGCAGTATCCTTAAATCTTACCGTTGGTATTTTGGGTGAGCTTAGTCTTGGACACGCCGGATTTATGTGTGTGGGAGCTTTTGCAGGCGCTTTCTTTTCCAAATGCATGCAGGAGGTCATTACAGTAGATCTGCTTCGTTTTATCCTGGCGATCCTCATTGGTGCCCTGTCGGCGGGAATCATAGGGCTTTTGATAGGGATGCCGGTTCTGAGACTGAAAGGCGATTATCTTGCCATTGTTACCCTTGCCTTTGGTGAGATTATTAAGAATATTATTAACGTTTTATATGTAGGAAAGGATAGCAACGGCCTGCACTTTTCCATGAAAGATTCTTTGTCGCTTGGTCTTTTGGAGGATGGAACTGTAATCATCAACGGTGCTCAGGGAATTACAGGTACCCCTAAGGATTCTACTTTTACAATGGGCGTTATACTGATTATTATCACTTTGATCATTGTACTGAATCTGATTCATTCCAGAGACGGACGGGCGATTATGTCTATCAGGGATAATCTGATTGCAGCGGAGTCTATCGGAATCAATATTACCAGGTATAAATTGATGGCCTTCTCCGTTTCGGCAGCACTGGCAGGCATGGCAGGCGTGCTGTATTCCCATAACTTAAACAGTTTAATGGCAACACCTAAGAATTTTGGCTATAATATGTCAATTATGATATTAGTATTTGTTGTTCTGGGAGGAATTGGAAATATCAGAGGTTCTATCATATCTGCTGTGATTTTGACAATGCTTCCGGAGCTTCTGCGGGGCCTTAGCAATTATCGTATGCTGATTTATTCTATCATACTGATTGTTATGATGCTCTTTAACTGGAGTCCTAAGCTGATTAATCTCAGAGAAAAATATTCCTTAAAAAGGTTACTTAGAAAACCTAAGGAGGTGCAGTAATTATGACAGCATTATTAGAAGTTAAAAATTTAGGCATTTCCTTTGGCGGGCTTCGCGCGGTTGATGATTTTGAGGTTTCCATCAAAAAAGGACAGCTTTATGGATTGATCGGGCCTAATGGCGCAGGTAAAACAACCGTATTCAATCTTCTTACGGGGGTATATAAACCCAGTGAAGGTATTATTACCTTAGACGGGCAGAATATTACCGGTTTAAAAACCATAGAAATTAATAAAGCAGGCATTGCCAGAACCTTTCAGAATATCAGATTATTTAAGAACTTAAGCGTTATAGACAACGTTAAGGCAGGACTTCATAATCACTATAAATATTCTACCATTGAAGGCGTCCTCAGAATGCCAAATTACTTTAAAATGGAAAAGGCCATGAACCAACAGGCCATGGAATTGTTAAAGGTATTTGAACTGGATGCAGAAGCTGATTATCTTGCGGCAAATCTGCCTTACGGAAAACAGCGTAAGCTTGAAATAGCAAGAGCATTAGCCACAGAACCTAAATTGCTTTTATTGGATGAACCGGCAGCCGGCATGAATCCCAATGAAACCAAAGAACTTATGGATACGATTCGATTTGTGCGTGATAGTTTTGATATGACAATTCTCCTGATTGAGCATGATATGAAGCTGGTTTCCGGTATCTGCGAAGAGCTTACAGTACTTAACTTTGGACGGATACTTGCACAGGGCCCCACCAGCAAGGTGTTAAATGACCCTCAGGTTATCACAGCGTATTTAGGCGAATAATGCAGGAGGACTAAGCGATGGCAATGCTTGAAATAAAAGATTTGGAAGTATATTATGGAATGATCAAGGCAATCAAGGGAGTATCTTTTGAGGTTAATGAAGGAGAGGTTATTGCTTTAATCGGAGCAAACGGTGCCGGAAAAACAACGATTCTTCATACGATCACAGGGCTTCTCGAAGCGAAAAAGGGCTCTGTATCTTTTGATGGAAAAGATATTACCAGGGTGCCGGCGCATAAGATCGTATCTATGGGTATGGCACATGTTCCAGAAGGCAGACGTGTATTTGCAAATCTCTCTGTTCTTCAGAATTTAAAAATGGGCGCCTATACCAGAAAAGATAAAAATGAAATAGAAGAAACATTAAAAACAGTGTATAAACGTTTTCCAAGACTGGAAGAAAGAAAAAATCAGCTGGCGGGTACTTTAAGCGGCGGTGAGCAGCAGATGCTTGCCATGGGCAGAGCACTGATGTCACATCCAAGAATTATCTTAATGGACGAACCCTCCATGGGACTTTCACCTATTTTTGTAAATGAGATATTTGATATTATCAAAGAAGTAAGTTCCAGTGGAACCACAGTGCTTTTAGTGGAGCAGAACGCCAAAAAAGCACTTTCCATTTCAGATCGGGCCTATGTGCTTGAGACAGGAAATATTGTACTTGAAGGAAAAGCGGAAGAACTGCTTAAAAATGATTCTATTAAAAAAGCATATTTAGGTGAATAAAATAAGAATTTTCGCCAAATGGTAAATTTGCCGGTTAATGAAAGGGGATTTATATGAAAGAAAAAATTGTGATTACAATTGCAAGGCAATATGGAAGTGGCGGACGTACCATAGGCAAGATGCTGGCAGAAAAGCTGGGAGTCCATTTTTATGATAAAGAGCTTATGAAGCTTGCATCAGATGAAAGTGGTATCAATGAAGCTCTTTTTGTTAATGCAGATGAAAAAATCAAAAGTACCAGTCTGTTCAGAATAGCACATAATGCATATAATGGGGAACTGATTCCACCTGAAAGTGATGATTTTATTTCCACTCAAAACCTGTTTAATTACCAGGCAAAGATCATTAAGGGGCTGGCAGAAGAGGAATCCTGCGTAATCGTAGGGAGATGCGCTGATTTTATATTGAAGGATTATGATAATGTGCTCAGCGTATTCATTCATGCCCCCCATGAATATTGTATGGAGCAGGCAGCCAAAAAACACAGTATGCCCTCCAAAGAGCTTGAAAAATTTATCATAAAGACAGATAAACACAGAGCGGATTATTACAAGTATTATACCGGAAGAGAATGGTCAGATGCCAGAAATTATGATTTGTGTCTTAACAGCTCCAAGCTTGGATATGACAGATGTGTAGAAGAAATTATTTCCTATATAAATGTTCGTTTCAGATAATCCTGCTATATGAAAAGGGGCGTTGCTCTACAGATGAATTACTTATCTATGGAGCAACGCCCTTTATATATCATTCTTAGTTATTATTCTTAATGGAATAGTCTAAATACTCCAAATACTTTTCCTAAAATCTGACAATCATCTACAATGATTGGTTCCATGGTATCATTTTCAGGCTGGAGTCTGATATGCCCGTTTTCTTTATAAAATGTTTTCACAGTAGCAGAATCATCAATAAGAGCTACAACCATATCGCCATTTTGAGCAGTGCTGCAGGAATTTACAAAAATCTGATCACCGTTTAAAATCCCCGCATTAATCATGGAATCGCCCTTTACATTTAACACAAAGGATTCACCATGGGGAACGATCTCGGCAGGGACCGGAAAATAACTGTTAATATTTTCTTCTGCAAGAATAGGAACACCTGCAGCCACACGTCCCACAACTGGAAGACTGACCATTTCTGTCCGCACCATCTGGAAATTGTCATCACAGATTTCAATTGCCCTGGGTTTTGTAGGATCTCTTCTGATATATCCATTTTTTTCAAGTGTTTCAAGGTGAGAATGAACAGAAGAAGTGGATTTTAAATTTACAGCCTCACAGATTTCTCTGACAGCCGGCGGATAACCGCGTTTTAAAATTTCTTCTTTAATATAATCAAGAATTTCCTGTTGTTTGCTGCTGATTTTTCCGTATCCCATGAATAGCCTCCTTATATGATTAA
Organism: uncultured Lachnospiraceae bacterium; assembly: GCA_900554925.1. Classification (GTDB taxonomy): domain Bacteria; phylum Bacillota; class Clostridia; order Lachnospirales; family Lachnospiraceae; genus Suilimivivens. Next base: position 6,394 of record USJG01000065.1, read on the forward strand.
GTTAAATAAATTATAGCATATAAAACCCGGAAAAGCAAACATATATTCCAAATATTTGTTCGATTTTTTGAGTGAAAACTATTGACAGCAGAATATTTGTTCGGTATAATGCAATTGTAAAGAACAAATGTTCACAACGCACGTTCGAATACGTGCTGTGTCAGGAGGTACTCAGGATGAATCAAGCCAGCGAACGCAGGATCAGAAATAACCGTATCAGGAGAAAACGTCAATTACGCCGCAACATTATGATGTTTCTGCTTACTTTTATATTAGTTGTCAGTCTTTCTTCCATATTCTTTAGCTTTGGGACCAAAGCCCAGAATAATAATGACGAAATTTTATATAAATATTATAAGAGTATTATAGTAGAAGATGGTGATACTCTCTGGGGATATGCTGAAGATTACGGCATCAGCCAATACTACGGCAGTCATGAAGACTACATTAATGAAGTAATGAGTATGAATTTTTTAAGTGATGACGGGATTACAGCAGGACAACATCTGATCCTTCCTTATTATAGTCCGGAATTTGCTTAAACATTTATTCCTGAGGAGTATTTGATTTTTCCCGCAGATGAACTGCTTTTGCTGCCATTCTGCGGCGATTATCCTCAAGAGCAGCATAATGCTTTCTTGTGGTGTTTACATCTTTATGCCCCAGCACATCGGCTACCAGATAAATATCTCCCGTTTCCTGATAGAGAGCTGTGCCATAGGTACTGCGCAGCTTATGCGGGGTAATTTTTTTAAGGCCAGTTACATTGGAGGCATACTTCTTTACAAGATTTTCTACAGCGCGGACAGTAATCCGCCTGTTCTGCATGGATAAAAACAATGCGTTTTCATGTCCTTCCAAAGGAATGATATGATGTCTTTTCTCAAGATAATCATGCAAGGCGTCTGCAACCTCGTCCCCGAAATATACAACAGTCTCATAACCACCTTTTCTTCGTATTTTTATGCCATTGTTTTTAAAGTCTACATCATCAATATCAAGCCCTACACATTCCGATACGCGGATACCGGTACCTAACAGAAGTGTCAGGAGTGCCACATCACGTATTTTTGTTTTTTCATGATATTTACGCTGATTTGGAGTCAGTTTTTCTCCGGCTTCAACCTGATCCAGCAATATAGCCACTTCATCCGCATCAAGACGAATAATTTCTTTCGCATGCTGTTTGGGAAGGGGAACAAGTGCTGCGGGATTTGTTTTTATTTGTTCCGCACAGAAGAAATAATTATAAAAGCTTTTCAGCGCTGAGAGCTTCCGCTTTTTTCCTCTTTCATTATTGGTGTATTCCTTGCCATCTTTAATATAATAGGTAATATAGTCAAGATATTCTTCAATATCCTCACGCGTAATCTGATCCAGGATCGAAAGGGGAAAATCTATGATTTCAATTTTGGAGCAGACACTGTTATGACTATGTAAAAATTCGAAAAACACCCGGATATCATAGGCATAGGCAAGTCTGGTACGGGAGGAAGTATATTCCTGTATTCCGCGAAAAAACTGCTTACAAAAAGAGGGGAGAGTAGCTGCCACTTCCCGCATTTTCAAAGTATTTAAATTATTTTGTTCATCATGGTAGTTTTTACTGTTTTCCATAAAAATTCCTCCAGCCATCCATATTACCATTTTGAATGGCAGTAAACATTCTTTCCCTTACACCAGGGGTGTCATGATTTAACTGCTTTAGAAGATTTTTAACATATTCCCGTTTGGTATATCCGTCTGCCGGACACGGGCTTTTTACAACAGGAAGCTGATATTTATTTACAAACCCAATGACATCAGCCTCTTTCATATAGATAAGAGGCCTTATAACTGTCAGATCCATACGATCTAAATAGGTGACTGGATGAAAGGTGTGAAATCTGCCTTCAAAGATAAGGGACATGAGCATGGTTTCCACAACATCATCTTTGTGATGTGCATAAGCCACTTTATTGCATCCGGCAGATTTTATTGCATCATTTAAAGCTCCTTTTCTCATTTTGGCACATAAAGAGCATGGATTTGATTCCTTGCGCTCATTAAATATAATATTTGCAATGTCGGTTTTGACGATCGTATAGGGAACTTCAAGTTTATCGCACAAAGCCTGTATTTGGCCTAAATTTAAATTCTGAAAGCCCAGGTCTACTGTAACCGCATGAATGCGAAATGACTTGGGATAAAAGCGCATAAGGCCATGGAGACCATATAGCAGTGTGAGACTGTCTTTGCCGCCTGAAATACCTACTGCAATGTTGTCGCCCTCATCTATCATATGATAATCATCTGCAGCACGACGGATATAACTAAGTACCTTTTGCAATGTCATGTTGTGAATGCCTCCCGGTTACAATACTTTTCAAATACAGTACAATTTCATTTAATTTTATCATATTTAATTGTTATGCCATAGTATCTTTTCAAAAAAAATGTTATACTAATTAAAGAACCGGCTCACGATCTTATCTGTTGATGCCTGTTACATAGAAAGCAGCCTGGGAGGATATGGGGTTTCCCATAGGGATGTATATGAAATTGCAGATTAACAAAAAATATTTACTCATTGGACTTACAGCATTTATCGTGATTGCGGCATCTATTTGCTTCTATTATCTGATTTTTCATTGGGACCGTTTCTCTGCGCAGTTAAATTCTCTTTTCAGAATACTGAGTCCCGTACTATACGGTATTATTTTTGCATATCTGATGACGCCACTGGTAAACGGAATTGAAAAGCGTATACTGATGCCATTATTCAGAGGGAAGAAAAAAAAGTATATGCGTTTTCTTTCTGTGCTTCTTACTATAGTGATTGTGCTGTTTTTGATTTACGGGTTCTTTTCTATACTGATTCCCAATATTATCAGGAGCATCAAAAGTATTTCTTATCAATTTCCATATTATGTGCAGAATCTGACAATCTGGTCGGCTAAATTTCTTGATGACAATCCGGATATCGAAACAATGGTAATTCGATTTCTGGACACTTATTCTGAAGAATTTCTGAACTATCTGGATAACAGTATTGTTCCGCAGTTAGAAACCATAGTGAAGCAGGTTTCCTTAAGTCTGATCAGTGTTCTTAAGGTACTTTGGAACTTTATCATTGGAATGGTTATCTCCATATATGTTCTGTTCAGCAAGGAGCTTTTTGCCGGTCAGGGCAAAAAAATTGTCTTTGCGCTGTTTAACACCAAAACGGCAAATCAAGTGATAAAGGATATTCGGTTTATAAGCGATACTTTTATCGGATTTATTGTCGGTAAGATTATTGATTCCATCATCATCGGATTCATTTGTTTTGCAGGCACCAGTATTCTGCAAATGCCATATGCACTGCTTGTAAGCGTAATCGTAGGTGTGACTAATATAATTCCTTTTTTTGGACCTTACCTGGGCGCCATCCCAAGCGCCATACTCATTTTAATGGTAAATCCCATAAAATGTATTTACTTTATTATATTTATTTTGATTCTTCAGCAGTTAGACGGCAATTTTATCGGCCCCAGCATTTTAGGCCAATCCACCGGATTATCCGGATTTTGGGTTATCTTTTCCATCACCATCTTTGGAGAAATTATGGGGATACCAGGCATGATTATTGGAGTCCCCTTCTTTGCAGTTTTGTATGCAATGGTAAAGCGTATAGTAAACAGAATGCTTTTGAAAAAGGGCTTGCCTCCGGAAACCAGTAAATACCTTGATGTTGATTATATTAAAGAAGATGATGTGTTTGTCCCTAAAGTGGATAATAAGGAGAATAAAAATACTTTCTTTAAATTTTATAAGAATAAATTTGCAAAAGCAAAAGAAAACAATGATGATAAAAACGGAAAAGAGGAGCAGCAGCAGAAATGAAATTTGTAATTCAAAGAGTAGACAGCGCCAGCGTATCGGTGAATCAGGAGGTCGTTGGTTCTATTGGACACGGATTTATGGTACTGGTAGGCGTCTGCAATTCAGATACCTTTGAAATTGCAGATAAAATGATCAGTAAATTACTTCATTTAAGAATTTTTTCAGATGAAAACGGAAAAACAAATCTGGATATTAAAAGTGTAAATGGCGAATTGTTAATTATTTCACAATTTACTTTATATGCTGACTGCCGCAAAGGAAACAGGCCTTCTTTTATTAAAGCTGGAGATCCTGATCTGGCCAATGAACTATATGAATATATATTAAAAAAATGCAGTGATGAAATTCCTAAGGTAGCGCATGGAATTTTTGGGGCTCATATGGATGTTTCATTGGTTAACAGTGGGCCATTCACCATAATTTTAGATTCCGACGAGATCTGCTGAGAAGGGAAATATACCATGAAGATGCTTATTATAATTGTTATTGCATTTTTAGTTTTGCTTTATGCTTATACCTACATTAATCACAAAAAGAAAGGAAAAGCTGATTCCATTGATGCAGTTGGTGATTTCCGCAAAAAATACCTGAAGGACAGCTTTACCAGACAGAATAAAAACAATAACTCTGACGACTATAGAAAATATGTTACCAAATATAACAGTACATTAGATTATATAGAAAAAGATAAATTAACAAAGAGTTAACATAATATTTTTATGTAAACTACTGATTGAAACATTTCCCGGATCAGTAAAATTACTCTATAATTAATCTTTAATTTTCCGGCCACACTATTCGTTAAACTTGTGTTTTGCGAATAGTTATATCTGTGAGCATAATGGTTAATAATTATATCTGTAGCATATTTACTTACCATTTATATTTGGAAGTAAAAATAAGATGCCTTCATAGAGGATACTGTTTTGTTTCGTTCCATCATCGAAGGCATCTTATGTAGCTTTTTCTTTTTGCAGATTATAGATTATTATTTACAGGAATTATTTTATTATTTATTTCTGGCTTCAAAATCTTCAATATACTGTATTAATAGTTTAACAGTCCCTTCGACGCCAAGTACGCTGCTGTTAATACACAGATCGTAGCTGTCAGCCCGTCCCCATTTTTTGGAAGAATAATAATTATAGTAGCTTTGGCGTTGTTTATCTTTCTTTATACACATATCTTTCGCTTTTGCAGCATCCAAATTATATTTTTCCATAATACGCTTCGTCTTGGTTTCTTCATCTCCGTAAATGAAGATATGCACACAGTTTTTCATATCGCTGAGGGCATAATCTGCACAACGTCCAACAATAATACAAGGTCCTTCACTTGCTATTTTCTTGATGATATCAAATTGCGCCAGAAACACTTTGTGGCTGATAGGCATATCTACAAAGTGGGATGCATTGTAACCAAAGGAATAAGTATCCATGACCAGATTGTAGAGAAATGAATTGGTCGGCCGCTCATCATGATTTTCAAGCATTTCCTCGCAAAAGCCGCTCTCCTTTGCTGCCCTGCTCAAAAGCTCCTTATCATAGCATTTTATGCCAAAATATTCTGCAACCTTTTCGCCGATTTCACGGCCCGCAGAACCAAACTGCCGGCCAATTGTTATAACTGTATTCATATAAGCACCTGCCTTCTGCCTAAAGTATAAATGCTTCTTTTTCAAAAAACTGTCTGCATTTACCTAAATATATTATAC
>USJG01000066.1 GCA_900554925.1 uncultured Lachnospiraceae bacterium
AGCGCTGACTGTACTGGCGATAAATAAGACAAAATAAGAGCAATCGTCTGAGGATGCTCATCCTGAATAAAGTTCAGAAGCTGCGCGGCATCTGTCTTTCGCACAAACTCGAAGGGCTTAACCTGAAGGGAAGCGGTCAGTTTGCCGATAACGTCCATTGCCTTTTCTGTTCCCAGCGCCTTTTCCAAAAGCTCCTTGGCATAGGAGATACCGCCCTCGGCAATATACTGCTGGGCCAGGCAGACCTGATAAAATTCCTCAACTACCTCTTCCTTTACCTGAGGCGTTACACTTCTGGTATTGGCAATTTCAAGAGTCAATTCTTCAATTTCTTCTTCTTTTAAATGTTTGAATATTGCTGAAGATTTTTCGGGTCCAAGCGTGATCAGCAAAATTGCCGCTTTCTGGATCCCTGAAATCTTCTCATCTGTACCTCTGGCCATCCTTGACTAAACCTCCTGGTAGACATTCTTTTAATCAGCCCCATTCCTCATTCAGCCAGTTGCGCAGAAGATTTGCAACTGCCTCCGGATTTTCTTCCACAAATTTCTCTATCAGCCTTCTGGTTTCAGATATGGGTTCTGTTCCAATATCCTCAAGCTCAATCTCCGGCTGGGATTGCAGCAGATTTTCTACTGACAGCTCTTCGGGCTGCTCAGATTCCTTCTCCGAGCGCATGCTTCGGATCACCACAAATGCAAGCAGAGCCAGTATTACAATGATCAGAATAATCTGCATTACGTCAGAGGCAGTGACATTTAAGCCTTCCGCATCAAAAAATACATTTTCCGAATAAGCGACTATGGCAATATTTTCAACAGGGAATCCTGTGGCTTTCGACACTACATCATATAATTCCTCCGGTACCGTCACCTGTGTCTGTCCCGCATTTGCAAGCTTATATTCTTCCCAGGTGATTCCGTCTAACAATCCCTGTGAACGGATATCTTCCTCCCTGATCAGGTTCATGTTGGTAGCTGAAAGGGAAATCGTAGACTGTTCGTAATTGATGCCGCCGGGCAGTGTATCCTGCTCCGTGATCCGTTCTGAAGGCAGATATTTGTTTTCTTCCTCTTCTACCGTGGAGGTGCTTTCTTCACTGTCCTGGTAGACATATTCCACATCCCCATTAGAATCGGTTCCCGGCACGCCGCCATTCCCATTGGTGGATTCTGAACTGTAGGTTCTGTTTGACGCCAGATACCCCTGTTCTCTGCCATCTGCCACATAATACTCGTGATCTGTTACCTTTGTGGTGGAAAAATCCATATCCAGATTAACTGCCACTTCCACCTTGTTAAATTCATTTGTTCCTAAAAGAACCTGTCTTACATCATTTTTAACCTTGGTCTCCCACTGGGACCTTACGCTCATCTGAGAGCTGGCAACGCCGGCAGCGCTGTAGGTGTCGTCGCCGGAATAAAGGGTATTGCCATTGGTGTCCATGATCACCACATTTTCAGAGGTTTTATTGCCGATTGCCACTGAAACTGCCTTGGCCAGCCCTGCGGCATTCTCTGTAGTGAAATCTCCATCCAGCTCAAGCACGACCCAGATAGAAGATTCCTCCTCAGAGGCAATTAAAGTTCCATCCTGTTCCGGTATGTACAAATCCACCGCCGCGCTTTTGATGGTGGAAAATCTGCCGATCATATCATTGGCAAGCCTTGTTTCCATGTAAAGCTCGTATCTCTTCTGCTTATCCGCTTCCGTGGTGCTAAAGCCCCCGTCCGTAACATTATCTATGGTATAAGTAGCGGCCTGAATATCATTGGCGCCAAGCAAAAGACTTGCATCCGACTGCTGCTTTTTATTGATCTTGATCTGATAGCCGTCATCAGAAACCTGATAATCGAGACCTTCTCCCTCCAGAAGTTCTACGATTTCCGATGCTTCTTTGGTAGATTCGCAATTTGCCAGAATGATATACTGAGGCCTGGTAAGAACAGTAATCAAAATGGCAAAAGCCAGAATGATCCCCGCCCCTGCCGATATGATAAATGTTTTCTGCCTGGTAGAAAATTTATTCCACCACTCAAGAACTTTGTTTAAAAGCTCCTTAATCCTGTCTGCCATAATTTAACCTTCTTCCGTTCAAAACTGCCTTGTTTAAATCTGCATCTGCATAATCTCTCTATATGCCTCCAGAAGCCTGTCTCTGACTGCTACTGTATATTGCAGGGCAGTAGAAGCTTTTTGAAGGGCATTGGTAAGCTCATGGGTATTTTCTGTTTCTCCCAGAGCCCAGCGCAGTTTTTCATTCTCTGCATCAGACAGGTATGCATTGGTAGTATTAAAGTTTTCCATGGCTTTATCAAAAATACTCCCAAATTCACCTGTGGATTTTCCCGTGGCTGTGGCGGAATTTTCCGCTGCTTCTTTAATAACTCCGGATGATATATTATAAAAAGACGATATATCCATTTTCTTAAGTATTCCTTTCTCTCCGTGCTTTTATTACTGAGCCATTTCCAGCCCCTTCATGGCTACGGTCTTGCTGGCATTAAAGGCTGTGGCGTTGGCTTCATAAGAGCGGCTTGCATCGATCAGGTTTGTCATTTCTGTAACCACATTGACATTGGGATATGTAACATAGCCGTTTTCATCCGCATCGGGATGAGAAGGATCATAAACCATATTCATCTGTGTCCAGGTATCTTCCGAAACTCTGCTTACCTTAACGCCCTGTTTATTGTATCTGCTGCTGGCGCTTCCCAGGAAACTGCTGAAGGTTCCCACCGCGCTTCCCCGCTCTTCAAAGGTTACTACCTTACGCCTGTAGGGAGTGCCGTCCTCCGTTCTGGTAGTATTGGCATTTGCCAGATTTTCAGAGATGGTATCCATCCGATACCTCTGCGCGGTCATTCCCGACGCGTTAATATCAAAAGATGTGAATATGCTCATACACTCTTACCTCCCGCTTACTTCATAACTAATTTAAGGTTTGCAAACTCCTGATTGATACTGTCGATCAATCCGTTATATTTAATCTGATTGGCGGCAAGCTCCACCTCTTCCGTATCAATATCTACATTATTTCCGTCCAGCCGGTAGGAGAAATTGGCAGAATCTGTATAAATTCTGGTATTCAGCTCTGTGCTGGTCAGATGGGAGACCTTGGCGTCCACTGTTTCATACCTGGAATTGCCCAAAGCCTGACGGAGCTGGGCTTCAAAATTCACATCCTGCCTTTTATACCCGGGGGTGTCAACATTAGCAATGTTGTTGGCAATCACATCATTTCTTGTCCATGCCGCATCTGCCGCTTTGCTTAAAACATTTACATAATCAAATACGTTGCTGTTAATCATCTTAAAATTCCCTTTCAATTTTAAATCAGAGCATAGTTCCCCTTACCCTATTTTATTATAATTTATTTACCTGAAAAGACAAGTTATTTTTACAAAATAGGACTTTAGTACCTGTTGTACAAAAAAAGGATTTACGCCACTTAAGTTTCATAAATCCTTTTACTCCAATCATAATCCATTATGCTGAATATTCAGTTTGCTGATGCATGTAATACCTATCTGATGCTTTCTTTTTTGAGCTTTTCCACTTCCTCAAAAACCATATCATTTAAGACCTTGATGTAAGTTCCCTTCATTCCTGAGGATCTGGATTCAATTACTCCCGCGCTTTCAAATTTTCGAAGGGCATTTACGATCACAGAACGGGTAATCCCCACCCTGTCAGCAATCTTGCTGGCTACCAGAATGCCTTCCATACCGTTTAATTCTTCAAAAATATGCACTACAGCTTCCATTTCAGAATAGGAAAGGGTATTTATGGCAGACTTGATAACCGCCAATTTCCGGCTTTCCTCCGCATTTTCTTCATTAACCGCCCGGAGCATCTCAAGTCCCACTACCGTGGTTCCGTACTCGCATAAAATAATGTCGTCAATATCATACTGGTCTTCACATTTGTAAATGAACAGGGTTCCCAGCCGCTCCCCTGCTATTTCTATGGGGGTGATGATCGCCTGAAACTTCCTCACATCTCCCTCTTCAAAACCCAGGGTTTCAAGATTTACATTTTCCTTGGTGGAAAGGATCGCCAGAAGCCTTTCATTTAACATACCGTCAATAAAACCTCCCACCTGATCCACAATAAGCTCTGTAATGGAATCAACGCCGGGGGCATCTCCCACTCCCAGCACTTTTCCCTTTTTGCTGATCACCAGTACATTGGAGGATAAGATTTCGCATAATACAGAACAAATGTCATTAAAAACCACCTTGCTGGAATTATTGTTATGAAGAAGCTTGCCAATCTTTCTGGTTTTATCTAATAATTGTACGCTGCTCATTCCCTACCTCCTGTTAATGCTTATGAAAATCATTGTAACACAGGATTTAGGCAATTTCAACGACTTCCCGGAAAATTATAAATAATTCCGCTAAATAATAAAAATTTTCTGACTTATTTGTCATTTTCAGGAATTTTTGCTACATAGCCGCAGTTTTCATCCATGCATACCAGCTTATTGCCTTTGTAGAGCATCAGGGAACCGCATTTAGGACATTTCTCCACGGAAGGCTTCTGCCATACCATAAAATCACATTCGGGATTGTTGATGCACCCATAGTACTTTCTGCCCTTTTTGGTCTTCTTAAGCACAATATCGCCGCCGCACTTAGGACAGGCAACACCAATTTTTTCAAAATAAGGCTTGGTATTGCGGCACTCAGGAAATCCGGGACAGGCAAGAAATCTTCCATGAGGGCCATATTTAATGACCATCTGTCTGCCGCACAGATCGCAGACCTCCTCCGATACTTCATCCTTAATTTCTACTTCTGCCAGTTCCTTCTCTGCCAATTTCACCGCTTCGTCCAAATCAGGATAAAAATTGGACACCACTGTCTTCCAGTTGACGCTTCCCTCCTCCACGCCATCTAAAAGGGCTTCAAGATTAGCGGTAAAATTCACATCCACAATACTTGGAAAGGCATCCTTCATAATATGATTGACCACTTCTCCAAGCTCCGTCACATAAAGATTTTTGTTTTCCTTTACCACATAACGCCTTGCCAGAATCGTGGTGATCGTAGGGGCATAAGTACTTGGGCGCCCAATGCCCAGTTCCTCTAAGGCGCGCACTAAAGAAGCCTCCGTATAGTGAGGCGCCGGCTGGGTAAAATGCTGCTTTCCCTCAAATTCTATCAGGGTAAGAGGCGTAGATGTATCTATGCTTTTAATGAGAGTATTATTTTCCTCCCTGTCCTCTTCCTGGGTATAAACGCTCATAAACCCATCAAAAACCAGCTTGGAAGCTGCCACCGTAAAGCGATGTTCTCCGGCGTCGATCTTAACAGAAGTGGTTTCGTACTTAGCCGGCTGCATTCTGCTGGCTGCAAAGCGCTTCCATATCAATTGATAGAGACGCAGCTGGTCTCTTGATAAAGAATCCTTTAATTCCGCAGGAGTGCGTTTCAAATCAGTTGGACGGATGGCCTCATGGGCGTCCTGTATTTTTTTATCGTTCCTTAAAGCTGCGCTGCCATCTGCCGCGTAGGCATCCCCATAATTTTTTCTGATATATTCTTCGGCCATAGCTTCTGCTTCCCTGGAGATTCTCGTGGAATCCGTACGCAGATAAGTGATAATGCCCACTGTGCCGTTGCCTTTAATCTCAATTCCTTCATAAAGCTGCTGTGCCAGACGCATGGTCTTTTGTGTGGAAAAATTCAGCACCTTGCTGGCCTCCTGCTGCAAAGTAGAGGTGGTAAAAGGCAGCGGAGCTTTTTTCACTCTCTCGCCCTTTTTGACTTCACTGACTTTAAAATCGGCCTCTTTCACTTCCTTCAGGATTCCGTCAAGCTCTTCTTTAGAAGAAATCACCTCCTTGCCGCCCTTCTTCCCATAGTACCTGGCCGCCAGAGGCTTCTTTTCCCCTGGAATACGGAAGGAAGCCCCCAGCGTCCAGTATTCCTCAGGAATAAAGCTGTTGATCTCCTCCTCTCTGTCACAGATGATCCGAAGAGCAACCGACTGCACCCGCCCTGCACTTAAGCCCCTCTTTACCTTGGCCCACAGAAGGGGGGAGATCCGATAGCCTACCATACGGTCAAGGACACGCCTTGCCTGCTGGGCGTCCACCAGATTCATGTTGATTTCTCTTGCATTTTTAAGTGATTCCTTCACCGCATTTTTGGTAATCTCATTAAAAGTAATACGGTAAACCTTTTTGTCTTCCAGCTTAAGGGCAATCAGAAGATGCCAGGAGATTGCCTCCCCTTCACGGTCAGGGTCAGTAGCCAGATAAATCTTTTCCGCTTTCTTAACTTCTTTTCTTAAGTTTGCCAGTATGTCGCCCTTTCCACGAATGGTAATGTATCTGGGCTCATAATCATGCTCCACGTCAATGCCCATCTGACTCTTTGGCAGATCCCGCACATGTCCGTTGCTGGCCATCACTTCATAATTAGCCCCCAGAAATTTTTTAATTGTCTTTACTTTTGCTGGTGATTCCACAATTACCAGATATTTTGCCATAATGTATCCCCTTTATGTTTGAAACTTGTAACGTGCTACACTATACACCACTTTCAGGGCACTTGCAAGTAAAAATTTTCTTAAATTAATATAATAATTTCTTCTTATATTTATGTATCTGTGTCTCCCTGAAAATTTAAAAAACGTTTTTTATTATGTCAAATCCCAAAAAATTCTGTAATTTTCTTGTGAATATCACTGCTTTTATATATAATGGAAAAAGAATCAAAACAGTTCCTTAAGAGAAAGGATGGAAAATTATGGGCTATGTGCTGGGTCTTATTATTCTCATACTGATAGGGGTTATCATCTTTCTGCGGTCTCAGATGCGCACCAAGGACTATCAATACCAATATAAGGCTGACAGGATGGAATCTATGGAATCCGACTATGAAAACCAGATTCAGACGCTTCAAAACACCATCAGGGAATTAAATGAAACAGCCTATACCCATACCGTTACGAAAATCGGAAATATTGATTACTTTATTGACCGCTGTTCTTCTTTGTTTGACCGCTATCCCCGTTCCCAATTTACCATGGTGGGCTTTAGTATTTCCAATATGGGAAAGATCAATCAGATCTTCGGCCCCTCCGAAGGCGACAAGGTCATGGTCTATACCGCAAACATCTTAAAATCCACCACTATGACCGATGCCACGTATGCTCATGTAAACTCAAATCTGTTTGGTATTTTATTTAAAGATGCAGCGGAAGAGACTATTCTTAATACCATAAGAAGTATTACGGAAAAACTGGCAGATTACTCTCCCACCTTCGCAGTAACTGCCTCCTTTGGCATCTATGCTATTGATCAGGAACGCACCAGGGACAGTCTTATGGATATTATGAACTGTACTTTGCTGGCACAAAGATCCATCAAAGACCCCAGCCATGAAAATTATGCTTATTTTACAGAGGAACTGAACCGTACCTACAATGAAAACCGGCAGATGAGCCAGGAAATGGAAAATGCGCTGGATGCCCACAAATTTATTGTCTATCTGCAGCCCATGGTAGATCTGCATTCCTACCAGATCGTATCAGCAGAAGCCTTAGTGCGCTGGGACTACCCCGGCAAGGGAATCCTTTCCCCTTATGCCTTCCTGCCTCTGTTTGAAAGTTCTTCTCTGATCCAGAAGCTTGATTACTATATGTGGGAGGAATGCTGCAAGGTCATCCGAAGATGGATCGACAACAAAATGACGCCTCTTCCTATTTCCATGAATGTCTCACCAATCCACTTGCAGGGCACCGCTTTTATTGACAAGTTAGAACAGCTTTTAAAGCAGTATCTTATTTCCAAGGATCTGATCATCTTAGAACTGCCGGAGCGGGGCGTTGCCAACACCTCCAAAGAACTGGCTGAAACTATCGGGAAACTTAAAGAACATGGTTTTTCCCTGTGTATCGATAATTTTGGAAGCGTGCACTCCCCTTTAAATCTTTTAAAAGATTATCCCATTGAAAGGATCAAGCTGGATCGAAGCTTCCTGAACCGGAATTCCAATTCTGATGAAGGACTTACCATCCTGCGCTATCTGATCGCCATGGCAAAGGAATTAAATCTTACTGTTATCACAGAGGGCGTTGAAACCATGCAGCAGGCAAACTTTCTGACTGACATCGGCTGTGATATTGCCCAGGGGTATTTCTTTGCAAAACCCCTCACCGTCAGACTTTTTGACCAGCTCAACAAGTCCATGCTGCGGACCCTGTACCGCCCTTCCGAGTATTATCCTACTTTTGAAGATTTTGAAAAGGATGTGGATATATTAACACAGATGATGCAACGGGTAGGCTAAGTGCTTTTATTTCACAGCAAAGAAGGGATGCATAAGCATCCCTCTTTTTTTATATCACAGAAAATGATTGCAAGACTTAATAATCAAGATCTGTTTTCAGCTTCGCCACTGTAAATACAAAGAAATCCGTAAGCGGCGTAATGGAGTTTAAATCAAGCTCTTCGTGTTTGATCTCCCACGCATCATTATCATTCACGTAAACAATAGCCTGCACCTTATAATTGGATAAATCCATCTGGGACGCATCCTGTACAGTCAGCTTAAGGCTTCTGACGACCACTCCCTTATTTTGAGTCTCTGCGGGCACTCCGTTTACCTGGGTCTGGCATAGGGTGCCATCCTTAATTTCCTGCCAGTCAAAGACATAGTCTACATACCAGAACTTCATGCCTTTCGTTTCTTTATTAGCCGATACTGCAGGAGTCAGGGTCTTTTGATCCGGATCCTCCACCAGTTCAAGGGTCAGCTGATCCCCGTTGTATGGAATATACTGGGGCGTTCCGCTTACGTTTGTCTTTTGAAGAAGGCGGTAGACCACTGTATAACGTTTATCAGTGGTAACCTGATCGGTAGCCTCATTGCCTGTCAATATGCCATTAAAATCCAGTTTAAAATCAAAATCTATCTGGTGGGGCATCTGAGTCTGATTTTCGTAAGTGTTCACACCAAGCTGCATCAGATCTTTTGTCTCCACCGCGCAGGCCAAATCCTCCTTTCTGGCCGCCGGAAGGTCGCTTTCATAAGTGTCAAGTATCTCTCCACCTACAGGATAGTCCGGATCCTCCGTTCGCAGCAGATTTATATGCATAGTATACTGCTCTTTATCATAGGGCGTCATATCCGCGTTCCTGAAATCCAGTGTCAACTGATCCACCCAGCGGACTACCCCTTCTGTGGTGGTCTCCGCCAAAATGAGCTTGCTTAAATCATTCAGCTTAAACTGCAGCTTTCCATCCTTATAAAAATAAATATTGGAGGTATCGTAATAAGGGTCCAGGTTTGTCTTTGGGATACTGTCCGCCACGCCGTCCACGTAGACTCCCTCCGGCTTTGTCCTCACACCTTCTATGGAAACGTTCGTTCCCTGGGGAAGCGCAATTTCCTGGTCACTTCCCGGAGTGGTCATATAAATCTGCAGCTCCAGGAATTTGTTGTTATTGGCGCTGTCAATGGTAGTGGCGCCATTTTGACCTACCGCTGTCCAGTAAAAGGGCTCTGCCTGAATATCAATGGTAGCCCATATGTTGACGAAGCCTTCCTCCTCGCTGGCCTTGATATTGCCTTCTATCCAGGTTTTTTCCTCCTTATCCGGTTCACCTTTCCCTGCAAATCCTATGGTCATTCCAGGCTGTATGGTTGTCTGCAGTTTCGTATGCTCCGTAAGCGTGGTCTTGGGCTTTAACGCATCTATAATCTCAGGGCTGCTGTCTAAAATTCTGATCTCGCTTCCAATCCGGTCCTTCTTTGAAACCCCCGAAATATCCACCGTGATCAGGAAACGTTCCACCGCCACATTAGAGTATTCAAAGGGAAAATCCTTCTCCCCTCCGTCTGCTGTCTGCACCATATCGCGGGTCGTATAGGTCTCGTTCTCTCCAACGATTTTGAATCCGTCGTCCTGATTGATCTTCTTATTAGAATATGGATCACCATTTTCGTCCGTAAATGCCGAGTAAGGAATGGGCCCTGTCTCTCCCTCCCCGACTGTGTAGTAATAAACCTTGTTGCCGCCATCAATATCTATTAATGTAAGCTTGGTTCCGGCTGCAAAGCCCTTATTCTCCTTCCCCACATTGCCATCTACATAGGTTCCTATATGCTTTTCGATAGACGTATCATGTTTCTTTCTGGCGTCACCGTAAATATATTCCGTATACAGGGTGTAGGAGCTGTCATTGGCCACTACCACCTTGGAAGAGAGTACTCCCTCATCTTTCACTTTGTCCGCATTATACACCAGGTCCTCAATAATCTTCAGATGGGTATCTATGGTCAGACGCTCCACTACAAAGATCGGTATTCTTATTACCTCGCTTCGCGTTACAGACTTTTTATTTCCCAACGTCTCATAGCTCCAGGAATAAGTGATGGTAAGCATTGTAAAAGTCTGGGTTCCTGAAAAATTACCGTCCAGATCATAGCCATCGTCATCATAGTCCCTGTATTCAACCGTCCATTTTCCTGAACTGCTGCTTGCGGAAAGACTGGGCTGTCCGGAATCAACGGAAATGGTATCGCCACTAATTTTCATTGGTGTAGTCGTTATCTTAGTGACTGCTTTCATTCCATTCGAATAAGTAGCATCGTTATCACTGTAGACGCCGCCGACTCCGGTCAGTGCCGCCACGACGCCTTTTATCAGTTGATCCGCTGTCCCGTACTGGGTATCAAGGACAATTACCGGAAGCGTTTCAGTTCCCAGCTTTAATGCTGACACTAAACCGGCGTCATCTCTATAAAGCTTCTGGTACACCTCTTCGATAGTCTCTGTCCCATCTGCCTTTATCCCCAGCCGGTAAGCCTCCAGATACTCTGAAAGCTCCGTTGTGGTTTCCATAGCCCGGTAAGCTTCCATAATCCCCTGATAACTGATTTCGTCGAAAAGACATTCCTCGCTATCCGTAATGCCCAGTGTATTTTTGTCGGCAGAACTTATAACCGCTTTGCTCCATACCTGTGCGTCATAATCCAGTGTGCTTTCCGGTTCATGATAAATAATATGAATATTTTTTCTGTAGGCATAAGGAGTGCCCAGAAGGCTGTCGCTGACAGTTCCTGTTCCCACCGCCATTCCTACGTCTATGACCGGACGGGTTTTAATATCCTGAGGATAGGAAACTGTAGGTGCCAGGAAATAGGTATGGGCATTGGTTCCATATTCGCCGATAAAATTGCCGATCCGTGCTGCGTAGTAGCCGATACCGTTGTTTCTGATGTCATCGACTGCAGGCATTGATGCCTCCCTTAAGTTATTTGTGTTGGTTCCTGTAATTAAAGAAACCTCTCTTTCCTCGCCGCCTATTTCTCCGGTCGTACTGTTAAACAGAGTCTGAAGGGTTTGGATACCTGGACTTTCATTCTTATCCAGAAAATCTCCGCCACTATCCGTTTCGCTGTAGCCAATCAGGTTATCTGTAAGTTCCGGCTGATAAACATAACAGTTAGACCAGTTGGCATAACCAAAAAATCCGCCTGTGCCTATCCGCTTATTCGTATTCAAATTTGCCCCAAGAATATGATTGTTCTTAATGGTAATAAAATCCAGCCTGTAGTTGGCCGCCGCTCCATTTTTGTATGCATTTCCGCAAAAGCCTCCTGCGTAAGCTGCACTATTACCTGCATTTCTATAGGCCTGCAAGCGGTTGTTCTCAATCTTTGTGCCTATATAATTCACTGCTGAAGATTCGCAATACCCTATCACACCGCCAACCTGCATTCCATAGATCACGTTGCCTTTAATACTAACGCTGGCCTTTACCGCAGGATCAATCTCATTTGAATAAAGCTGTGCATAGTTGCTTCCATAGCCCAGGACGCCTCCTGCGCTGGGACCGTAAATCCAACAATTGCTTATCTGGGCATTTTCCAGGTGGTGCTGATGATAGCTGGTGCCATCAAATATTTTTCCGTAAACACCGCCTGCGCCAACAGA
>USJG01000067.1 GCA_900554925.1 uncultured Lachnospiraceae bacterium
TACTAAAGTCTCCTGTTTTGGACAGTGTGATCCAGGCTTTTGGAAAAGAAATCCGCATGGTGACCTTAGGATTTGTGCCTGTAGATGAAAAAGGGTATACTGTCAGTGAATTTAAGCAGGAGGATACTACCTTATTTGTAAAAGGAAAGGGATTTGCCGGTTTTAAAAAACTAAGGCTCATGTTTCCCACACTTTCTCATGCCTAGAGAAGCCAGGAAAGGGGAATTAATGAGAAATCGGGCTGTTAAAGCAAAAAGAATTATGATAAACTTAAGACGGAAATGGATAAAAAGTATATACATCAAACGGAGGAGTTATAATGAGCGAAGAGAAGAAAATCCCTTACAAGATTTATCTGGAAGAAAACGAGATGCCTGTAAGCTGGTACAATGTGCGGGCTGACATGAAGAATAAGCCGGCGCCGCTTTTGAACCCGGCAACCTTAAAGCCCCTTACCTTTGAGGAAATGCGCGGTATCTTTTGCGATGAATTATGTAAGCAGGAGTTAGATGATACAACGCCTTATTTTGAAATCCCGGAGGAAATCCGGAAGTTTTACAAGATGTATCGTCCTTCCCCATTGGTACGGGCTTACTGTCTGGAGGAAAAGCTGCAGACTCCGGCCAAAATATATTATAAATTTGAAGGCAACAACACAAGCGGCAGCCACAAGCTCAATTCGGCGATTGCACAGGCTTACTATGCAAAGAAGCAGGGACTTAAGGGAGTGACTACGGAAACCGGAGCAGGACAGTGGGGAACAGCCCTTTCCATGGCATGTGCATATTTAGGGCTTGACTGTCAGGTATACATGGTAAAGTGTTCCTATGAGCAAAAACCCTTCAGAAGAGAGGTTATGAGAACCTATGGGGCCAACGTAACGCCCTCTCCTTCGGATACCACCAGGGTTGGACGCAAAATCTTAGAAGAGTTCCCAGGTACCACAGGCAGCCTTGGATGCGCAATTTCTGAAGCGGTGGAAGCAGCTACTTCCAGGGAGGGATACCGCTATGTGCTTGGTTCCGTACTGACCCAGGTGCTTCTCCATCAGTCAGTGATTGGTCTGGAGGCCAAAGCAGCCATGGATAAATATGGCATTAAGCCTGATGTGATCATTGGATGTGCCGGCGGCGGCTCCAACTTAGGAGGTCTGATCTCGCCTTTTATGGGAGAAAAGCTAAGGGGAGAAGCGGACTATCAGTTTATTGCGGTTGAACCTGCCTCCTGTCCCAGTCTTACCAGAGGAAAATATGTATATGACTTCTGCGATACCGGAAAGGTATGCCCTCTTGCTAAGATGTACACCTTAGGCAGCGGTTTTATTCCCGCTCCGAATCATGCCGGAGGCCTGCGTTATCATGGTATGAGCTCTGTACTTTCACAGCTGTATCATGACGGATATATGGAGGCAATCAGTGTAGAGCAGACCTCCGTATTTAAGGCGGCAGAAGAATTTGCAAGGGTAGAGGGAATTTTACCTGCGCCGGAAAGTGCACATGCAATCAAGGCTGCCATTGACGAAGCCTTGAAATGCAAGGAAACAGGGGAAGAAAAGACGATTCTGTTTGGACTTACGGGAACCGGCTACTTTGATATGGTGGCCTATGAACGTTACAATAACGGAGAGATGTCTGACTATGTTCCTACAGACGAAGAACTGGCTAAGGGATTTGCAGGGGTTCCCAGATTCCCCGGAAATGAGATTTAATATAATGATAATATTTGAATAGTTGAATAAAAACCGCAAATCTGATACAATAAGGTTTGCGGTTTTTTGTATAACGGGAAATTCTTTTGAATAATCAGAGAGGTAGCAAGAATGAATTTGATCCAAAAGGTATTTGGAACCCATAGCGAAAGAGAACTTAAGCGCATAGAAGGAACTGTGCAGGCCATAGAAGACCTTCGCCCTTCTATGATGGAGCTTTCCGATGAGGCATTACAGGGAAAGACAGAAGAGTTTAAGAAAAGACTTGCAGAGGGAGAAACCCTGGATGATCTGCTTCCGGAAGCCTACGCGGTAGTGAGGGAAGCAGCCAGAAGAGTGCTGCATACAGAGCATTACAGAGTGCAGCTCATTGGCGGTATTATTCTGCATCAGGGGCGTATTGCCGAAATGAAAACCGGTGAAGGAAAGACCCAGACCTGTTTGCTGCCGGCTTACTTAAATGCCCTGGAGGGCAAGGGAGTCCATGTTGTCACTGTCAATGATTACCTGGCAAAGCGTGATGCTGAGTGGATGGGACAGGTGCATGAGTTTTTGGGCCTTAAAGTCGGCGTGGTACTGAACAGTATGAAGCCGGAGGAAAGAAGAGAAGCCTATAAGTGTGACATCACCTATGTTACCAACAATGAATTGGGGTTTGATTACCTGAGAGACAATATGGTTATTTATAAGGAACAGCTGGTGCTTCGGGATCTGCACTATGCCATTATTGATGAGGTGGACTCTGTGCTGATCGATGAGGCGAGAACCCCCCTTATCATTTCCGGACAAAGCGGCAAATCCACCAAGCTTTATGAGGTGTGCGATATTCTTGCCAAGCAGATGAAGCGCGGAGAAGATATGCAGGAATTGTCCAAGATGGATGCCATCATGGGAGTGGAGAGGGAAGAGACAGGAGATTTTATTGTCAATGAGAAGGACAAGGTAGTGAACCTGACCGCCCAGGGTGTCGATAAGGTAGAAAAATTCTTCCAGATTGAAAACCTTGCTGACCCTGAAAATATTGAGATCCAGCACAATATTATTCTGGCACTTCGGGCCAACAATCTGATGTTCCGGGATCAGGACTATGTGGTTAAGGATGATCAGGTACTCATTGTAGATGAATTTACCGGACGTATTATGCCGGGACGCCGCTATTCAGACGGTCTTCATCAGGCAATTGAAGCCAAAGAGCACGTGAAGGTCAAGAGAGAAAGCAAGACGTTAGCTACCATTACCTTCCAGAATTTCTTTAATAAATTTGAAAAGAAAGCGGGTATGACAGGTACTGCCCTTACGGAAGAAAGAGAATTCCGTGATATTTATGGAATGGATGTTGTAGAGATACCCACCAACAAGCCTGTTGCCAGGGTAGATTTGCAGGATGCGGTTTATAAGACCCGAAAAGAAAAGCTTCATGCAATTGTGGAGGCAGTCAGGGAATCTCATGCAAAGGGCCAGCCAGTGCTGGTTGGTACGATTACCATTGAGGCTTCTGAGGAGCTTAGCAAGCTGCTGACCAAGCAGGGGATTCCCCATAAAGTGTTAAATGCCAAGTTCCACGAGCTGGAAGCAGAGATTGTGGCGGACGCAGGTTTAAGCGGTGCAGTTACCATTGCCACCAATATGGCAGGTCGTGGTACGGATATTAAGCTGGATGATGGTGCAAGAGCAGCAGGCGGGCTTAAGATCATCGGTACGGAGCGACATGAATCCAGACGTATTGATAATCAGCTTCGCGGCCGTTCCGGCCGTCAGGGTGATCCCGGTGAATCTAAATTCTATATTTCACTGGAAGATGATCTGATGCGTCTGTTTGGCTCCGAACGTCTGATCAATATGTTTAAT
The DNA here is from genome assembly GCA_900554925.1 of uncultured Lachnospiraceae bacterium. Lineage (GTDB taxonomy): Bacteria > Bacillota > Clostridia > Lachnospirales > Lachnospiraceae > Suilimivivens. The sequence goes on from USJG01000067.1 coordinate 3,557, forward strand.
GCCTTAGGCATTCCTGAAAATCAGGAAATCGAGCATAAGACCTTAAGCAATGCAATTGAGTCCGCACAGAAAAAAATAGAAACCAACAACTATGGTATCAGAAAGAATCTGCTTGAATATGATCAGGTAATGAATGAGCAGAGAGAGATCATTTATGAAGAGAGACGCCGGGTTTTAAATGGCGAAAGCATGAGAGACGCTATTTATAAGATGATCACTGATATTGTAGAAAATACAGTGGATATTGTTATCGGTGATGATACGGATTATGATGACTGGAATCTGGAAGAGTTAAATACGCTGCTTCTTCCTACGATTCCCCTAAAGCCCATTAACAGAGGGCGTATCAATACCCCTAAAAAGAACTCCTTAAAGCAGCAGCTTAAGGAGGAAGCTGTGAAGCTTTACGAGGCCAAGGAAGCAGAATTCCCTGAAACGGAAGCGATCCGTGAACTGGAAAGAGTTATCCTGCTTAAGGTGATCGACAGGAAATGGATGGATCATATAGATGATATGGACCAGCTTCGTCAGGGCGTGGGCTTACAGGCATATGGACAGAGAGACCCGCTGGTAGAATACAAGCTCAATGGTTATGAAATGTTTGATGAAATGACCCAGAACATTCGTGAAGAGACAGTAAGAGTGCTGTTCCATGTAAGAGTTGAGCAGAAGGTGGAAAGAGAGCAGGTTGCCAAGGTAACAGGCACGAATAAAGACGACTCTGCGGTAAAGGCACCTGTAAAACGTGAGAATGCCAAGATTTATCCCAACGATCCCTGCCCCTGCGGCAGCGGCAAGAAATATAAACAGTGCTGCGGACGCAAATAAAAACACAAAAGCAGTGCGCAGTAAAGTAAATTAAGAAAGAAGGTGACGCAAGGTGGTAGAGTTAGACCAGATGAAGTCTGAATTACAGACATACAAAAGCCCTTTAGCGGAAGTGAGGGATTCACTTTGACCTGGCTAACAAGTCAAAGAAAATAGAAGAACTGGAAAGAGAAATGGAGGCGCCCGGTTTTTGGGACGATCCGGAAATTTCCAACCAGAAGATGAAGGAACTGAAAAATTTAAAAGATACGGTAGAAACCATGGAAGGCCTGGAAACTCAGTACGACGATATAGAAACGCTGATCGAGATGGGATATGAAGAGGAAGATGACCAGCTGGCAGCTGACATCCGGGCCGAGTTAGATGATTTTATTGAAACCTTTGAAAACATTCGTATCAGCACCCTGCTTTCTGACGAGTATGACGGGCATAACGCTATTTTAAAGCTGAATGCAGGAGCAGGCGGCACAGAAAGCTGTGACTGGTGTTCCATGCTTTACCGGATGTATACCAGATGGGCGGAACGCAAAGGCTTTTCAGTGGAAGTACTGGATTATCTGGATGGGGATGAGGCAGGAATCAAATCAGTAACCTTTCAGGTTAACGGAGTGAATGCCTATGGCTATCTGAAATCAGAGAAAGGGGTTCACAGACTGGTACGTATTTCGCCCTTTAACGCACAGGGCAAACGACAGACCTCCTTTGTATCACTGGATGTTATGCCGGATATTGAAGAGGATGTGGACGTGGAGATCAACGAAGATGACCTCAGGATCGATACCTACCGAAGCAGCGGCGCAGGGGGACAGCATATCAATAAGACTTCCTCTGCAATCCGTATTACGCATATTCCTACCGGGATCGTAGTACAGTGCCAGAATGAGCGCTCCCAGTTCCAGAACAAGGATAAGGCAATGCAGATGCTGAAAGCAAAGCTGTATATGCTGAAAAAGGAAGCCAATGCCGAGAAGCTGTCAGATATTCGCGGCGAAGTGAAGGAAATCGGATGGGGCAATCAGATAAGATCCTATGTCATGCAGCCCTATACCATGGTTAAGGATCACAGAACCAATGCGGAAACCGGAAATGTAGATTCTGTCATGGATGGTGCAATTGATCTTTTTATCAACGCCTATTTAAAGTGGATCAACACAAAAGAAACCACAGAATAAAACTCTTTTATGAATTTCCTATACGGATTCAGGTGTCAAAAGGTGCCTGGTAAATTTGAAATTGGCAGATTGCAGAAAGGAGTATTATGATTCAGCCTGAAATTAATGTACTTAAGGATCTTCAAAAACAAAATAAATACAAAACAGCTCCGGTGAGCATGGAAATTTTCTCTGACATCAGAACTCCTATTGAAGTTCTTAAAATCCTTAAAAATGTTTCCAAGCACTGTTATCTGTTAGAGTCTGTTTCCGACCATGAAAAATGGGGCCGGTACACTTTCCTTGGCTATGACCCCAGTCTTGAAATCACCTGCCAGGACGGACAGATGAAGGTTGGAGCACTTTCCTTTGAAACAGATGATCCGGGCAAATACCTGCGGCAGATAATTGAAGAACATAAAAGCCCCCGGTTTCCTTATCTTCCTCCCTTTACCGGCGGGCTGGTAGGCTACTTTTCCTACGATTATCTGAAGTATGCGGAGCCCTCCTTAAATTTAAATGCCGTGGATACGGAAGGTTTTAAGGATGTTGATTTAATGCTTTTTGACAAGGTCATCGCCTTTGACAACTATAAGCAGAAAATTATCCTCATCGTGAATATCAGCCTTGAAAATCTTGAGACGGAATATAACAGGGCCGCCCTTCAATTAAAGCAGATGAGTGAACTGATCAAAAACGGTACCCCCATTTTTGAACCCTCCGGTAAATGTACTTCGGAATTTAAGCCTTTATTCCAGAAGGAAGAATACTGCGCCATGGTGGAGAAGGCAAAGCATCATATCAAGGAGGGGGATATTTTCCAGATCGTTCTTTCCAACCGTCTGGAGGCAGCCTTTGAGGGAAGCCTTTTAAACACTTACCGCATACTGCGCACCTTAAACCCCTCCCCCTATATGTTCTACTTTTCCAGCAGCGATATGGAGGTGGCAGGCGCTTCCCCTGAAACTTTAGTCAAACTGGAGGATGGGATTCTCCATACCTTTCCTCTGGCAGGCACAAGGCTCAGAGGAAAGACCCTTAAGGAAGATCTGGCGCTGGAAAAAGATCTGCTCTCTGACCCCAAAGAACTTTCAGAACATAATATGTTAGTGGATCTGGGCAGAAATGATATTGGAAAAATCAGTAAGTTTGGCACTGTAGAAGTTGAAAAATATCTCTCTATCGAAAGATATTCCCATGTTATGCACATCGGTTCCACGGTTCGGGGAAAGATCAGAGATGACAAAGATTCTCTTTCGGCAATTGACGCTGTTCTCCCCGCAGGCACTCTTTCCGGCGCTCCAAAAATCAAAGCCTGCCAGTTGATCAATGATCTGGAGAACAATAAGCGGGGTATTTATGGCGGCGCCATCGGCTATCTGGACTTTACCGGCAATCTGGATACCTGTATTGCCATCCGTATTGCCTATAAGAAAAATGGCAGGGTATTTGTAAGAAGCGGCGCCGGCATCGTTGCTGATTCCATTCCCGAAAAAGAATATCAGGAATGCCTGAACAAGGCCGCTGCTCTCGTAAAAGCACTGAAATCCGCACAGGAGGCAGACCTATGATTTTACTAATTGATAATTATGACAGTTTTTCTTACAATCTGTTCCAGTTAATCGGTTCCCTGAATCCGGACATTAAAGTGGTCCGGAATGACGCCCTCTCCGTAAGGGAAATTGAGGAACTGAAACCGGAGGCCATTATTATTTCTCCCGGCCCCGGAAGACCGGAGGAGGCAGGTATCTGTATTGATGTGGTAAAAGAGCTTGGCCGTAAGCTTCCCATTCTGGGCGTCTGTCTGGGCCATCAGGCTATCTGCACAGCCTATGGCGGCACTATTTCCTATGCCAGAGAGCTGATGCATGGAAAGCAGTCCATTGCCACCCTTGATCAAGGCAGCCCTGTCTTTGAAAATCTGCCAGATACCATACCTGTTGCAAGATACCACTCCCTGGCACTGCTTGAAAAGACTCTGCCTGAGTGCCTTATGGTAACCGCAAGGACACAGGACGGGGAAGTCATGGCAGTGCAGCACAGAGCTTATCCGGTATATGGATTGCAGTTTCATCCTGAATCCATCCTCACTCCGGACGGACGAACCATCGTAAAGAATTTTTTAGTAGCTATAAACCGGAAACTGTAAACTTTTTTATCAGGCTTGTGTCTGCGCTGCTGCCTCAAACCTGACCACAAGGAAAGCAGCGCAGAAAAGAGGTAAAGATGATCAAAGAGGCTATCGTAAAAATTGTTGACAAACAGGACTTATCCTATGAGGAAGCTTACACTGTCATGAATGAGATCATGAGCGGAGAGACCTCCCCTACACAAAACGCCGCTTTTCTGGCGGCCTTATCTACCAAAAGCACCAAGGCGGAAACCATAGATGAAATTGCCGGCTGCGCTGCCGCCATGAGAAGTCACGCACTAAAGGTAGATTATGATGGCGATGTGTTGGAAATCGTAGGTACCGGTGGGGATGATGCCCACAGCTTTAACATTTCCACTACCTCTGCGATCGTCATTGCAGCAGGCGGAGTCAAAGTAGCCAAGCACGGAAATCGCGCAGCTTCTTCTAACAGCGGTGCTGCTGACTGTCTGGAAGCCCTTGGTGTAAATATTAACCTTACACCTGAAAAATGCGCTGAGCTTCTGGATAAAACAGGTATCTGTTTCCTGTTTGCCCAGAAATACCACACTTCCATGAAATATGTAGGCGCCATCCGTAAGGAGCTTGGCATCCGCACCGTATTTAATATTCTGGGCCCTCTTACCAACCCCGCTTCCCCTTCCATGCAGCTTCTGGGTGTTTATGACCAGTCGCTGGTGGAGCCTCTTGCACGGGTTCTTTCCAGCCTGGGTGTAAAGAGAGGTCTTGTATTTTACGGTCTTGATAAGATGGATGAGATTTCTTTAAGTTCTCCCACTGCTGTCTGTGAAATTGATAACGGTGAATATAAAAGCTACACCATTACCCCTGAGGAATTTCATTTTGCCTCCTGTAAGAAGAAAGAGCTGGAGGGAGGCACCCCGGAGGAAAACGCTGCCATTACCCTTGCCATTTTAAATGGGGAAAAGGGACCTAAGAGAAATGCGGTGCTTTTAAATGCCGGCGCTGCTCTTTATATCGGCGGCAAAGCCGAAAGTATCGGAGAGGGGATATCTCTGGCAGCAGAGCTTATCGACAGCGGCAGGGCCCTTGCCTGCCTTAAAGCCTTCCGCCAGGAGAGCAACAAGTAAAATTTGACAATTTTAAAGAAAGGTTAAATAGATATATGTCCACCATTTTAGATACCATAGCCCAATATGCAAGACAACGGGTAAGCAGGGCAAAAGAAATTCTCCCTCTTGAGGATATAAAAAGCCAGGCCCTCTCCCTGAACTGCAATACCGGTTTTCCTTTTGAAAAGGCTCTTTCGGCAGACGGCATCAGTTTCATTTGCGAGTGTAAAAAGGCCTCCCCATCAAAGGGATTGATCGCAGAGGATTTTCCTTACCTTACCATTGCGAAAGAATATGAAGCAGCAGGGGCCTCCTGTATTTCCGTACTGACAGAGCCAAAATGGTTTCTTGGCAAAAATGAATACCTGAAGGAAATTGCCGGGGCTGTTTCCCTTCCCTGCCTGCGTAAGGATTTTACTGTGGATGAATATATGATTTATGAAGCAAAGCTGTTAGGTGCCAGTGCTGTTTTGCTGATCTGCTCCTTACTATCCGCAGAAACCCTTAAATCTTATCTGGAAATCTGCAATCAGCTTGGGCTGTCGGCTCTGGTAGAGGCCCATGATGAGACAGAAATTGCCTCTGCCATCAAATCAGGGGCACGCATCATAGGTGTCAACAACCGGAACCTGAAAAACTTTACGGTGGATGTGGGAAACAGCGGCAGGCTCCGCGCTCTGGTTCCGGAAAATATTCTTTTTGTTGCAGAAAGCGGAATTAAAAGCCCACAGGATGTAGAGGCTTTAACGAAGGTACACGTCGATGCTGTGCTGATCGGCGAAGCACTTATGAAGTCCTCTGATAAGAAAGCAATGCTGACAGCGCTTAAGGGAGTTTAAAATTATGACGAAAATAAAAATATGCGGCCTTAAGTCTAAGGAGGATATTTCCTATGCAAATGAATTAAAGCCGGAATATATTGGATTTGTATTTTTGCAGGGAAGAACCCGTTATGTTTCTCCCCAAAAGGCAGCCTTTTTAAAAGAGCTGTTAGACCCTTCCATCCAAAGCGTAGGTGTATTTGTAAACGAGCCTCTTGAAAACGTGGCCGCTCTCCTTCAAAACCACACCATAGAAATTGCCCAGCTTCACGGACAGGAGGATGCGGCATATGCCAGTAGATTAAAACACTTATGCGGCAAACCAATTATCAAAGCCTTTATCATCAAAACAAAGGAGGATATTCAAAGAGCCCTTTCTTATCCCGCCGATTATCTTCTGCTGGACAATGGCCTTGGCACCGGTGAAGCCTTTGACTGGTCACTGATCCAAAATATCGACAGACCCTTTTTTCTGGCCGGCGGCCTGAACTCTCAAAATGTAAGGCAGGCCATAGATATGACGCACCCATACGCTGTAGATACCAGCTCAGGTGTGGAAACCGATCACAAAAAGGATTATGAAAAAATAAAAGCCTTTATCAATGCTGTCCGTGGCAGGCACTGACCAGAGAAAATACTTTTATATCATTTAAAATTAGCAACTGCAAATAGTTAGCAAGGAGGAACATCATGTCAGATTCCAAAGGACGCTTCGGGATTCATGGGGGACAATATATTCCTGAAACTCTCATGAATGCAGTAATTGAACTGGAAGAAGCTTACAATCACTATAAAAACGATCCTGAATTTAATAAAGAGCTTACCACCCTCTTTAACGAATATGCAGGCCGCCCCAGCCGCCTGTACTATGCGGAAAAAATGACCAGGGATTTAGGCGGCGCAAAGATTTACTTAAAAAGAGAAGATTTAAATCATACCGGTTCTCATAAAATCAATAACGTGTTAGGCCAGGCGCTTCTCGCTAAAAAAATGGGAAAAACCAGACTGATTGCGGAAACCGGTGCGGGACAGCATGGCGTGGCAACTGCCACTGCCGCCGCGCTGCTTAGAATGGAATGTGTTGTTTTTATGGGGGAGGAAGATACCAAAAGACAGGCTCTTAACGTTTACAGAATGCGCCTGTTAGGTTCAGAGGTCATTCCTGTCAAAACCGGAACTGCAACCTTAAAAGACGCTGTCTCTGAGGCGATGCGGGAGTGGACCAGCAGAATTGACGACACTCATTACTGTCTTGGCTCCGTTATGGGGCCTCACCCTTTCCCTACCATTGTAAGGGACTTTCAGTCTGTGATCTCCCGTGAGATCAAACAGCAGATCATGGAAAAGGAAGGACGGCTTCCCCATGTGGTAATGGCATGTGTGGGCGGTGGAAGCAATGCCATGGGTACCTTTTACCACTTTATAGACGATAAAGAGGTACAGCTCATCGGATGTGAGGCTGCCGGAAGAGGAATTGATACTTTTGAAACAGCCGCTACCATTAACACCGGGCGGATTGGCATTTTCCATGGGATGAAGTCCTATTTCTGCCAGGATAGCTACGGACAGATCGCTCCTGTATACTCTATCTCCGCAGGGCTGGATTACCCCGGCATCGGGCCGGAGCATGCCTGTCTTCACGATACAGGCAGAGCCCAGTACGTTCCCGTTACGGATGAGGAGGCAGTAAACGCCTTTGAATATCTTTCACGTACAGAGGGGATTATTCCCGCAATCGAAAGCGCGCACGCAGTTGCCCACGCCATAAAGCTTGCCCCACAACTTTCCAGGGATAAGATCATGGTGATTACCATTTCCGGCCGCGGTGACAAGGACTGCGCCGCAATTGCACGATACAGAGGGGAGGATATTTATGAGTAGAATTGCAGAAGCCTTTGCTAAAGGAAAGGCATTTATTCCTTTTATTACCTGTGGCGATCCTGACCTTTCCACCACCAGCGAAATTGTCCGCACTATGGCGGCGAAGGGTGCCGACCTGATCGAGCTGGGGATTCCCTTTTCTGACCCCACCGCCGAAGGCCCGGTGATTCAGGAAGCAAATCTGCGGGCATTAAAGGGCGGTGTTACCACAGATAAAATTTTTGACATGGTAAAAGAGCTTCGCAGAGACGTCTCGATCCCAATGGTGTTCATGACCTATGCCAATGTGGTATTTTCCTACGATGGGGAAAAATTTATCAAAACCTGCGCAGAAATCGGAATAGACGGTCTGATTCTTCCAGACCTCCCCTTTGAAGAAAAAGGCGGTATTGTCGGCGATCCGGGCCGCCTGCTGCATATTGTGG
>USJG01000068.1 GCA_900554925.1 uncultured Lachnospiraceae bacterium
TAGATACACAGTACTTATTGTTGTCCAAATAAGTATCATTTGAGATAAACATATCCCCGGAAATCATCTGTTCAACTACCGGATGCCGTCCTCCCTTAATATCAATAATGCCTTTTTCGTTGATATGGGGCCTTACAAAATGATTTCTTTCCGCCACCAGGGAAAAAGATGCCAGCACATCCAATTGGGCAATCGCCTTGGCTGTGCGCTGGATACGCTCCATCTCTTTCGCAATGGCATCTCTGATCTGACAGAACATATCATATTCCAGTGTAAAAAGCTTGTCCTCCGCATTTAAAATCATATCTTCCAGTTCTTTTAAACGCCCATTGGTATATCGCTCCGCATTTGCAAGAGTCTGTTTACGGATATAATCCTCCGGAACCATAGATTTATAGGAATTCGTCACTTCAAAGTAATAACCAAATACTTTATTGTACTTAATACGCAGATTTTTAATGCCGGTTCGTTCCCTGTCTTCTTCTTCCAGTTTTGCCAGCCAGTCCTTTCCTTCAGTTTTGGCATGGCGAAGATTGTCGATGGTCTCATCAAACCCTTCTTTAATGATGCCGCCCTCCTTAATGGCAATAGGCGGTTCCTCCTCCACAGCGTTTTCGATCAGTGCACAAATATCTGACAGATCATCAATTTCTGCTTTCAGTTTGTCAAGCAGCTCATCTGAAAAGTCCCCAAGCAGGGTTTTAATATAGGGCAGCATTCTGAGGGAATTTCTAAAAGCAATCAAATCTCTGGGATTGGCAGACCGGTAGCTGACCTTTCCCAGAAGTCTCTCCAAATCATAAATAGGATTTAAATACTCTCTGATCTCATCACGATTTATTGCCTGATTTGACAAAGCCTCGACGCTGTTAAGGCGCTTTTCGATCTGTTCTTTGTCAATTAAGGGCTGTTCTATGAACTGGCGCAGCGTCCTTGCGCCCATAGCTGTCCTGGTTTTATCAAGCACCCACAGTAAGGAGCCTCTCTTTTGCTTTTCCCTTAAGGTTTCTGTAAGTTCAAGGTTTCTTCTTGTAGAACTGTCAAGAAGCATATATTTACTGGTTAAGTAAGGGTACAGATGGGTAATATGATCAAGAGTGGTCTTCTGTGTATCCATCAGATACAGCATAAGCCCTCCCGCCGCAATCAATCCCGATGGAAAATCTTCTATTCCCATGCCAAGCAAGGTGGTTACATGGAAATGCTTAAGGAGGCTATTCCTGCACCTGTCCTCATCAAAAAAGTGGGGTTCCAGAGGGTAAACCGCAATATGCAGTCTTCCCTTCAAATCTTCTATATCAATGCCGCTTACCAGAAAGGCATCATTGCATATGATCTCACTGGGGGTATATTTATAAATTTCATCCAGCAGCTTTTTGTTATCTTCCACCTCTGTCAGATAGTAATCGCCGGTGGTAACATCCGCAATGGAAATGCCTGTTTTTCCCTGAAAATAGGCAATGCTCATGATAAAGTTGTTGCGTCCTTCGTCAATAGCCTGAAGGTTTGTATTGGTACCGGGGGTAACGATCCTTACCACTTCTCTTTTTACAAGCCCCTTCGCCAGTTTGGGATCCTCCACCTGCTCACAGATAGCTACCTTATATCCTTTGGAAACCAGCTTATTTAAATAACCGTCTACCGCATGATAAGGGATTCCGCACATAGGTGCCCGTTCCTCAAGTCCGCAGCTTTTTCCGGTCAGGGTAATTTCCAATTCCTTTGATGCGGTAAGCGCATCGTCAAAAAACATTTCATAAAAATCTCCCAGCCTGTAAAAAAGAATACAATCGGGATATTCCTTTTTGGTTTCCAGATACTTTTGCATCATGGGTGTTACTTCTGCCATTGTGGCTTCCATATTTTTCAATTTTTTCACCGTCCTTAATATCTTAAGCCTCTGTCAGGAACGCATTTCGCCCAAATAATAGAAACCATGACATTCTTTTAAATAAACCGGTACGATCTGGCCGATCAGGCTTTTATCTCCTTCAAAATGTACGATGGTGTTATTGGAAAGTCTTCCTGTAAGCAGCCGGTTATCCTGCTCGTTAACTTCCTCCACCAGTGCTTCAAGAGTCTGTCCCTGAAGCCGGCTTACCCGTTCTTTCGCCGTATCCTGCACTACCTTTAAAAGTCTGTCAAATCCCTCCCTGATCATCTCCTCCGGCACCTGGTTTTCCATTGCGGCTGCCGGAGTGCCTGTACGTTTGGAGTAAATAAAGGTAAAGGCATTATCATACTTTACTTTTTTTATTACATCAATGGTTTCGTCTACATCCCATGGTTCCTCGCCGGGGAAACCTACGATAATGTCAGTTGTAAGGGAAATATCCGGTATTTCCTTTCTGATCTTCTCAGCCAGCGCCAGATATTGCTCTTTGGTATAGCGTCTGTTCATGGCCTTCAAAATCCTTGTGGAACCCGACTGTAAGGGTAAATGAAGATGCCGGCATATTTTGTCGGACTGCTTCATCACCTGGATCAGCTCATCTGAAAGATCTTTGGGATGAGAAGTCATAAAGCGAATCCTCTTAAGACCTTCTATCTTTTCTATTTCCTTAAGAAGCTGGGCAAAGGTTATGGGATTTTCAAGATTTTTGCCATAGGAGTTGACATTTTGTCCAAGGAGCATGATCTCTACAACGCCATCAGCTACAAGCGCCCTGATCTCATTGATAATATCTCTGGGATTTCTGCTCCGCTCCCGCCCTCTTACATAAGGAACGATACAATAACTGCAAAAATTATTGCAGCCAAACATAATATTGATTCCTGATTTAAAAGGATATTTCCGCTCTACCGGCAGATCCTCCACGATTTTATCCGTATCCTCCCAGATGTCAATTACCATGTCATCTGCCTCAAACATATTTACCAGAAGTTCTGCAAACTTATATATATTATGGGTTCCAAAAATCAGGTCAACAAAGGAGTAGCTTTTTTTGATTTTTTCTATTACGGATGGTTCCTGCATCATACAGCCACAAAGTGCTATTTTTTTGTGGGGACTGTTTTTCTTAAGAGTATTTAAATGTCCAAGCCTTCCGTACACACGCTGATTGGCATTATCTCTTACGGTACAGGTATTATAAATGACAAAATCCGCATCCTCGTTTTCTGTGAGTATATAGCCTGCCCTTTCAAGAATGCCTGCAAGTTTTTCAGAATCTCTGGCATTCATCTGACATCCAAAGGTAGTTACGCAGCAGGTAGGCCTGCGCCCCAGGTGCCTTTCAAGCCTTTGCACATATTCTTTTGCTTTTTCTATATAAGCAAGCTGCCTTTGGGTTTCCTGGGCGCTGTTTATTTTTTCTGTGTCTTTCTTATCTATCTGATTCATATACTTTGTCCTTTTGTTATCCTTTTAATTTATTTCTCTGACCCGATAAGTGTAAGCGCGTCCTCTTTTTTCACATCTTATCAGCAGGTTAAGATAATGAAGAATGTGGATCACCCTCTGGGCTTCTTCTTTTCGAATCTTTACTGCCCCGGCAAATTCCAATGTCGTAAAAGGTTCCGCCAGGTCGTAGGGAATAAGCTGCATATAATCTTCTATTCGGTCAAAGCGCACTTCGTCAGCCATAGCCACAGGGATTCTGTCATACCGACAGGAGCCCTTTTTTCTGTCCCGGCTCCACCCATTTAACAGACGGTATTCTTCCATGTCTAAAAAGGGAAAGCATAAATGCAAATTTTTATCTGTTAAAAAGGATTTAATTTTATACAACTCATAAAAAGCCCTGTAAATATTTCCTCTTGCCGGACTTTTCCGAAGCGGCGAACACTCTCCTGATTCCTCGTCGATCCAGCCGATCCATTTAACACGGGGAATAGGATAGACAATGGTAACCGGATATTCCGGTAAAAAGCTGCTTAGCTTCTGACGCATTTTGTTAAAATTGGCAGTCTGGATTTCAATGATCTCAGAGCCTGTAAAAATATCTGCCACGTATCCATTCACAGGGATCTCCTGCATGTCCTTTTCCGGCGCATAGTAATCCTTTAAAATCCCATGAACCGTCTTTTCCTGCAAGGTGCCGATCCCCTGCCGCGCTCTTTTGGAAGCCATAAAATTTTTCTTTATCTCTTCGAATCTTTGTCCATCTACCATTTTCAATTCTTCCAAATAGCTTATTTGCGCTCCAAAAACAGCTTTCTGGATATAAAATTGTATATCATAACAATACCCGTGGCAGCAACGGAACTGACAGATACCATCATACCATGGGATATCATATTTCTAAGTCCCTGCACATGTGCATAAATCCCATCAATGCAAAGGTACATTACAATTTCATTAATGAGAAGTCCAAAAGCCGACAGGATAAAAAATACTGTAAATTCTTTCTTCTTATCCATTTTTTTCTTCTGGGTAAATACAAATTTGATACTTAAAATGTAATTAACAATTGCTGAAACTACGAATCCAAAAAACTTGGAAATCAAATAGTGTACGCCAAAAATATTGGTAAGGCCGGTGGTAAGGCCAAAATCGATCAGAAAGCAAAAGCCTCCTACCACTCCAAATTTCAGTATCTGATTCATTAAATTATTCATTGTCACTTCTCCATTGTTTGCTTTTTACATAAAATAGAAAGAATGCCATACGTAAGTAATTATAACATGACATTCTGATTTTTAAATATTAAATTTTTATTCTTTTTTACAGAGAACGCAAAAATGTGCGGGAGTATTCCCGCACATTTTCACTGGCACCGATTTTTTCATTGTCAGTTATCGATCACAACTGTTGTTTTGTGTATTTTCACATCCGCAGTTCATATTCTGATTGAATAAAAAAGGTCTTTGCTCAAAGCGGGGTTCGGGACGGAAATCTGATCTGCAGTCACATCCATTGTTGTCTGAGGAATTGTCGTTTCCGCAGCTGCCGCCTGTGTTATTGCTGCGTCCGCAACTGTTCCTTTCACGTTCACGTCCACATCCGCAATCATCATTTCTGCGTCTGCCGCCGCAATCACTGTCAGAACAACTTCCGTTGTTTCCGCAGCATAATAGTAATAATACCCAAATCAGACAATTCATGTTTTTATCACTCCTTTTTCATATGCTTTATCATATGCAGAAGTAATAAAAAGGTACCTTTAACGTCTCAGGACTTTCCCAGCACTTCTTTTCTGATATACGCAAAAGTGGCGGCTTCTCCTTCCCTGGCCAGCATCCGGAGAAGCTTTTCCAACAATTTTTTAGTATCGGGATGTATTGGTGCTTTTTCTTTTCCCTGAGAATAATACTCCCAGGGCGATCTATCTGTATAATGGCTGCCATTATATACCTTGCATGCCGCGATACGATCCATCAGCATTTCCACAACATATTTTTCAGGCATAGGAGCCGGAGCCATAATGCCGGATATTGACCTGGTGCTATAGTCGATCCAGTATTCGTAATGATGCTTATTGCGTCCTTTATGATGCAGCCATGCAGAGGAATAACCAATTGCCTCCCGTTCTGCATTGTTGGGGCTTCTATCTCCCTGATAATATTTCACGCCTACCAGAAACTCACTGGGACTGTATTTTGACATATCGTGCAAAAGCCCCTGCTTATACAGGCCTACTTTAAAGCATCCTTTCATTACCAGATATTTATGATAAGTTATGGTTTTAAAATGTTTCCAGGCTTTCATGAACTTTGCTGTCTTTCTTTGATTTTTCTTCTGGCCGCTTTGTTTTTACCTGAAGTCCTGCCGGCCAATTTTTGAGTCCGGTATATAATGATGCTTCTGCCACCTATGATAAAAACAGAATCTCCGTCGCTTTGAACCGTATGATTTTTCGGTTTCTGCTCATCGGCAGAAGCGGAAGTATCTGCTATCTTTACCCAGACTTCATCTTTGGGGAGCTTGGGAAGCGCCAGTTTATGGGATTCCCAATGCATATTATAAGCAATATAGAAGGAAGTCTCCTTTCCGTCAGTCGCATATTGTCCGCTTAAAACAATTCCTGCCATATGGCTGATATAGCTTAAATCAGGTCTCCATGCTTCTACCCCGTGGTAAGAAATATCCGGGCATCCACATCCCTTTGAATCCAGGGCCTGCAGCTCCTTTTTCATATGAAGAATCTGATGCTCTTTTCTAAGATGGATCAAGAAGCGCGCATATTCTGATATTTCTGAAGAAAAACGATTTATCTTCCAATTGATCCAGCCATGGTCATTATCCTGACAATAGCAGTTATTGTTGCCGTTTCTGGAATTGGCAAATTCGTCTCCGCTGAAAAGAAAAGGCACACCCTGGGATGTAAATAAAAATGTCAGTGCATTTTTTATCTGCTTTAATCTAAGCTCCAAAATGGATTTTTTGCGGGTATCTCCTTCCACGCCGCAGTTCCATGTAAAATTAGTGTCATTGCCATCCCGGTTATTCTCACCGTTTTCTTCATTATGCTTTCTTTCATAAGAAACACAGTCATACAGAGAATAGCCGTCATAATCGGCAAAATAATTGACTACCCCGTATTCCTCAGGGTTACGCCGCTGATAGTACAGCACCTGATTCATCAGTCCTTCATCACCTTTAAGATAACGTCTCATATCATAACGATAGTTGCCATTATCAGCCATAAAATTCTTAAACAGCGGATTGGCGATAATATCCATATCTTCTTCCGGCAAATAGGCACACCAGATTTTTGTGTTTTTAAGGATCGGTTCCTCTGCAAGAAGTCTGTAGGGAATATGGAATCCGCTGATGCGCACTCCATCAATATGGTACTCGCTTACCCAGAATTTAATGACTTCCAGCATATAAAGCTGCTTTATTTCCGGCGGGAAATAAAATTGCATGATTACTTCTATTCTGTTATTATGAAGCTCTCTTACCATGGTTTTAAAGGAACGCTCCGGAAGAGTTGACGCGCTGTAGGAAGCCTTCGGCGCAAAATAAAAGCCTTTCTGAAATCCCCAGCAATTTAACCGCATCTTATCCTGCAGCGGCTGGTTTGAAGGAATAACATCCTTTAACGCCTGTACCATTTCGGAAGGTGCATCAGGCATAGTATCCTCAGGCAGCATACATTCCTCATATTCATAACAGGGCATCAGTTCCACTGCTGTTATTCCAAGCTCCTTTAAATATGGAATTTTTTCAATGATTCCTTCAAAGGTACCCCGCTTTTTTACTCCGGAGCTTTTATGCATGGTAAATGCCCTTACATTAAGCCCATATATAATGGTATCCTCTAAATGAGTCATCAGCGGAGCATCTCCCTGCCACTCAAAATCAGCATAGGCTAATCTGCCATAGGTTTTTCTTGGTTTAGGCGTATTTTCTCCCCACTTTTCAAGCCCCTTAATTCCTCTGGCATAAGCATCTGTTATAATCTGGTCGCCATTATAATAATTATAGAAGCAATCAGTAATACCTTCTCCTTTGATTTTCATACCATAAAGAGAACCGCATTTGCCCTCATCCGAAAAGGGGAAGCGTTGTTCATTTCCCTGGCGGTCATATAAAATCACACCGCATTCCCTCTGCGTCAATAATTCCGCAGCAAAAGACACCTCTCCCGCTGTGATGAATACTCCTGCTCTATCCGGTTTAAAATATGTTATCTTCCAATCTGATTTCATGCGCCCTCCTGTAAGTAATAAATAAAGTAAAAAATGCGCTATTATTATCATAACATAAATAATGCCGCCTGTGCAAAAAATATTAAAGCATGTATTGCATCATGGCCGGATGGCTAGTAAAATAGTTTTAACCCAATAATTCCCAAAATCAAAGGAGAGAATATGAGCAAAAAACAAGCAGATCACTTAAATAATAATGTAAACAGCCTTCCTGAGGATAATGATGAAGAAATGACCGTTACCCTTGACCTTGAGGATGGAAGCAGCGTAACCTGTGCTATTGTCACAATCCTGACTGTCAGCAATCAGGATTACATCGTATTGCTTCCCCTTGAAGAAGACGGGGAAAACCATGATGGAATGGTATGGTTTTATCGTTACCATGAGAATGAAAATGATCCCAATGAAGAGCCTGTGCTTGAATATATTGAGGATGATGAAGAATATGAAATCGTATCCGATGCATTTGACGAATACCTTGACAATGCAGAATTTGATGAAATTATGGACGAGGAATAAGCCCCTCCAAATATCTGGACAGCTTTCTGCCCCGTTCTCTGGTATAATAAATGTGTAAGGCGTTTCTGGCTCTTGTAATGGCAACATACAGGAGCCTTCTTTCTTCCTCATGTTCCTTTGGGGTCCGTATTTCTTTTGAAGGAAGAACCCCTTCATTTATATCAGGCAAATACACCCGGTCAAATTCCAGCCCTTTGGAGCTGTGCATGGTAAGGACACTGACTCCCTGCACCTCTACGCTCTCCGGAGAGACCGAACCTGTTTTTTCGGACTGAGACCTTATAAACTCAGCTATGGGTCCCCCTATCCTGTATGCATCAAAGCATCGCTGAAGCACATCGGCCTGCCTGCTGGTTCTCTGAAATTCCCTGAAATCTTTTGCTTTTTCCCGCAGGTAATTATCATATCCCATAGTTTTTCGGAAAAATGAAATTGCAAGTGCCGGACATAAATTCCGGGCAATCCTAAGCTGCGTAAAGAAACCGCGCACCTTTGAAAGCATGGCCTTATTATTCCTGTAATATTGTTCCATATGCACAGACATTACTTCTTCACAGGGAAGAGCCGCCCGTGAAAAAAAGCGATTGGGCTTATTCATAAACCGGATCAGATCACATCTTTTATTTCCATAATACAGATAGGACAAGAACGCCTCTATATCTTCCATAATAAAGCTATGAAAAATATCCTCCCTGGACACAATCCTTCCTTTCACTGCAATTCCTGACTTTTTTAACAATTCTGTATACTGTACCACCTCCCTGTTGGTTCGCACAATAAGGGCGGTATTTTTAAGTTCCTCTGTTTCCAAAGAAGAAAGCTCCTCTGTCAGACGCTGTTCCTCCTCCTTTCTGGTTTCAAAACAGCAGACAACTATACTGCCGCCCTTGTTTACCGGATAAAATTCCTTTTCAAATCTTTCTTTATTTCGGGAAATCATCTGCTCTGCTAATTCCACAATTTCCTTTCCACTTCGATAATTTTCCGTCAGCATGATCTTTTTACTATCCGGAAAATCTGCCCGGAACTGCTGCATAATACCAGGTGATGCACCACGAAAACCATAAATAGCCTGATCATCATCCCCCACCACAAAAAGATTGTTTTCCGGAGCCGATAAAAGTTTTAAGATCTGATACTGCGGCTGGTTAACATCCTGAAATTCATCTGCAAGAATATATTCAAACATTTGTTGATATTTACGGCAAAGAACTGGATTTGATTTAAGCAGCTTTAAGCATTGAAGAACCATATCATCAAAATCCAGCATTCCCTGTTCCCTTAAGAAGCGATCGTATTCTTCCCTGAAAGCTATGATTTCCTCCGTGGAAAATTCTGTATTTGCACAGTATTCTTCCAATAGACCATGGGAAGTCTCTTCTTCAACGGACAGATTTTTCCATCTGCTGATTATATTTTGAAGCAGCGTAACGTCATCATAACCGGATTTTGATGAAAGCCCCTGATTATCCAGTATGATTTGAAAAAGTCTTCTTTTATCATTTTCTTTAATAAGGGAATTTAATGTTGTGGACTGTCTTAAAATGTTAAAGCAAATACTATGAAAAGTACCAAAATGAACGCCTGCGTATATATTTGCAGCTTCAAGCCGCGCCTTCATCTCATTTGCAGCAGCTTTGGTATAAGTGATAACGAGAATTTTGTCCGGACGGACGTGATATTGATTGATCAGATATTGAATACGCAAAATGATGGTGAATGTTTTCCCACTGCCGGGACCGGCGCATATAAGAGCCGGCCCTTTTTGGTGGATAATTGCCTGCATCTGTGCCTTACTGGGCGTTCTCAAGCAGCTCAATGCCCTTTCTTATTCTTTCTAAGGATTCTTCTTTTCCGAGAATTTCCATGATTTCAGTTGCGCCTGCCGGCGTCATCTGCTTTCCTGATACGGCTGTCCGTACAGGCCATAACACCTGACCGTTTTTGCAGCCCTTTTTCTCTATGAACGATAACAGCAACTGATAGAGAGTATCGTTTGAGTAATCCTCCTGAGCTTCTAAAACAGGAAGAAGTTCTTTTAACACTAAAAGAGAAGATTCCTTAGTGGTTTTCATCTTCTTATGCTCATACATGGAAGGATCATATTCCGGCAGCTTTTGGAAAAAGCTGATCAGCTCCGGAATATCCGGGAAAATCTCAATCCTTGTCTTGACCATGGAGGCAATTTTGTGAAGATCCAGCTTCTTCGTAATTGCCTGTTTCAAATAGCTTTCTGCTTTTTCGTAGAAAGCCTTATCATCCATGGCCTTAATATATTCACCATTCATCCATTTCAATTTGGTATAATCAAACACCGCCGGAGATTTTGACATATGATGATAATCAAATGCTTCTACCAGCTCCTTAAGTGAAAAGATTTCTTTATTGCTCTCTGAGGGGCTCCAGCCAAGAAGCGCTACAAAATTCACTATCGCCTCCGTCAGAAATCCCTGGTCGATCAGGTCCTCATAAGAGGAGTGCCCGCACCGTTTGCTCAGCTTATGATGTTCTTCATCTGTAATCAGGGGACAATGCACATATGCCGGCACCTCCCACCCAAAGGCATCATAAAGCCTGTTGTATTTAGGAGATGAGGAAAGATATTCATTCCCTCTTACCACATGAGTGATTCCCATCAGGTGATCGTCTACCACGTTAGCGAAATTATAGGTGGGATAACCGTCAGATTTGATCAGGATCATGTCGTCCAATTCCGAATTATCTATACTAATATCACCATAAATCTCATCATGGAAGGTTGTAGTACCTTCTGTGGGATTATTTTGCCTGATCACATAGGGAACTCCTGCCTTTAATTTTGCTTCTACCTCTTCCTTAGATAAGGAAAGGCAATGCTTATCATATACTGCAATCTCTTTCCCCTCAACAATCTGGGTTTTTAAACCGGCCAGACGTTCTTTGTCACAAAAGCAGTAATAAGCTTCCCCTTTTTCAATTAATTTCTTTGCATATTCAAGATAAATACCGCTTTTTTGACGTTCTGACTGTACATAAGGTCCCACGCCGCCATCTTTATCCGGGCCTTCATCATGGACAAGCCCTGTTTTTTGAAGTGTACGATAAATAATATCTACCGCTCCCTCCACATACCGTTCCTGATCGGTATCCTCAATCCGAAGAATAAAATCTCCTCCCTCGTGCTTGGCGATTAAATATGCATAGAGGGCTGTTCTTAAATTGCCTACATGCATCCTTCCGGTAGGGCTGGGTGCAAATCTTGTTCTTATCTTTGTCATTCCTTAACGGTCCTTTCTTATAACCTGCATACCAAGTGCAGAAATCGTCTATTTCTCTTTTATATCGGGAATTTTCTTATCAGCCTGCGCCTTAAAACCGGCTACCTCCTTCATTGCCTGTGGAATCGGTATATTTGTTCCAGCTCCTGCCACACAGCCTCCGGGGCATGCCATTCCTTCGATCAGGCATCCGTTCTTTTTGCCAGCCTTGGCAAGCATCAGAATCTTTTTGCATTCGGTAAGGCTTTCTGCA
>USJG01000069.1 GCA_900554925.1 uncultured Lachnospiraceae bacterium
GATGTTCCGAAAAGTCCGCTATGAGCCTGGATGGCGAATTGCGGATGGTTGCGTCTGGATAGACAATCTTCCTTAAGAGCATTTAGAAAATCCATTTTCAGAAACTGACAGCGTGCAATTCCTTTTGCGCAATCTAACAAGAGCACTTTCTAAAAGCACCTTTTGCCACCCAAATCCGTATAGGAAAACTATTGTGAAAATTAACTGAAAATTTCTAAAAAAAGCAACAAAAACAATGAAAAATAAACGACAAAAACAATGAAAAATAAACGAAAATATTGACATTATTTTGAAATCATGCTACGATTAATTAAACATAAGTATCTGACAGATCAGAGCTGCATTGAATGATCTCTAATTTCGGATATAGTTGTCTGAGGTTGGGGATTTTTTCATATTAAAGCATAGTCAAAATGAGATACGATCAGAAAAACAGCGATATGCGGCAGCGTTTTTTGGACAGGTACCAGGAGAGGAGTGGAGATCAGATGGCTGGAAAAGTCTGGAAAAAACAAAAAGATGAGAGTATTAAAGGCAGAATTAAAAATGTAGTGGTTTTGGTGGTAGCTATTTCTGTTGTGATATTGGCCATTATATCATCTGTTTTAAATTTTACGAGTACGTTATCTACTTTAGAGGATGCTATGATAGAAACTGCCGAGGTAACAGCGGACAGGATTTCCATGGAATACAGACAACTGTTAATGTTGTGACAGAGTTAGGAAGCATTTCCAGATTATCTAATGATGAGTATACGCCGGAGCAGAAACAGGAACTGATCAATCAGAAGGTAGAGTACTATGGAATGACCAGAGGAAAGCTGATCAACGCCGATGGCATCTGTGAATATGACGGAACGGATTACAGTGACAGGGAATATTTCCAGAAGTCCATGGCTGGGGAACCATTCATTTCTGATCCCGTCTTATCAAAAACGGACGGAAAACTCAGTATCATCGTTTCCGCACCAGTGTGGAAGGGCGGAAATCCGGGGACAGAAATCACCGGAGTAGTATTTATGGTTCCCGATCCTGATTTCCTGAATGATATAGTAGCTGAAATCAAGGTAAGCAAAAATGCCGGCTGCTATATGTTAAATTCCACAGGTGTTACCATTGCACACAGTACGGCAAGTATAGCAGAGGCTCAGGAAAATACCATTGAAATGTCACAAACAGATTCCTCACTGAAAGCCATTGCTGAGCTGGAATCCAAAATGATTGCAGGGGAAAGCGGCTATGGAACCTACAGCTACGGCGGACAAAGCAAATTAATGGCTTATGCTCCGATCCCGAACACCAATGGCTGGAGCGTAGCATTAAATGCTCCGCTTACGGATTTTATGGCATCTACAATTGAGGGAGTGGTTATCTGCATCGTGATATTGATCATAACCCTGGTTTTGGGAACTTATTTTGCTAACAGGTTAGGTGCAGAGATTGGAAATCCCATCGGAGAATGCTCGGAACGATTAAGACTTCTGGCACAGGGCGACTTGCAGACTCCAGTTCCGGAGATTCAATCTAAGAACGAAACAGGTGTGCTGGCAGAAGCAACGAAAACAATTGTGGAGAGCATGAATTTTGTAATTAAAGATGCCGATTATCTGTTAGGAGAAATGGCAGCAGGCAATTTTAATGTCCAGGGAGAAAATGAAGAATATTATGTAGGAGATTTCCATGGGCTTTATGATTCCATGAGGAAGCTTAATTATACATTAAATGATACCCTGAAGAATATTCAGGAGGCGGTAAGCCAGGTGGCTTTAGGCGCTGGACAGATGGCGGAATCAGCGCAGAATCTTGCGGAAGGAGCTACTGACCAGGCAGGAGCTGTAGAGGAACTGCAGGCTACTATTTCCAATGTGACCGACATGGTAACTGACAGTGCAAGTGTGATGGACGAAGCATATCATCAATCGAAAGCCTTTGAAGAAGAGGCACTGGTCAGCAGCAGGGAAATGACAGAACTTACAGCCGCAATGGGGCGGATCAGCCAGACTTCCAAGCAAATTAATGACATTATTGCGGAAATTGAGGATATTGCGTCCCAGACCAATTTACTGTCTTTGAATGCGGCCATTGAAGCGGCAAGAGCCGGAGAAGCCGGAAAAGGCTTTGCAGTAGTAGCAGATCAGATCAGAAAGCTGGCAGATGACAGTGCACAGTCAGCAGTACATACAAGGCAGTTGATTGAAACTTCTATTGATGAGATTGGAAAGGGAAGTCAGATTACGGACAGAACCTCCGCATCCCTGCAGAAAGTAGTAGAGGGAATGGAAATACTTGCAAAGTCTGCCCAGGATGCTAAGGAAAGCACCAAAACCCAGGCAGATGCTATGTCCCAGATTGAACAGGGAATTGAGCAGATTTCCGCAGTAGTACAGAACAACTCCGCAACCGCAGAGGAAACCTCCGCAACCAGTGAGGAGCTGTCTGCACAGGCTACCAGCATGAATGAACTGGTAGATCAGTTTAAGCTTAGATAATAATTTTAGTAGTCCATTTTGAACAATCCCAGATATTAGTTGCGAGCCCGGCATAAAAGTCGGGCTCGTGGCATACCATGAGGATGCTGCCCTTATATTCTTTAAGCGCACGCTTTAGCTCTTCTTTGGCGTCCACGTCCAGATGGTTGGTGGGCTCGTCCAAAAGCAGGATATTTGTTTCACGGTTAATCAGTTTGCAGAGCCGGACTTTTGCCTGCTCACCTCCGCTTAAAACTTTTACCTTGCTCTCAATATGTTTGGTAGTAAGGCCGCATTTGGCAAGGGCGGAACGCACTTCATATTGGGTAAATCCCGGAAATTCCTTCCATATTTCTTCGATACAGGAGGTGGTAATGCTTTGATCCATTTCCTGCTCAAAGTAACCAATGCTCAAATAGTCTCCCTGTTCCACAGTGCCGCTGATTGGGGGGATAAGGCCAAGTATGCTCTTTAAAAGGGTGGTCTTTCCAATTCCATTGGCGCCTGTTAAGACAATTTTCTGCCCTCGCTCCATTTCCAGATTTAAAGGAGAGGAAAGAGGTTCATCATAGCCGATTACCAGATTTCTGGTTTGGAAGATATAGCGTCCTGGCGTTCTGGCTTCCCTGAAATGAAATTCCGGTTTGGGCTTTTCTCTGTCCAGTTCGATAACGTTCATCTTGTCCAGCTTCTTTTGCCTGGACATAGCCATGTTTCGAGTGGCAACTCTTGCTTTATTTCTTGCGACGAAATCCTTAAGATCCGCGATTTCCTTCTGCTGTTTGTTGTAGGCGGCTTCAAGCTGCGCCTTTTTCATGGCATAGACTTCCTCAAACTTATCATAATCTCCGGGATAACGGTTTAATTTCTGGTGATCCATATGATAGATCAGATTGATCACGCTGTTTAAAAAGGGAATATCATGGGAAATCAGAATAAAAGCATTCTCATAATCATTTAAATAACGTTTCAGCCATTCGATATGTTCAGCGTCCAGATAGTTGGTAGGCTCGTCGAGAAGCAGTATATCCGGCTTTTCCAAAAGCAGCTTCCCAAGCAGTACCCTGGTGCGCTGACCGCCGCTTAAATCTGTTACATCCTGATCAAGTCCGATATCTGCAAGTCCAAGTGCCCTTGCAACTTCCTCCACCTTAGAGTCGATCAGATAGAAGTCATGCATGGTCAGGAGATCCTGAATTGTCCCAAGCTCTTCCATATAATCTTCCAGCTCTTTATCGGAAGCACTGGCCATTTTGTCGCAGATGTGGTTCATCTGTGCTTCCATCTCGAAAAGAAAGTCAAAAGCAGAAGAAAGTACATCTTTGATGGTCATGCCCTTTGTAAGGACAGTATGCTGATCAAGATAGCCTACACGGACGTTTTTGGCCCATTCTATTTTTCCCTCGTCGGGCATGAGCTTTCCGGTAATGATATTCATAAAGGTGGATTTTCCCTCGCCATTTGCGCCGATAAGGCCGATATGCTCTCCTTTTAGAAGGCGGAAGGACACGTCCTGAAAAATGGCTCTGTCGCCAAAACCATGGGTTAAGTGCTCTACATTTAAAATACTCATAGCTTCTCCTGTTTGTGTACGATACTGCAATACGATTTGCATTAAGATTATAGAGGGAAATTGTGGCAAAGTCAAATAAAGTCATTTATAATGATGCTTGCAGGTATGAAAATTTTTCCAGAAGGGATAATAAGATATTGACTTTTGAAATAAAATTGAGTAAACTAAAATAGTAATGATTACTAATATTGATTAAGGAGGGAACTATGAATCTAAATACATTTCATAAATTATCCTATGGGGTTTATGTTGTAAGCACATGGGACAATGAAAGACCAACTGGATGTACCGCAAACAGCGCTATGCAGATCACATCTTCACCGGCAACCATAGCAATCAGCATCAACCATGACAATTATACCAACAAATGTATCGATAAGACAGGTAAATTTGCCATTTCGATCCTGGCGGAGGATTCGGACGCCTCCATTATCGGAACCTTTGGTTTTCAATCAGGAAAGGATGTTGATAAATTTAAAGCAGTGAAATACAGCCTGGAGGATCAGATGCCTGTTGTAAGTGATTCCTGTGGTTATATCGTCTGTGAAGTGATCAATAAGATGGAAACCTCCACTCATACTGTGTTTTTAGGAGAAGTAAAGGGAGCGGAATTATTTGGGAACAGAGAGGCCATGACCTATGCTTACTATCACAAGGTAGTGAAGGGCAAGAGCCCTAAGAACGCACCTACCTATATTCCCGATGAGGAAGAGGAGAAGAAAGAAAACGGAAAGATACGCAGATTTAAATGTGAGGTCTGCGGATATATTTATGAGGGAGAAGAGCTTCCGGCAGATTTCAAGTGTCCTATCTGCGGTGTGGGAGCAGATAAATTTAAGGAAATATAAATTTTAAATAATTTTTATGCAAAGGAGAAAAGGAAATATGAATTTAAAAGGAACAAAAACAGAAGCAAATTTAAAAGCTGCATTTGCAGGCGAATCAGAGGCAACAAACAAGTATACTTATTTTGCCTCCAAAGCCAAGAAGGATGGCTATGTACAGATGGCAGCAATCTTTGAAGAAACCGCAGGCAATGAAAGAGAACATGCAAAGATGTGGTATAAGCTGTTAAATGACGGGATCGGTACTACAATGGAAAATTTAGCAGAAGCTGCCGCAGGCGAGAATTATGAGTGGACGGAGATGTATGCTGACTTTGCTAAAGAAGCAAGAGAAGAAGGCTTTGAAGAAATCGCCAAACTTTTTGAGGGAGTAGCAGCAATCGAAAAGGAGCATGAGGAAAGATACAGAAAGCTTCTTGCCAATATCGAAGGTGATCTTGTATTTTCCAAAGATGGTGACGTGGTATGGCAGTGTGCAAACTGTGGACATATTTGTGTAGGAAAGAAAGCCCCTGAGGTTTGCCCGGTTTGTTCACATCCTCAGTCCTATTTCCAGGTAAGGGCCGAGAATTATTAAATAAATACCAGCTTAGCCAAGACAATGAAATGAATAGAAAGGTGCTGCATCAGATTTATTCTGTGCAGTACCTTTTGTTTGTATAACGGGAAAGGTACTTTATTTTTTCCCATGAAATAAAAAATATGTTATAATATTGAAAAATTGTGTCTGCAAATTGGACAGATGGGAGTAAATATGGAAGAAACAATGAAGGACTATGAAAAAGAACTGGAAGCCTCCTTTCGCAGAATCAACGAAGGGGATGTGATCCGGGGAACTGTAATTGATGTAAACGAGGAGGAAGTAACTCTGGACCTTAAGTATTATGCCCAGGGTATCATTAAGGCAGCAGATATGAGTGATGATCCGGGATTTTCTGTCCTGACGGATGTACAGGTGGGAGATGAACTGGAAGCCACTGTGGTACGGATGGATGATGGACAGGGAAATATCCTTCTTTCCAAAAAGGAAGCCAATGCAGTACTTGCCTGGGATGTACTTACCTCATATATGGAAGAGAAGAAAAACCTTAATGTAAAAGTAAGCGAGATCGTAAATGCAGGAGCTATCGCCTATGTAGAGGGCATCAGAGGATTTATTCCGGCTTCTCAGCTGGCACTTTCTTATGTGGAGGATTTGGAACCTTATCAGGGAAAGAAATTGACTGTACGGGTCACAACTGTTGATAAGGAAAGAGAAAAGCTGATTCTTTCAGCAAAAGAGGTGTTAAAGGAGCAGGCAAGGGAAGAACATGATCATAAGGTTGCCATGATCGTGCCCGGAACCATTCTGGAGGGAACGGTGGAAAGCTTACAGACATATGGAGCATTTGTGGACTTAAAGGATGGATTGACCGGACTGGTACACATTTCGCAGATATGTCAGAAAAGAATTAAGAAGCCCTCTGAAGTACTTAAGATTGGGGACAAGGTCAAGGTTAAGGTATTAAATACCAACGATGGCAAGATCGCTTTAAGCATCAAGGCTGCTGCAGAGGAGCAGGAGGCAGAGGAAATCGAAAATACAGACACGGAGAGCTACAGCTCGGGAGAAAGCCTTGGCACCAGTCTGGGAGATTTGTTTGCGAAGCTGAATTTAAAATAATTTGGCAGGATTTTGCAGGAGAAGACGGATGTTTAAGTATTGTTTGTTTGATCTGGACGGAACACTTACTGATCCCAGGGAGGGAATTACCAAATCGGTGCAGTATGCCCTCCGTGCCTTTGGAATAGAGGAGCCTGATCTTAAAAAGCTTGAGCCCTTTATAGGCCCTCCTTTAAAAAGCAGCTTTATGGAATTTTATGGCTTCTCAGAAAGGGAGGCTGTGAAGGGAGTGGAGCTGTACCGGGAATATTTTGCTCCGGTGGGGATATTAGAAAACTATATTTATCCGGGCATATCGGAAATGCTTGGCAGGCTTCGGGAAAAGGGAATTCATTTGGCGGTAGCTTCCAGCAAACCCACTGATTTTGTACATCAGATACTTGCTCACTTTGATATTGAAAAGTATTTTGAGGTAATCGTAGGAAGTGAAATGGACGGAACACGCACCCAAAAGGAAGAGGTTGTGGAGGAAGCACTGAGACAACTGGGAATATTGACTGTTCCAGTGGAAGAAAGAGCGGCATGCTGCGTCATGGTGGGGGATAGGAAATTTGATATTCAGGGCGCAAAAGCTCATTCTCTTACCGGGGTGGGCGTACGGTTTGGATATGCCTCGCCGGGAGAACTGGAAATGGAAGGGGCAGATTATATTGCAGAAACTGTGGAAGAACTTTCGCAGTACCTTTTTAAAGATCATTGATCATTCGGATAAAAAAGTTTGTGATATTTTTGTATGGTGGGAAAATGAATTATTGGAAAATGATATATACAAGATGGAGCAGGGAAAGTTTATCTGCCTGGAGTTCCTTTAAAAAAACAGCATATATCCTTCTGCCGCTTTTGATATATTTTCTGGTTCATGATGGAATTGAAGTTTTGCTTTGGGCGCTGCTGAATCAGTTTTTGCTTATCTGTGGCCAGGATACGGCAGAGTTTTTAAAGGCCAATAGTTATACGGTCAGAGGAACAGTGAACGGGCTGGCAATTCTGGTTGGGACAGCAGCCATCTGGCAGGCGGTAAAGAGAGAAATCGGCAGTAAGGAGCAGGCAGATACGGAAACTGATGAAGATGTTGATGGCGGTTACGTGGAAAAAAAGCTGACCTCCTATATGGTGTTGGGGGCGCTTGCGTTTCTTTCGGCGCTGGGACTTAATGTTTTATTTTATCTTCTGGGGATCACGGAAAGCTCACAGTCCTTTGAAAACACTGCCAATGCCCAGTTCGGGGTAAATTTTTTTGCAGGGCTTATTCTGTATGGAATCCTGTCGCCACTGGCAGAGGAGGCAGTGTTTCGGGGGCTCATGTACAATCGCATGAAGCGGTGCTTTAATATACCGATTGCGCTGATCGTATCTTCATTGCTTTTCGGGTGCTATCACGGGAATTTTGTGCAGGCGCTTTATGGTACGCTTCTTGGACTGCTGATTGCATATACCTATGAAAAGTATCACAGCTTTGCAGCACCGGTTTTGTTTCATGCAGTGGCAAATATCAGTATTTTTACAATGACTTATCACAATGGATTAAGCAGTATGGACAAAAGAATTGGTATTGCGGTCACAGTGATAACACTGGCAGGGGCAGGAATCTGCCTGTGGAGGATAAAGAAGAATTGTACCGACAATTCAAATAATTTAGGATGAATCCCTGTATCTCAGAAATTTTTTTGTAGAATTTTTTGGAAGCATACAAGTATGACAAAGTGTAAAATATGCAAAAAACCCTTAAATATGCAGAAAATTTTAAAAATAATCTGAAAATTATAATGTAAATATAAAGTTGACATATTATCAGACAATTTGAGAAAAATTCCTGTTTACAATTTGTGAAAATAGGTGTATATTATACTCGTAGGTCGCAAAGGAGCGAGTTAAAAGCTCTTTGCGGCCTTTTTTGATGCGCAGCCCGCGTAAGTTAAGTGGAATAATTATATGGAAAAAGAAGCTATATTAAGGGAAGGAGAAAAATCATGTTTGATGTAAAAAAGACTCGTCCGGAGGCGCCTTTGTACAGCCCCGAATTTGAGCATGATAACTGTGGTATCGGAGCCTGTGTCAACATTAAGGGTATAAAAAGCCGGGAGACAGTGGAAAATGCACTTAAAATTGTAGAAAACTTAGAGCACAGAGCCGGCAAGGATGCGGAAGGGAAGACGGGCGACGGTGTAGGTATTCTGACACAGATTCCCCATAAATTCTTCAAAAAAGTAACGAAGCCTCTTGGCATTTCCATAGGAGGAGAAAGAGAATATGGTGTAGGCATGTTTTTCTTTCCCCAGGATGAGTTGCAGCAGAATCAGGCCAAGAAGATGTTTGAGATTATTGTTAAAAAGGAAGGCCTTGAGTTTTTAGGATGGAGAGAGGTTCCTACTGTCCCTTCTGTATTAGGACATAAGGCAGTAGAATGTATGCCTCACATCATGCAGGCATTTATCAAAAAGCCTGCGGGCGTAGAGAAGGGACTTCCTTTTGACCGCCTTTTATATGTGGCAAGGCGTGTGTTTGAGCAGTCCTCGGATAATACCTATGTGGTGTCTCTGTCCAGCAGAACCATTGTATATAAGGGAATGTTTCTGGTGGGCCAGCTTCGCACCTTCTTTTTGGATCTTCAGGATAAGGATTACGAATCAG
Organism: uncultured Lachnospiraceae bacterium; assembly: GCA_900554925.1. Taxonomy (GTDB): domain Bacteria; phylum Bacillota; class Clostridia; order Lachnospirales; family Lachnospiraceae; genus Suilimivivens. The sequence continues at coordinate 9,180 of USJG01000069.1, forward strand.
CAATTGCTATGGTTCATTCCAGATTTTCTACTAACACCAATCCCAGCTGGGAGCGTGCCCATCCAAACCGCTTTATGGTTCACAATGGAGAAATCAATACTATCAGAGGTAATGCAGACAAAATGCTGGCGCGTGAAGAAAATATGGAGTCAGAGCATTTGCATGGACTGCTTCATAAGGTGCTTCCTGTAGTAAATGCCTCCGGTTCCGATTCGGCCATGTTAGATAACACCCTGGAGTTTCTGGTTATGAGCGGTATGGATCTGCCACTTGCAGTGATGATCACGATTCCGGAGCCCTGGGCGAATAACAAGACCATGTCTCAGCACAAGAAGGATTTTTATCAGTATTACGCTACTATGATGGAACCCTGGGACGGGCCGGCCTCCATTTTGTTCAGCGATGGAGATATTATGGGAGCGGTGCTTGACAGAAACGGACTTCGTCCTTCCAGATATATGATCACAGATGAAGATCAGCTGATCCTTTCCTCCGAGGTAGGCGTGCTTGACATTGATCCTGCTAAAATTCTGGTAAAAGAAAGGCTCCGCCCCGGCAAGATGCTGTTAGTAGATACCGTTCAGGGAAAGGTGATAGATGATGATGAACTGAAGGAAACCTATGCTTCCAGGCAGCCTTACGGGGAATGGCTGGACAGCAATCTGGTACATCTCCATGATTTAAAGATTCCCAATGAGAGAGTGCCTGAATTTACTTATGAAGAAAGACAGCGGATGCAGAAGGCGTTTGGCTACTCCTATGAGGAACTTAAGACCAGCATCCTTCCAATGGCAAAAAATGGCGGGGAAGCCATTGCAGCTATGGGAGTAGATACGCCGCTGCCTGTTTTAAGCAAGACCCACCATCCTCTGTTCCACTATTTTAAACAGTTATTTGCACAGGTAACCAATCCTCCTATTGACGCTATCAGAGAGGAAGTTGTGACCTCTACCACCGTTTACATTGGAACCGATGGAAATATTCTGGAGGAAATGCCGAAGAACTGCAATATGCTTCGGATCAATAACCCGATTTTAACCAACACAGATTTAATGAAAATTAAGAGTATGAAGAAGGAGGGCTTTAAGGTAGAGGTTATTCCCATTACCTATTATAAGAATACCAGCCTTGAGCGTGCCATTGCCAGATTGTTTGTAGAGGTAGACCGTGCTTACAGAGACGGCGTGAACATTATGGTGCTTTCTGACAGAGGCGTGGATGAAAACCACGTGGCAATTCCTTCCCTGCTTGCAGTTTCTGCCCTTAATCAGCATCTGGTCGTAACCAAGAAAAAGACCAGCGTAGCCCTGATCTTAGAGTCAGGCGAGCCCAGAGAAGTACACCATTTTGCCACTCTGCTGGGGTATGGCGCCTGTGCCATCAATCCTTACCTGGCACAGGAATCCATAAAGGAACTGATCGATAACCATATGCTGGACAAAGATTATTATGCGGCAGTGGAGGACTACAATAATGCAATTCTTCACGGTATTGTTAAAATTGCATCGAAAATGGGTATCAGCACGATCCAGTCCTATGAAGGCTCTCAGATTTTCGAGGCCATTGGTATTGACAGGGAAGTGATCAATAAGTACTTCCCCCACACCGTCTGCCGGGTAGGCGGCATTACCATCAAAGACATTGAAAAACAGGTTGACGCTCTGCATTCCCAGGCATTTGATCCTCTGGGACTTGCCAATGATCTGACCTTAGACAGCCTTGGACATCACAAGATGAGAAGCGGCGCGGAGGAGCATCTTTACAATCCGGCTACCATCCATCTGCTCCAGGAATCTACCAGGCGTGGTGATTATGAGATGTTTAAGCAGTATACAGCCCTGGTCAATGACGAGGAATCTGTAAAGAATCTGCGCGGACTTATGGATTTCAATTATCCAAAAAAGGGAGTGCCTATTGAAGAGGTTGAAAGCGTTGAATCGATCGTGACCAGATTTAAGACAGGAGCTATGTCTTACGGTTCCATTTCCAAGGAAGCCCATGAGACTATGGCAATTGCAATGAACCGTCTGCATGGACGTTCTAATTCCGGTGAGGGCGGCGAAGAATTAGACAGGCTGATCGTGGGGCCTGACGGAGTCAACAGGTGCTCTGCCATTAAGCAGGTG
>USJG01000070.1 GCA_900554925.1 uncultured Lachnospiraceae bacterium
CCGCACAATAGCAATGGATTTTTGGGCGAGCCTTGAGCATCGCATGCGATACAAGAAAAATTTAAGCAAAGAGCTGTCGGACATGCTTTATGAAGAACTGAAAAACTGCGCAGAAGAAAGCGCAAATCTTGACCAGCGTATGGGAAAAGTGAAGGATGTGATTGAACAGAACTCTGAGCAGAGGGGTGGATCCATGATTGTATAAAAATACTTTTTTCTTATTTCTTCAGGATAATGTTAAAAACATAAAACCATACTCATACCATTATTATTTTTATATCTTTTTCATGTGCATATCATAAATGTCACTTTTCACATTAATTTTTGCAAAAAATAATCATGCGTTTTTGAGAAAAGCTGTAATTCCCATGATTTGTAGCGAGAAAAAATCATGGGAAACTACAAGAATTGTATTATACCACTGGCATATCGCTTCTGAAGCAACTACAGCCATTAAGCAATTTCTAAAAGCACCTTTTGACACCCGAATCCTGTAAATTTTAGAAGTTCTTAAGAATTATCCCATGAAGTTATTTAGGTTTTTGCAGTATTCTCTTTTTGTAATCCGTTATATAAATAAATATGTATTGCAGCTACCGAAATGGAGAATAGACTGCAAGGTGTAATATGACGGATTAAGAAAGGGGTGGATTTCAATGACAATGGATGTGATCATGCAGTATTTTACAAGATATGGAGGCATTGCCATTTTTGTGATCGTGCTGCTGGAATACTTAAATTTACCGGGATTTCCGGCAGGGGTAATTATGCCCCTTGCAGGTGTGTGGGCAGCCAGAGGCAACATAGGGTTTATATCGGCGTTTATCATTACAGTGGCAGCAGGCCTGACCGGAAGTCTGATTTTATATTATCTGGGATATAAAGGGGGAGATTTGTTTCTGCAAAAGTATTTAAACAGATTTCCAAGGCAGAGGCCGGCCATAGAAAAGAAGCTTGCATGGATAAGGGAAAAGGGGGTTGTGGGTATTTTTTGCAGCAAACTGATTCCCATGGTAAGAACTTTGATTTCCATACCGGCGGGAGTATCAAAGATGAATCTGATAAAATATACCATAAGCTCCGCACTGGGGATATGTTTATGGAACCTGCTTTTTGTAGGGGCAGGGTACTATCTGGGCGATGCCATCGTCAGTTATCTGGTATAGGAGGGGGATGGGGAAATGAAAATTGCAATGATGACCAACAATTATAAGCCTTTTGTGGCCGGGGTGCCTGTTTCCATAGAAAGACTGTCAGACAGCTTAAGAAAGCAGGGACACGAGGTGGTAATTTTTGCGCCCAGTTATGATGCGCAGGAGGCAGAGCCGGATGTGGTCAGATATAAGGCGCTCCTGCGCGGAGTATCAGGAGGGTTTTCGGTGCCGAACAGCCTGGATGGGAAAATAGAGCGCAGCTTTAAAGAAGGGAATTTTGATGTGATCCATGTACATCATCCTATGCTGATAGGCAGGACAGCCCTTTATTTGTCATGGAAATATCATGTGCCTTTGGTATTTACCTATCATACAAGGTATGAACAGTATCTGCATTATATTGGGCTTTCAAGGTTAAAAAGCATCATGCCGGCCTACATAAGGAGCTATACCAGACATTGCGATATGGTGATAGCGCCCACTTCCTCGATGAAGGAATATTTGGAACAGATACAGCCCGGAACAGAAATCAGAGTGCTGCCTACGGGACTGACCGGGGATAGCTTTTATCCCGATAAGGAGCGGGCAGATGAATTGAGAAGAGAGCTTATGGGGGATAAAAAGTATCTTTTCTGCACGGTTGCAAGACTGGCAAAGGAAAAAAATCTTGAATTTCTGCTTCGGTGTATGAAAAAATATAAAGATGCCTGCGGCAGTAGTTTCAGGCTGGCACTTATTGGTGATGGCCCACAGCGGAAAGAACTTAGAAAAAAGGCAGATGCTTTTGGAATGAAAGAGGAGATTATATTTGTGGGAAGGGTACCGAATCAGGAGATTAAGAATTACTGCCATGCATCAGACCTGTTTTTGTTTCCCTCCTTATCAGAGACCCAGGGAATCGTACTGCTTGAGTCAATGGCGGCCGGCACACCTGTCATTGCGCTCAAGGCTACAGGTACAGAGGATGTGGTAATAAATGGAATAAACGGATATATGACAGAGGTGTCAGAAATGGATTTCGTTTTGAAGCTAATGGATATTCTGGAAAAGAAGGAAATAGATATTTTGCGCCAGGGAGCTTTTGAAACAGCACAAAAGTACGACTGCGAAAAGATTGCACATGATGCGGAAGCAATTTACAGGCAGGCCATATGGAACAGGTGGGAGAAGGAGCAGTTCAAGCATGAAAGCATACCATATTTTAATTGTTGAGGATGACAGGGAAATTCGTGAGGGAATTGAGATTTATCTGAAAAATCAGGGATATATTGTGTTTCAGGCATCAGACGGCATAGAGGGCCTTGAAAGAATAGAGCAGGAGGAAATCCATCTGGCAATCGTGGATGTGATGATGCCAAGGATGGATGGAATAACAATGATGATGAAAATCAGGGAAAAGGGCTTAGAGTTTCCGGTGATCATGCTGTCAGCCAAATCTGAGGAAGTAGATAAGATCATGGGACTTAACATGGGAGCCGACGATTACGTGACCAAGCCTTTTACTACTATGGAGCTGCTAGCAAGAGTGAATTCCCATCTGCGGCGTTATGAAAAATTTTTGCAGGCGGTAGGAGAAAAAAAGGAAAATGAAAAGGTTTATACCATTGGCGGCCTGGAGTTAAATGAGGAGACGGTGGAGGTTTTTGTGGATGGGAAACCGGTAAAGCTGACGCCGCTGGAATTTAAGATTCTGCTGCTGCTTATGAAAAATCCGGGCAGGGTATTCAGTGCGGAGGAAATCTATGAGAGAGTCTGGAACGAACAGGCGATCAATACAGATACGATCATGGTGCATGTGAGAAAAATTCGGGAAAAAATTGAGATTAACCCGAAGGAACCAAAATATTTAAAGGTGGTGTGGGGCGTTGGATATAAAATCGACAGGCAGTAAAAAATTCAGTTTTTTTATAGCGGCAGCTTTAATCATGACAGCGGTTTTGGGGTATCGGATGATGTACCCTGTTTTTGAAAAGCAGGCGGCAAATTATGATGTAGATACACTGGGAAGCCAGGATTTCCTGTACAAGCTGTATGATGGAAGCTGTGTCCTTTATAAAGATATTACAGAGGCTGTCACCGGAGAAAAAGCAGAATACGCGGATTTGTATTTAAAAACGGAAGATACGCTGGTTTCGAAAGTGGAGGAAGAAGTGCTGGAAGGCTTAGCTGATACGGAATTCTGGGAAGAAACCTATGGCGGTATAGGAAGCTTTGGCCAGATGTCCAGAGAACGGATCGCCAATCTGTTTTCTGTTTTAAGAGAAGAGATGCAAAATGGCCTGGCACAGGAGATGGACTATTGTGTTATCGACAATTTAACAGGAAAGAAAATTAAAAATACAGGGCGCGAGCTGGAAAAACTGGCAACCCAGGAGGCCGATGAGAAGTTGAATGATACTTATGCCTACTATGTGAAAGTATCTTATGACAATGCCGGAAATCTGGAGCATGTGGCTGTTAAGGGGAAAAATCCGGATGAACTGTTAAAGAGCGCGCAGGTGGTGATGAAAAGCAGCCGGATATGGTCTCTTTTCTGGTCTGGAATTAACTATGATGCGGTTTATGCAGACGGCAGCATTTATTATCATGACAGTGATAATAATATAAGAAAAGAAACGGTTACAGTCTCAAGCACACCTCGAAATACGACCTACATCTTTGCCCTTACTTATGAGCAGCAGGAAACCCTTTTAAATGGGGCGAAAAGCAGCAACATGGTTCAGACTAAGGGATGGGAAGAATGGTATTCCTATTATAGCGCGGGCACGGTAGATATTCTGCGTATTTTCCTTTGCGTATTGGCAGTATTTGCCCTGATTTTACCCCGGACCAAAAAGTATTGCCTGCATACATTATCCGGAGTAAAGCTGCACGCTGAGGTTAGTATTGTTGCCATCATCATATGGTTTTTTGGTGTGGAAAATATTGTCAGCCTGGTAAATTACACAAACAGAGGGCATTTTAACGAGGTATATTTAAAATATGTGCCCTACGTTCCAGATAGGATATATCCTGTTTTTACCGAGCTTATTAATGTGATAGTACTGTTTTTTGTATTTGGCATGTGGTATTATCTGGTCACCTCTTTGGGAGAAGCGTCTGTTCTGGGAATCAGAGAGTTTTTAAGGGAAAGAAGCCTGATACGAAAATGCTGGCTTGGTATGACAGGATATTGCAAGGAAAAGGCCAATAAATTCAAAGAAGAAATTCTTCATGTGGATCTGGGAGAAAAAGCAGATAAAACGATCCGGAAGCTGGTAGTCATCAATTTTATTTTCCTTGCAGCGGTCTGCTGTATGTGGATGTTCGGATGGGCAGCGCTGGTTATTTACAGTATTGTACTTTATATTGCTTTAAGGAAATACATACAAAAGATACAGCAGCAGTATCGCAAGCTTTTTGACGCTACCCGGTCCATTGCCAATGGCAATTTACAGACAGAGTTTGATAAGGATTGGGGGATTTTTGAATCTTATAAGGAGGAGCTTTCCAAAATTCAGGATGGATTTAAGGCGGCAGTGGAGGAAGAGGTAAAGAGCCAGAGGATGAAAACAGAACTGATCACCAATGTTTCCCATGATTTAAAAACACCTCTTACTGCGATCACAACTTATGTTGAGCTCTTGGAGGAGGAAGCAATCACACAGGAGCAGAGAAAAGAGTACCTTGATGTGCTTAAAAGAAAATCCGCAAGACTGAAATTTCTTATAGAGGATTTATTCGAGGTGAGCAAGGCAAGCAGTGGAAATATTACTTTAAATCCTGTAGATGTGGATATCTGTAATCTGATGCGCCAGGTATACCTGGAATATGAAGACAAGGTGGAGGAGGCAGATTTAATCTTCCGTTTCCAACTGCCGGAGGAAAAGGTGATCCTTCAGTTAGACAGCCAGAAAACCTATCGGGTATTTGAAAATCTTTATATAAATATCATTAAATATGCCATGCCCCATACCAGAGTCTATGTGAACGCGGAAAAGACGGAAAAGGGGATTAGCATTGAACTTAAAAATATATCTGCCGCAGAGCTTAATATTGTGCCGGAGGATCTGACCGAGCGCTTTGTACGGGGTGACAGTTCACGAAATACAGAGGGCAGCGGGCTTGGCCTGGCAATTGCAAGAAGCTTTGTGGAACTGCAGGGAGGAAGGATGAGAGTGGAGATTGATGGAGATTTATTTAAGGTCACCATCAGTTGGTAGTGGAATAAAAAAGGGATTTGCAGGCAGCGGTCATTTGCTATTGCAAATCCCTTCAATATTTGTTACAATGACAACACTTCAGGTGATGGATTTTATGAGAAGACATCTGTACTTCGGAATCTATCGCATATCTAACACAGGTAATTATGCATATTTTGCCTATTTCGGGCGACAATTCCATTTAAAACTAACAAAAGAAAAATAAAACGACAAACCGATGAAAAAATAACAGTACGTTGCCTGAAGATGATTTTTGACTTATAATAAAAGTAGAGATGCTTTCTCATATGGCTGGAAAGGAGCTGTATGACCAATGGATATTCCAAATCTCAATTGGAGGATAAGGCACTAAAAAGCGCCAGTATGTATTTCGGACAGGAACTCTTACCATATTTCAAAATTGACCGAAAAATTCTGCGGCTGCTGCCTACAGAGCAGATTCGGCTTGAGGCAGTAAGGGCAAGCGAAGATATTCTCTTTGAAATGGAGGACGGAACCTTAGCACACTTTGAGTTTGAAAGTGTTGAGATTACAGAAGACGATCTGCGGAGATTTCGTTCTTATGATGCGTATACCGGAATGGTTTATAAAAAACCAGTGACAACTTACGTGATATGCTCTGGGGCGGCAAAGAAAATACATAGTAAGTTAGATGATGGAATTAACGTTTATCAGATAATTCCGCTGGAGATGAAGCAGAAAAATGCTGACATTTTAATTAAGAAATTAAAAGCAAAAGCAGGTAAGGGAAGACTTTTAAAGGAGGACCTGGCACCGCTTCTTCTGGTACCGTTGATGTCGGGAAAAAGCAGTATCAAAGACCGGATTTTAGAGGCTGAAAAGATTATTAATGCAGAAAGGGAAACATTAGCGGAGGAAGATAAGCAGCATATGGAGGCAGTATTATATACATTTGCCTGCAAATTTCTGGAAAAAACAGAACTGAGTGAGATTAAGGAGGCGTTCAGTATGACAGTATTAGGTGAAATGATATGGAGTGATGGAGAAAAAACAGGTATAGAGAAAGGAATAGAGAAAGGCATAGAGGCTTTGATACTGGATAATCTGGAGGAGGGAACAGTAAGGGAACGGATTCTGGAAAAATTGGAGATAAGATTCAAACTGACGGAAAAACAGGCAGAAAATTATTTTACAAAGTATGCAAAAGAACAGTAAGAGAAATACATGGAAAGAGTTACAAAGCATTTTTTGCATACCTACCCGCAATAAAAGCTATAATGATATTGAGAAAAATGTGGTAGAATAAAACAAAATAACAGCAGAAAGGGTTGGTTGATGATATGAAGTTTACGAAAATGCATGGGTGCGGCAACGATTATATTTATGTGGACGGCGGGAAGGAAAAGATTCCACAGGATCAAAAGCCGGAGCTTGTAAGGCGTTTAAGTGACAGACATTTTGGAATCGGCGGAGACGGCGTTATTTTTATCAATCCATCCGGGGAAGCTGATTTTGAGATGGAAATGTACAATATGGACGGCTCCAGAGCGGAAATGTGCGGAAACGGAATCCGCTGCGTGGCAAAATTTGTTTATGATAAGGGGCTTACAGATCAAACCTCGCTCAGTATTATTAGTTGTGGGAAAATTAAGTATCTTGAACTTTTCGTTGAGGATGGAAAAGTATCGACTGTTAAAGTCAATATGGGTTCCCCTATTTTGAAAGCATCAGATATTCCCGTGATTTCTGACAGCAGGGAAGAAGTTATTGCAGAGCCCATCGAAGTGGGAGATAAAGTGTATGAAATGACATGCGTGTCAATGGGAAATCCCCATGCAGTAATTTTTGTGGATGACGTGTCATCTTTTCCCCTCGAAAAAACAGGGCCTCTTTTTGAAAACCATGTTCGTTTTCCGAACCGTATCAACACGGAATTTGTTAAGGTACTGGATGAGGAAACAGTAGAGATGCGTGTATGGGAACGGGGAACAGGAGAAACCTTAGCCTGCGGTACAGGAGCGTGTGCTGCTGCGGTGGCCTGCATCTTAAATGGTTTGACTAAGGAGAAGGTTACTGTTAAACTATTAGGTGGAAATTTACAGATTCAGTGGGACAGAGAGGCAAATCTGGTATATATGACCGGCCCGGCCGCCACTGTATTTGAAGGTGAATGTACAATATAGAAAAGTCATAAAACAGGAGGAAGAACAAAATGTTCAAAATCAACGACAACTACTTAAAGCTTCCGGGAAGCTACTTGTTTTCAACCATTGCTAAAAAGGTAAATGCTTATGCGGCAGCCAATCCGGATAAAAAGATTATCCGCCTCGGAATCGGCGATGTAACTCAGCCGCTGGCGCCGGCTGTTATCACAGCTCTTCATGGAGCGGTAGACGAGATGGCCAGGGCGGAGACCTTTAAAGGCTATGCACCTGATCTTGGTTATGAGTTTTTAAGAAACGCCATTGCCGACAATGACTATAAGGCAAGAGGATGCGATATTGGGGCAGATGAGATTTTTGTATCTGACGGTGCAAAGTGTGACTCCGGAAATATTCAGGAAATTTTCAGTGTGGACAATAAGATTGCAGTGTGCGATCCGGTGTACCCTGTATACGTGGACACCAATGTTATGGCAGGAAGAACCGGCACATACGACAGTGTTAAGGAAACATGGAGTGATGTAATCTATATGCCCTGCACGGCAGAGAATAATTTTGCGCCTCAGATTCCTGAGGAAACCCCGGATATTATCTATCTGTGCTTCCCCAATAATCCTACTGGCTCTACCATTACAAAGGCCCAGCTTCAGGAATGGGTCGACTATGCAAACAGGGTAGGAGCTGTGATCATTTATGACGCAGCTTATGAGGCATATATTTCCGAGGAGGATGTCCCCCATTCCATTTATGAATGCGCTGGTGCAAGAACCTGTGCCATCGAGCTTCATTCTTTCTCCAAGAACGCAGGATTTACAGGTGTGCGTCTGGGATATACCGTTGTTCCCAAAGACTTAAAGTGTGGAGAGGTTTCCCTTCATTCTCTCTGGGCAAGAAGACATGGAACCAAGTATAATGGGGCCCCTTATATCGTACAGCGTGCCGGAGAAGCAGTATATTCTGAAGAAGGAAAAACGCAACTAAAGAAACAGGTTGCTTATTATATGAACAATGCAAAATATATTTTAGAGGGATTAAAGAGTGCCGGTTATACCGTATCTGGCGGCGTAAATGCTCCTTATATCTGGCTGAAAGCACCGAATGGCATGACAAGCTGGGAGTTCTTTGATTATCTGCTTGAAAAGGCAAACGTAGTAGGAACTCCGGGTTCAGGCTTCGGACCCAGCGGAGAAACTTATTTCAGACTGACAGCATTTGGCAGCTATGAAAATACCGTAGAAGCGGTGGACAGAATTAAGGCATTGTAAAATAAGATCTCATATCAATCATAAATAGGACAGGGAAAAGAAAAGCTGCTGCTGGCGTAAGAATTGTGTACATTGGCAGCAGCTTTTTAAGCGTATAGAATTCGGGTGTCAAAAGGTGCTTTTAGAATGTGCCTATTCCAAATTTACTAAGCACCTTTTGACACTCGAATCTGTATAGAAAATCTTGTTGTATAATAAAGCAACTTATTTTCCATAAGAAGGACACAGCCGATTCGTATCAAAGAAGGAAGGAAATTTTCCGGCTGTGGGAACAGGGAGGCTTTCGTGAACGAGCAGCAATTTGAAAATGCTGTAGCACGGATGGTACAGGGAGATAAAACCGGATTAAAAGAGATTTACGAAAATTATGCAGGGTATATTTACCGGATCGTCTATGAAGTGCTGCAAAACAGGGAAAATGCAGAGGATGTGACCAGTGAGTTTTTTATCAGGCTGTGGGATAAGGCAGAGCAGTTTAAACCTGGTAATGGTCATAAGGGATACCTGGCCACTATGGCCAGAAACATGGCGGTTGATTTTCTGCGCAAACACAAGAAGGAAGAGCTGACTGCGCTGATGCAGGATCTGGGGGAAGAGCCGGAGGAAGAAAAACGGAAAACCCCGGTATTGGCAGAAGGAAAAGAAAGCAAAGTAGAACAGCAGGTGGTCAGCGATATGACCATAAAGCAGGCACTTGAAACCTTAAAACCATCAGAGCGTCAGATAGTCAGCCTGAAAGTGCTTGGTGAGATGACTTTTAAGGAAATAGCGGCGGCTATGGATATTCCAATGGGCACTGTTACCTGGAAGTACCAGAACGCAATTAAGAAATTAAGGAGGTGTGGATATGAGTAAGGATTTTGAAAAAGAATACATAGAATTGGCACAAAATGAAATCCCGGACTTGTGGGATCGGATTGAAGCCGGACTTACAGAAAAATCCGCACCGGAAAATAAAGCCTCAATCACAATTTTTCTTAAAAGATACGGAGGACTGGTAGCAGCGGTCCTGTGTCTTTTGTTCATTCTGCCTGCATGGCTGCTGCTTGGTCAGATGGATAGTAAAAATTCCGCTTCTGTGACACAAGCCGAACAGGAAGCATATGCGACCACAGAGGCCAGCGAAGAGGCATATGATATGTCAGCGGCGGAGACAATCGAAGAAACAAATGATATGTCAACGGAGGCGGCTACTGAAGAAGTATATGACATGGCAGAAGCCGGAGTCAGGACGGAAAATGCCCCAGAAGAGTCTGAAACAGCAGATTTGACCAGGGCAATGGCAGAAACGGAAACAGCTTCCGGTGCAATGAGCATGGAAGAAAAGAAACAGGAAACGACAGCTAATGTCCTGAAAAATGTAACCGTTCAGGTAATAAAGGAAGACAACAATGCTTATAAAACGGAGGGAAGTTCACTTTTGGGAACAGTCTACACAGTGATTATCTGCCATGATCCTTCCGACACTCTAAAAAAGGGAGAAGAAATTGAAGTCTACCTTTCCGCATATTCTTCCGTTCGCATGGCGGTGGGAAATGAATTTGAGATTGATATTGCCTGTGAAAATGATGGGGATTATCAGTTTGTGGTGGAAAAGATTCATCTGAATGAAAAAATATAGATTTTTTATAATATTTCATAGTAGAATAAACATAGAATAGTAATGGGTATGTAAACCCATGTTAGTGTGTGAATATTTAAAACATAAGTTGCCTGTGTGGTAACCGCTAACATGGTAGTACCCATTTTTTTGTTGTAATGAATCAAACTGATAAAAGTTAAGAGCCAAACCGAAGTCTGACTCTTAATTTAATGACATTGATTAATGGCGGTCCCTGCTATGTAACAGGTTATTTAGTTTTATGACTGCTGGGGACCGACATACTGAGCGTCGCCAAAACCAAGGATTAAAATGAAGATGGTATTTAAGAATAATAATCCAAATCCAAATCCGGTACCCTTGCCAAATGCTTTGGCAAGCTTAAAGTACATCATGATCATGACGATGACATTCACACAGGGCACAAAGGTAAGTAAAAATAACCAACCGTTGCCCCAGGCAAGGTCAAACAGACAATACTGTCCATAAAAAGGAACGATACATGCCCATCCCGGTTTGCCGGCTTTTACAAACAACTTCCAATTTGCCACAATCGTCAAAATTGCAACCGCCAGAAGTATAAATGTATATACCATAAAAAAGCTGGTTCCCACTGCGGCATATAATGTATCATAACTACTTTCCATTTTCTTAGCTCTCCCTTCGTAAGAATTTTAACTTTTACATTGATATAATAATAAAGGATAGAAGTAATAATGTCAATTTATAAATAATGTATTAACATTTAGAATAAAATATGAAAATACCACAAAATATTTGTAAACATTATAACAGGGTATTACTTTCTTTTTCAAAAGTGGTAAAATAATTAAATTATAACATAGGAAGAAAGA
>USJG01000071.1 GCA_900554925.1 uncultured Lachnospiraceae bacterium
TCACAGGATGGATGCCTGAAATTAGCAGTAGGGCCGCCTACGTCATGAATGTAGCCTTTAAAATCCGGGTCCTTAATCATCCTTTCTGCTTCTTTTAATAGGGACTCATGGCTTCTGACCTGTACGATCCTACCCTGATGAAAGGTGAGCGCGCAAAAGCTGCAGCCTCCAAAGCAGCCTCTGTTGCTGATCAGCGAAAATTTAATTTCCGATATGGCGGGCACACCGCCTTTTTCCTCATAAGAAGGATGATAAGTCCTCATATAAGGCAAATCATAAACCTCATCCATTTCCTCTGTGGAAAGAGGCTTCTGCGGTGGATTCTGAACCACATAAATGCCGCCGCAATATTCTTCTGCAAGGGTTCCTGCGGTAAAAGGATCCGTATTTTGATACTGTATTCCAAAGCTTTCTGCATATTTTCGGGGGTCTGCTTTCATTTCCTCATATCCGGGAAGCAGGATCGCATTATATTTTTCATCTGCAAATCCCATAATACCGGAAATATCCCTGGTCTTATAAACGGTTCCCGCAATATAGGTAATATCCTTAATGTCAATTCCGCCATCAAGAGCGTCAGCAATTTCTACAATAGAACGTTCTCCCATGCCATAAGAAATTAAATCTGCCTGACTATCTAAAAGGATCGACCGCTTCAGGGAATTGCTCCAATAATCATAATGGGCCAGCCTTCTAAGGCTTGCTTCAATTCCGCCGATGATGACAGGAACATCTTTATATTTCCGGCGGATCAGATTTCCGTATACGACGGTGGCATAATCCGGACGTTTTCCCATCACTCCGCCAGGGGTATAGGCATCTTTGGGACGTCTTTTTTTAGATACAAAGTAATGGTTTACCATGGAATCCATATTGCCGCCTGAAACAATAAAGGCAAGTCTGGGCTTTCCCAATATGGCAATGCTGTTTTCATCTCTCCAGTCCGGCTGGGAAATAATTCCCACATGATAGCCATGGGCCTCTAATATACGGCTGATAATGGCATGTCCAAAGGAGGGATGATCCACATAGGCATCTCCGATAATATATACAAAATCCAGTTGCTCAATTCCTCTGTCTGTCATATCCTGTCTGGAAACAGGCAAAAAACCATCTTTCAACGAAACCTCCTAAAGTCCTGCCACAATATCAAAATAATCTGTGATAAAATAATCTGAAAGTCTCTTTTTCTCAACATCCTGATGCCGGGAATAGGCATCCTCCACGGCGCAGACCTTCATTCCCGCCGACTTGCCTGCTAAAATGCCAGGAACAATATCTTCAAAAACAAGACATTTCACAGGATCCGTACCACACCTTTTTGCCGCCTCCAAATAGACATCGGGAGCCGGCTTTCCTTTCTCTACATCACACCCTGTGACGATACTGTCAAAATAATCCATCAGCCCGTGAACACCAATTACATTTTCTACTAGCTCTCTGGAATTGCTGGTTGCGATTCCAAGCTTGATTTCATTTTCATGGCAGTATTCCACAAATTCTCTTGCTCCCCTTTTTAATGGGACATGATGGGTATATTTGTCCCATGCCATACGGTTCCAGTCCTCTTTGATCTGTTCCACCGAATCCGGTATCTTGAATCTTTTCTTAAAATAAACTGCTGTTTCCGTGAAGCTCATGCCTTCAATATCAGCCTGGAGCTGCTCCGGCAGGGAAATTCCAAATTTACTTAAGTATTCAATATCAATATCTCTCCAAATCCACATGGAGTCTACCAATGAGCCATCTAAATCAAACAATACCGCTTCTATATCTTTGAGCATAATGCATTAACCTCTTCCTGTTTTAACTTTCGTATCTGTCCCTCCCTTAAACCTTCGTCCAGCGTAAGGGTTCCCATAGACAAACGCTTTAAGAAAACAACCTCTGCCCCCACCCCATGGAACATTCGTTTTACCTGATGATATTTTCCCTCAGTGATCGTGATACAGCACTGACTTCCTGACCAGTCTTCCAGGACCGCAGGCAGTGTTTTTTCCTCCGGGCCTATCATCACGCCTTCCTCCAGGCATTTTATCATTTCACTGCTGATGGGTTTATCCGTTCTCACAAAATATTTCTTAGGCACGTGCTTTTTGGGAGAAAGCAGACTGTGGGCCAGCTCTCCGTTATTGGTTAAAAGCAAAAGTCCCACCGTATCCTTATCCAGACGCCCTACTGGAAAAATATCCTTTAAGGGAATACCGGCAAGGTCTCCATGGCAGTCTTTTAAAAGTTCATGGCGCAGCACATCCAGAACTGTCTGCTCCTTTTCATCCCATGTTGCCGTGATTACGCCGTGGGGTTTGTTCATCATATAATAAACATAAGGGGAATATTTGTATTCTTTTCCCTGACAGGTAACCACAGCACTGTACTCATCCACATGGGTTTCCGGTTTTTTGATTATTTTGCCGTCAACACAAACCTGTCCCTTTTTTATCAGCTCTTTTACCTGGCTTCTGGAGCCTATATTCATTTCGCATAATAATCTGTCAATTCTCATAAATATTATCATAACACAAATCGGGAAAAGAGCCTATCATGAAACTAAAATTTTATATTTACACGATTCTTGCATTTTTACTCACTGCAATTATTTTATCTTTTCCCTCAGATTGCCTTTCTTTTTCTTTAAATGGCTTAAATCTCTGGTTTGAGCGAATGATACCCACCCTTTTTCCTTTTATGGTTCTTTCCGGCATCATGATCCGCATGAATCTGACCGCTTCCTTTGTTAAGCTGTTAAATCCCATATTAGGAAAGCTTTTCAGGCTAAACTCCCAGTGTATTTACGGTATCGTCATCGGATTCTTATGCGGTTTTCCAATGGGTGCCCATGTGGCCGCCCAGCTTTATGAGCAAAAACAAATCACAAAATCCGAAGCCTCTCTCCTGCTTTCCTTCTGTAATAACATAGGCCCTGTTTATTTTTTAAGCTTTGTACTGCCAACTCTTAAATTAAGCGGCAGGGCTCCTTATTTATTTGCCATGTATGGGCTGCCCTTCCTTTATGGCCTGTTTTTGCGTTATGTCATCTACCAAAAGGATATTCCACCCTCCGGACGCTTACAGCCTGCTTATAATACCTCCCTGCCTTTACTTAAGGCGCTGGACGAGTCCGTGTTTGGTTCCCTTGCCAGCATAGCCAAATTAGGAGGCTACATGATCTTTTTTAATCTATTATTTATTCTTCCCTGGCTTGCAGTCCATATCCTTCCTGTTGATGCTGAAACCGGGACAATACTTACAGGAGGGGCCGGATGTCTGCTTGAAATTACAGGCGGCATCGGCCTTCTTAAAAACAGGGCGCCTCTTTGGGTATTATGTGTTCTTCCTTTCGGCGGCTTTTCCTGTATTGTCCAGACCTACAGCATGATCAGGGATACCGATTTATCCATTACAGAATATATCATGCATAAAATGATCCTGACAGCAGCTACCGTCTTTTATTACCTCTTATTAACTGGAATATCATTTTAGACATAAAGAACGCCACAAAAAACATACACCCGAAAATTCCCAAAATGATAAGCACAACAGGTATGATCTCCGGGGCTGTGTCGTCTTTATTCCGGGCGGTATCCTCCAGATTCTCCGTTTCTGCTATTTTAAGGGAGTCAGCCTGTTCTTCCTGGATTTCAAGAATAATTTCATTGCTCTCTGTCCATACATCAAATCCGTTTCCGGCACCGGCCCGCAATACAATTTGTTCATCAAAAGGCACCTTTATGGTAAAGGTATAGGTTTGATCTGATTGGTTCCATGCGTCTGTTCTGGGCCATGCTTCCGGCATGGAGTACGTATTTCCCCCGTCATAGCTGTAATTATAATACAGAATATAGCTGTCTGAATCCTCTGCCTCCATGTTGATGGTTATTTCTCCGGTTTCTTTATTTATGTCTGCCACCTCAATATGGCACAGCTCCGGCTCTGTTTTATCAGGCGCTACCATGCCGGAGGGAACTGTGGTTTCCGGCACCGGATAATCGCTGTAATCTACTCCCAGCGTTTCCGACCGGAGCCGGAAGTACTTTGCCACAGCCAGGGCATCCAGACGTCCAAATTCCTTAAGCTGTTCCTCTCCCTGCTGATAAAATTTCTGATCCTTTATATGATCCAGATGGCAATGCTCAATCAATACAGAGGGCACCTGCTCTCTGGAGCAATATCTCAATATCCCATAATAGTTATCGCCCCTGTCATTCAGTCTGGTCTTGATTCCTCTGGAATACATCCCTATTCCGGTCAGCTCCGCCATCTGAATCTGGGCAAAGGAATAGCCCCTGGCATAATACTCTCCGCCAGCCGGCACCCATACTTCGGCTCCGAAAAGATCGTGCTTATCCGACATATTAAAATGCAGACAGAAAAGAAAGTCAGCATTTTTCTCTTTGGCAAACAATGCCCTTTGCTCAAGGCTCATATCCATATCTGTATCATGGGTCAGATAAACCGTCACCTGATCGTATTTTTCAAGTTCTTCCTTCATAGCCATGGCAGTTACCATGGTCATATCCTTCTCCGTGTATTCCCCGTATTCCGCACCCAGATTTTCCCCTCCATGACCGGGATCTATAACAATCACCAGCGATTCTTCTGCCTTAACTGAAAATGAGAAAAAAAGAAAAACTGTTACCAGCACGCAAAAAATGCCTGTCCCATTTAATATAACCCTCAATTTACTTTTGTTTAAACGATTCTGATTCATGCTGATCCTCACATTAACTATTACCTGACCGAATCCTGTTCCGAAGGAATTTCCTGTTATACAAAAAACCCGGCTTACTTTTAGCGGTAAGCCGGGTCAGCCTTTACTTATAATGAATTAAATTAAATCCAGATTCAGATTGTCGGAGCTGCCATTTCCCGAAGAAGTCTCCGGCAAATCCTCTCCTGTATATTCATCTGCCTCCGGAGGATTTAATTCCACTCTGTTTGCATTTACAATATCATTGTAATGGTTCAGTGCGCCGATAAAGCTTTCATAATGCTCCGCAGTGGTTTTCATGGTCTGCGTCATGAGATTTTCCACATTCGCAAGAATATCATCTGTGTACTGCATAGCCGCCATACGCATATTATTGGCCTCTGTGGTTGCGTTATCCAGAATTTCCTGGGCCTGCTGGGTTGCCATTTTTACAACCTCATTAGCCTGTGCGTAAGCCTGCTGCATGATCTCATGCTCATTAATAAGTTCATTGGTGTGGATCGTCGCCTCATTAATCAACGCTTCCGCCTTGGCACGGGCATCATTTAAAATAGCTTCCTTGTTGCTGATAATCTTCTGATACCGTTTGATCTCATCAGGAGTCTTCATGCGAAGTTCCCTTAAAAGCTCGTCTATTTCCTCTTTATTTACAATAATCTTGCTGTTTGAAAGAGGCTGGTATTTACAGCCGTCAATATAATCTTCAATCTCATCAATCAACTGTTCGATTCTGCTGCTCATGCGCTTACCCCCATTTATTTCCTTTCATATCCAAATTTATGATACACAAGCTCTGCTACAAAATCAGGTACACACATGGAAATATCCCCATTAAAGCTTGCAATCTCCTTCACGCTGGAGGAGCTGAGATAAGCATATTCCAGACTGGTTGTAAGAAATACGGTATCTAATGCCCCGTCCGACAGCTTTGCATTGGTCTGTGCATTCTGAAGTTCATATTCAAAGTCAGTGATCGCCCGCAGTCCTCTGATAACCACATGGACATTTCTTGATCTGGCATAATCCACCAGAAGTCCGCTGAAGGATTCCACCTTTACGTTGGGGATATCCCTGACTGCTTCCTGTAATATCTTAACACGTTCTTCCACAGAAAACAATGGAGTCTTTAGTTTATTGTTCAAAACGCTGACTGTAAGCTCGTCAAAAATGTCAGCCGCGCGTCTGATCACATCCAGGTGCCCGTAAGTGACCGGATCAAAACTTCCGGGATAGATAGCTGCTTTCATCACAATCCTCTTTTCTGAAATTATAAGCTTATTTCTTCAATTGCTTTTTCTTATAAACACATGTTTATTGGATTTATATGTTTTTTCTTTTATAACCTCATATCCAAGTTCACTTAAGAAATCCATTTTTCTGCAAAGCTCTGTCTCCAATATCAGCAAAGTATTTTCTGTCACGTAGGGCTGAGCTTTAAGTGCCTGAAATACTCTTTCCTCATAGCCCGCCTGATAGGGAGGGTCTATAAAAATAATATCCGCTTCTTTTTCATGAATCATGGAAAGAGCGCTGAAAACCTCCTGTTTCAGCAGTGTAGCACTATCAGTAAATTTTGTAAAGCACAGATTGTCCGAAATACAGGAAATTGCTTCCTTTCCATTTTCTACAAAATAAGCATGAGACGCTCCTCTGCTTAAGGCTTCAATTCCAATACCGCCGCTTCCTGCAAACAGATCAATAAAAACGCATCCCGGAATTTCCCCCTGGATCATGTTAAACAGAGTTTCCTTGATTCTGTCAGTGGTGGGTCTTGTACCTGTCCCTTCAGGTGTTTTTAATTTCAGGCTTCTGGCTCTTCCAGCTATTACTCGCATTTTTCTTTCCTATCCTTATACTCTGACTTTGGTGCCCCTGCCATCTCTTTTGGCTGATTTTAACCTGTTCAGGTCAATTTGCTTATCCCTGTATTCTATAGTTTTGGGAACACCGCTTTGCACAAAATAAACATGATCAATATGATCGCTGCCACTTAACTTCATTCCTCTTACGCCCATGGCATTTTTTTTCTTATCGGGAATTTCTTCTACTCCAAATTTCAGGAAATACCCTTCTGCACTTTGAAGCACGATCTGCTTCTGATCACTTAAAACCGCAACGCTTACGACTTCATCATTCTCATTAAGCTTAGTGGCGGCAACAGTTCTTTTGGCCACATCAAATTCACCGCCGTCTACCACTTTCATCATTGCCTGTCTGGTTACAAAAATCATTCTGTAAAGATTTAGACTGGTCTGACTTGCTGCAGCAATTGCAATTTCCTTTTCGCCGTTAAAATTACTGATATTGTCAATGGGGACTCCTTTGTCCCTGAATTTTCCAAAGGGAATATCCATAACCTTAATGGTATGAAGCTGTCCTGTATTCGTGAAAATGCACACTCTGCCGGTGTTCTTACAGGGAAACACAAACTTGTTTTCTGAATCGGCAGCTTCTTTATTTCTCTCGTAAGCAGCCATATCAATACATCTGGCATAGCCGAAGCGGT
The DNA here is from genome assembly GCA_900554925.1 of uncultured Lachnospiraceae bacterium. Lineage (GTDB taxonomy): Bacteria > Bacillota > Clostridia > Lachnospirales > Lachnospiraceae > Suilimivivens. The sequence continues at coordinate 7,218 of USJG01000071.1, forward strand.
CCATAAGGAATACCACTTCCATCTCCTCTGCTTTCTTTTCCACATAAACAGCTTCCGCTATATTTTCAATCACCGTTTTTCTTCTGACAGCATAAGAACTTTTGATTTTTTCCAGGTCATTAATGATTACCTGAGCCATGGAATCACGTCTGTCAAGAATATCCTCATAGCGGTAAATATTTGCCATGGTTTCTTCATGCTCATTGATCAGTGCTTCCAATTCCAGACCGATCAACTTGTATAAACGCATCTCCAATATGGCGTTTGCCTGCTTTTCCGTAAAACAAAGCTGCGCCGCCATAATTTTGGATTCCTTGGAACGGAACTTGATCCCGTCCACTTTACCCTCTACCAGACATGCTTTAGCCATGGCTCTGTCCTTAGAGCCTCTAAGAATTTCAATTACCAGGTCTATTACATTGCAGGCTTTGATAAGCCCTTCCTGAATCTCTTTCTTTTCCCGCTCTTTTGCAAGCAGCGTTGTATATTTTCTGGCAGCTACCTGAAACTGAAAGTCAACATTATGCTTAATAATGTCCCTAAGGCTCATAACCTCCGGTCTGCCATCTGCTATTGCAAGCATATTGACACCGAAGGTATCCTCCAGACGTGTCTTTTTATAAAGCATGTTCACAAAATTATCTACATCGGCATCTTTTTTTAGTTCAATAACGATTCTGATGCCTTCCTTGGAGGACTGGTTGGAAATATCAACAATATCCCCGGTCTTTTTTGTTTCGGCAAGAGCCGCTATATCCATAAGAAATTTGGAAATATTAGCACCGATCATGGGATAGGGGATTTCACTGATGACCACATTTGTCTTTCCTGCTTTCCCCTTCTCAATATCTACTTTTCCGCGAACCTTCACCTTACCCGAACCGGTTTCATAAATATCCAGAAGTTCATCCTTGTTCGTAACGATACCTCCGGTAGGGAAATCAGGTCCTTTCATATACTTCATAAGCCCTCTTGTCGTGATGGTCTCATCCATCATATAGGCCTTTACCGCGTCTATCACTTCCCCAAGATTATGAGGCGGTATACTGGTCGCCATGCCTACCGCAATACCTTCAGAACCGTTTACAAGGAGATTCGGGAACTTAACAGGAAGAACCGCAGGTTCTTTTTCTGTTTCGTCAAAGTTGGGAATAAAATCCACTACATCTTTATCCAGATCGGAGAGAAATGCTTCCTGGGTAATGCGCTCAAGCCTTGCTTCCGTGTAACGCATGGCGGCGGCGCCGTCACCCTCAATATTGCCAAAGTTACCATGCCCGTCCACCAGTGGCAGGCCCTTTTTAAAATCCTGAGACATAACCACCAGTGCTTCATAAATGGAACTGTCGCCGTGAGGATGATATTTACCCATGGTATCGCCTACAATACGCGCACTTTTCCGATAAGGCTTATCATATTTGATTCCCAGTTCATGCATGTCATACAGAACTCTTCTCTGTACCGGCTTTAAACCATCTCTGGCGTCCGGCAGGGCTCTTGCAATGATTACGCTCATGGCATAATCAATATAGGATTTCTGCATTACCTCAGAATACTCAGTTTTAATGATCTTTTCTTCTACCTTCGTTCCCACGTCTTACCTCTTTCCTATCCGTTAAACATCCAGTTCCGCATCCGTAGCGTGTTCATAAATAAATGCTTTTCTGGGAGGCACTTCCGTTCCCATCAACATTTCTGTTACCTCTGATGCCATACGTGCATCCTCAATCTCCACCTGCTTTAAGATTCTGGTTTCAGGGTTTAAAGTAGTTTCCCAAAGCTGGGAAGCATCCATTTCCCCAAGACCTTTATATCTTTGCAGTGTAAAAGGCCCCTTGTGGCGTTTTCTGTATTTCTCTAAGGCTTTATCATCATAAAGATATTCTTCCTCGCCCTTGCTGGGCATCGCCTTGTATAAAGGAGGCATGGCAATATACACATGCCCTTCATAAATAAGCTCAGGCATAAACCTGTAAAACAAAGTTAAAAGCAGGGTAGAAATATGGGCGCCATCCACGTCCGCATCGGCCATAATGATGATCTTATCGTAGCGAAGTTTCGTAATATCAAAATCATTTCCATAGCCTTCAGAAAATCCACATCCAAAGGCATTGATCATCGTCTTGATTTCTGCATTTGCAAGGACTTTATCAATGCTTGCTTTCTCCACGTTTAATATTTTTCCGCGAATAGGAAGAATTGCCTGATAGGCACGATTTCTTGCCATCTTGGCGCTTCCCCCTGCAGAATCGCCTTCTACAATAAAAATCTCGCATTTGGAAGCATCTCTGGATTCACAATTTGCAAGCTTTCCATTAGAGTCAAAGGAAAATTTCTGTTTAGTCAGCATATTGGTTCTGGCTTTTTCCTCTGTCTTACGGATTTTGGCAGCCTTTTCCGCGCAGCCAATAATATTTTTAAGGGTCTCAAGATTCCTGTCAAAGAAACGTACCAGTTCGTCGCCCGTTACCTTGGCAACGATTTTGGCTGCATCCTGATTATCCAGCTTTGTCTTGGTCTGCCCCTCAAATCTGGGGTCCGGATGTTTAATGGAAATCACTGCAGTCATACCATTTCTTACATCAGCACCTGTAAAATTGGCGTCCTTTTCTTTCAAAATATTCAGTTCTCTTGCGTAGGTATTGATAATATTAGTGAAGGCAGTCTTAAATCCTGTAAGATGAGTACCGCCTTCGGCATTATAAATATTATTGCAGAATCCCAGCACATTTTCATGAAATTCATTAATATACTGAAATGCTCCTTCTACAGAGATTCCCTCACTTTCCCCTTTGAAATAAATCACATCGCAGACGCTCTCCGCAGACTTGTTCATATCCTTAATAAAGCCTATGATCCCATCAGGTTCATGATATTCAATATGCTCAGCTTCTTCTTTTCTTTTATCTTCAAAAATAAGGGTAAGATTCGGGTTTAAATAGGCAGTTTCATGTAATCTGCTCTTTATCTCATCCTCTTTAAACCGTGTCTTATCAAAAATGGTATCATCCGGCAGGAAATTAATCTTTGTTCCTGTTCCTTTGGCTTTTCCGATTACAGGAAGTAATCCGTCAATCAGCTCTACAGCCGGATTGCCTCTTTCGTATTTATCTTCATAAATGTATCCGCCATTTTTGACCTGCACAGTCAAATATGTGGAGAGTGCATTTACGACAGAAGAACCTACTCCATGAAGTCCTCCGCTTGTCTTGTAAGCAGAGTCATCAAATTTTCCACCTGCATGAAGCGTTGTAAAAACCAGTCGTTCTGCACTGACTCCCTTTTCATGCATACCAACCGGAATCCCACGTCCATTATCTTCAACGGTTGCAGAACCGTCCGGTTCAAGTGTTACCCTGATGGTATCACAGTGCCCTGCAAGATGCTCATCTACTGCATTATCTACTATTTCATAGATCAGATGATTAAGCCCCTTGGTTGAGACACTGCCAATATACATTCCCGGTCTTCTTCTTACCGCCTCAAGTCCCTCCAGCACAGTAATACTGGAGGCATCATAAACCGCCTCTTTCGCCATCTAAACAAACCTCTTTCTGAAAATTCCGCCGATCCTACTTAATCTTTTTACAGCAGGCAACTGCCAGTGCGCCAGGGCCAATATGGCAGGCTACGCTTAAGGAAAGGGGATTCGCCACAATATCAAATCCCGGAAATTCTTTTTTAAGCTCCGCTACAAATTGCTCCATTGCCTCCTTATCCTTGGTATAGGCAACCTCAAGCCAGATATTATCCGGGCTAACCCCGCCAAATCTGTTTTCCATGTCGTTTCTGATCGCATTGATCATGATTGATTTTCCCTGGCTGGTTGTTCTTGCCTTTGCAAAGGCATCCAGTTTTTCTCCCTGAATCGTAAGTACAGGCTTCAATTTCAGCATCGTACCTATTGCTGCGGCTGCCGGTGTTATTCTTCCTCCCTTTTTTAAGTAGTATAAAGTATCCAGCATAATATAG
>USJG01000072.1 GCA_900554925.1 uncultured Lachnospiraceae bacterium
AATTAAATAAAGATATATAAAGTAAAGATTAAAGAATTACGGATTTAATCAATTATCTATTCCATTCCTTTCCGTCCCTCAATGCTTCCTCTTCCCATACGCTGCCGGAATGGAAGCGAAAGGAAGTGGAAATACCGAAATGATTATCCGTTAAGAAATTCCATAATTCATAGAGAGCGCAAGCGGTCTATCCGATTGCGCTCTTGGCTTTGTTACTCGCTACCTGTCAAAACAGAATTGCAGGATAGCTTTGATAAGCTGTGCTTTCAAACGGTCTTGAATATCGCCTTTGATATGTCCACGGTATTTGAACAGATACTTAATGCGCAGGCTGTAATGCTGTAAAACAGCGTTTACGGCTTCCGGCTCTCCGGCGACTGCCTTTTCAATGATTTCAAAGGGTATCAGCTTCTTGTTCCTCATGTTCTAATCTCTCCATTTCTTTTCGTAACTGTTTTAATGCTGCTAATTTCCAGTAATTCGCTGTACTTCTGCTTCTTCCATACTTTTTTCCTATTTGAGCATCGGTATAACCGAAGAAAAAGTACAGAAACAAAACATTGCGATATAAACGGCACAATCAGCCATGAGCGATTTTTGAAACTGTCCGCAGAATACGAAGCAGAACAACGGGAACTGACGGAAAAGGTAAACGCTGAACAGAAAGAAGTCGATACTTACGAGCAGGACAAAAACGACTTTGACAGCTTCGTCGCCATTATCCGCAAGTATGTGGGGATAACGGAATTAACGCCTACAATCGTCAATGAATTTATCAAGAAAATCATTGTCCATGCGCCGGAAAAGAAAGACGTCAATCGTTTTCAGAAAGTGGATATTGTCTTTAACTTTGTTGGAGAAATCCATTTGCCGACTGACCCGCAGATGAAACAAAAAGAAGCTGCTAAACAGGAAAAGACGACATAGCCCTTGAATGGAGCTATACCGCCTAATCGGAAGATAATACTTCCTTGTAACCTAAAACCCTTGATTTTACTGGTGTTTTGGGATTTTGTATTTTTAGGATTTTGTTTACACTCTCATATAACCCATTATATTTTAATTGCCATACTTTTACCTACCTAAACCAGCATAGTATCATAAGTATAACTATTCTCATACATAAATTCTGGTGCACAATCAATTTGTCCGTCAAGCCATGTCACAACACCATGGTCTATAGTAGGATGTTTAAATACTTCATCATCTTTTAATGGTTCAAATACTTCTCCATTTAAAATAGTTGCGTCAAATAATCTTGTCTCTCCATTCGAAAAATTGAGTAGTATAATCATATCATCTAACGGTTTTGCTGACGCAATTTTCATTGTCTCTGATGGTTCTCCACCATGTATGATACCATTTATTATATACATATGCTTACCCCCTATTTTAAAGGTTCTATTTTAGAAAATGGTTTTTGTCTAACTGCATTATTCCAAGCTGCATATAATTCATTTTCATGTAAAGCCATCCAGCCGGACACCATTCTATATTGTTTTAATGGTAACTTACCTTCCAACACTTCACCATCAAACGATACAGAGGCTTCATATTCACCATAATACACATGGACATGTGGTTTGTGATGTTTATCATTGTCATTAAAAAGCATTTTTATAATAATACCATAAAATCTGCTTATTTCTGGCATAATATCACCTGCTTTCATATTTGGTAGATATAGTATACCAAAATCAAAATAAAATTGCCACACTCTTATCTTAAAGACCATTCCTATAAACAGAAAAGAACTGGCGATATGCCTTTTTAGAATATTGACATGCAAAAAATAATCTGATATTATACTGTCAAATATCAGACTAATTATCATTATTTATTTTGGGGACAGCATGGAACGAGAAGAAGTAAGAGCCTATGTGAATCAATATTGCAAACTGCGGGATATACAATATGCCTCCTATGAACTGTATGCAAGAAGGCATAAACTGACGGCAAAAGAATTGTTTGTGCTGGATTTAATCTGGTTTGCCGAAGATGGCTGTTTGCAGACAGAAATCTGTGAACGCCTGTCCACTACCAGGCAGACTATAAGCTCCATTATTAAAAAATTCTGGAAACTGGGCTATATATCCCTTACGGAAGCAGAAACCGACCGCCGGAATAAAATCATCCGTTTAACGGACACAGGCAGGGAATATGTTAAAAATATTATCCCGCCAGCCGCCAGAGCCGAGATTGACGCTATGGCAGAGCTATCAGCAAAAGACGTTGCTGAATTGGTGCGTCTTACCACAATATTTTCAAATCATATGAAAGAAAAGTTTCGTGAAATCAGTGAAAACGATCTTTGCATTTGCGGAAATGATACGAGGGAGGCAGAAAAATGAATGAACTCATCATCCATGAAATAGAAACAAAAAGTATTCTGACAAAATCCAACCTGCCCGTTTGCGACTATTCCGTAAATCCCTATGTAGGCTGTACCCATGCCTGTAAATATTGCTATGCGTCCTTTATGAAACGTTTTACAGGACATACCGAAAAGTGGGGAACTTTCTTAGATGTAAAATATTGGAAAGAAATTAAAAACCCGGAAAAATACAGGGGAAAGGAATTGTTTATTGGTTCTGTCACCGACCCCTACAATCCACAGGAAGAAATATATGGACGCACAAGGGCTTTGCTTGAACAGCTAAAAGGAAGCGGTGCGAAACTAAGCATTGCCACAAAATCAGATTTGATCCTGCGCGACCTGGACTTAATAAAGACCTTTAAAGACTCCCGTGTTTCCTGGTCTATTAACACACTGGACGAAGATTTTCGTGCAGATATGGATAATGCTGTTTCGATCAGACGGCGGCTTGACGCCATGAAGACCTTTTATCTTGCGGGTGTACGGACTACCTGCTTTATATCCCCCATATTTCCCGAAATTACGGATATAAAAGAGATTATCAGGCAGACAATGTCACAATGCAATTTGATCTGGCTGGAGAACCTTAACCTGCGGGGAGGCTACAAATCCGTTATCATGGACTACATACAGGAAAAATACCCACATCTTTTCCCCTTGTACCATGAAATATACGATTTAAACAACTTGAGCTATTGGAGTGCCCTTGACAGGCAGTTAAAAGACTGGGCTGCAGAAATCGGGCTTGACTATGTAACAAATGACGACAGCATAAGGCGGGATGCGGCCGCCCCGCCTGTAATCGTCAACTACTTTTACCATGAGCAGATTAAGAAAAATCGTTCCGTGAAACTGAACGGTGCAAGAAAGAAAGGACAGTGAACGCCATGCCGGAATTGCCGGAAGTTGAAACGATAAAAAGAGTGATTGAACCACAGATACAGGGACTTGTAATTGAAAAGGCAGCGGTAAGACGCCCGGAAGTTGTCGCTTACCCTGCATCAGATGAATTTTGTACGCGGCTGGCAGGACAGACTATATCACATATGACACGCAGGGGAAAATTTCTTGTGATTCACTTAGAAAACAGTGATCGCATTATTTTACACTTACGAATGACGGGTTGCCTGCTTCTTACCCCGGCAGATTACCCGGAAGAAAAGCACACGCATATTCTTTTCAGCCTAAAAGGCGGCAAAGAATTACGGTTCTCTGATACCCGTCGTTTCGGGCGTTTCTGGCTGATTGGAAAGGACGAAACCGACACATACAGCGGGATAGAAAAAACAGGCACAGAGCCATTTGATAAGTCACTTACAGCCGGGTATCTGGCCGCCCATATGGGAAAACGCAAAAAGGCTGTAAAGGAATGCCTGCTAGATCAAAGTATCATTGCAGGCATAGGAAATATTTATTCTGATGAAATTTTATTTACAGCGGCAATTTGCCCTGCACGCCCGGCAAACAGCTTGAAAGAAAAAGAATGGGAATGCCTTGCCACCGCTATCCCGGAACGTATTTCCTATTTTATTGAAATGAATAAAATAACGCCGGAGGAATATTTAGAAACCAAAGGGCAGGATTACCGTAATACGCCATTTTTACAGGTATACGGAAAAGAGGGAAAGCCTTGCCCGAAATGCGGAAAAACCCTTTGCCGCACTGTAATTGGCGGCAGAGGAAGTGTATACTGCCCTGTCTGCCAAAAAAGTTGAAAGAACAGAAAATGGAGGGTTTTATAATTTTCCGCCGCAGGGACACGCAGATTACAATTTCCTTTTCTCCTGCCCACTCAAAACCTCTCCGCTTATGAAATTGGTATGTCTATTCTTTCAATTTTGAAAATAACCGGTCTTGTGCCGTCATTGCAGCAGGCGATCATAACTCTATCGTCATTTGTCCATCCATGCATAATTGCTCCGCCCTGAAGCGCAGAATAAATATATCTGCTGATGGCATCCCACGCTTCCGAACAGAAGGGAACGCCCTCTGTTCCACAATGCATTGTTCCGGGAGAAAGCAATACGCCTTCATCCGGCTGTCCGCTTTTTACAAGCGTTCCTGCTCCCATATGCCAATAATCATCCCGCTCATCATTCCTGTAAAATATAAATTCATCGCCCACATTGTAGCAGGGGCATTTACCGCTGTCCGGCACAGCGCAATACTGCTCCTGTAATTCAGGAAATAACTTTTTGTCCAAAACAGTAACCTTTACCCTATGTTCCATAACCTATCTCTCCTTTTCAAAATCCAATTGATATTACCTGTTAAACCGTAGTAAATCCTTTTCCTATAATACAGCTCTCCACCGCGGAAATATCCTCCGCATGAAAAACCATTACCGGCTTTCCGGACTCTCTGTTAAAGGACAGGTAAATATAATTTACATTGATGTTGCTTTCATACAGGGCCTGAAGCAGGCAGTTTAAGTTGCCGACCTTATCCTCTACCTCAACGCCGATCACATCTGTCAGCTTACATAAATATCCTTCCTTTTCCAGCGCGTCCTTAGCTCTCTGCGCATCCGACACTACCATTCGGATGATTCCATACTCAGCACTGTCGTTTGTTACAGATCCCCAGATATTAACATCCTCCTGTTTCAGAACGCCTGTAATATGCTGCATGGTTCCTTTCTTATTCTGAGCAAAAATTGATAATTGTCTTAACATGATAATTCCTCCGTCTCCTCAAAAGCTTTTTTTGAAAGTAAGTTCAACCTCTTCCACATATAATATCTATCATACTGTTAAACGCCATAATTTTCAACCCTTCCTTCAGTGTCATCACATTGCAAAGTCAAACAGACTGATCTGATTAGACTCCGGCAGTTCCCCCAAAAGATGCAGACTGTCCATTAAGTCAATAATGGTTTTGGAAACCTTGGTTCTTTGGCGGAAGTCATCCTTAGAAAGGAAGGGGCCGTCCTTGGCCGCTTCCACAATAGCGTCAGCCGCCTTTTCTCCCAATCCGTCAATGCTGTTTAGAGAGGGCATCAGCTTGCCTTCCACAATCTGAAAATTTCGGGAATGGGCTGAAAATATATCAATTGGCACAAACTCAAAGCCTCTGGCATACATTTCCTGCACTATTTTCATATCCTTGTAGGAGTCCTGCTCCTTTTTGGACAAAGTATCGCTCCTTCTCTTATAGTCTGCCATCACATTTTCCAGGTGCTGCTGTCCCTGACACATAAGCTCATAAGAAAATGCTGAAGCACGGATGGAAAAATAAGAGGCATAATAAGCCAAAGGATAATTAATTTTGCAGTAGGCGATTCTCCATGCCATCATAACATAAGCCGCCGCATGTGCCTTTGGGAACATATACTTGATTTTTTTACAGGACCAAATATACCAGTCGGGAACATCTTTTTCCTTCATGGCCTTCTCCCACTCCGGCTTTAAGCCTTTTCCCTTGCGCACACTTTCCATAATCGTAAAGGACAAAGCACTGTCCACTCCCTGATTGATCAGGTAGATCATAATGTCATCACGACAACAGATTGCCGTTGAAATAGTAGCCTTCCCTTCCATAATCAGCGTCTGTGCATTTCCCAGCCAAACGTCTGTCCCATGACCCAAACCTGAAATCCTGATCAGATCTGAAAACTTCTGAGGCTTGGTATCCAGCAGCATCTGAATGACAAACTCTGTGCCAAACTCCGGTATTCCCAGAGAACCTACCGGGCATCCGTCAATCTGCTCCGGCGTGATTCCAAGGGCTTTAGTATTCTGAAACAGGGACATCACCTGCGGATCATCCAAAGGGATCTTCGTAGGGTCTATTCCCGTCAGATCCTGCAGCATACGGATCATGGTAGGATCATCATGTCCCAGTATGTCAAGCTTTAGCAGGTTGTGGTCGATGGAATGATAATCGAAATGTGTTGTTACAATATCTGTGGTCATGTCATTGGCGGGATGCTGCACCGGGGTAAAGGAGTTAATATCCTCTCCTACCGGAAGCACAATAATACCGCCGGGATGCTGTCCGGTACTTCTCCTGATTCCGGTACATCCTCCCACAATACGGTTGATTTCACAGGTTCTTTTTCGTTTTCCGCGCTCCTCATAATAATTTTTCACATAGCCAAATGCTGTTTTATCTGCCAGCGTTGCTATGGTTCCGGCACGATAAGTCTGTCCGGCGCCAAAAATAACTTCTGTGTATTTGTGGGCTTTACTCTGGTATTCACCGGAAAAGTTAAGGTCAATATCCGGTTCCTTATCTCCCTTAAACCCCAGAAAGGTTTCAAAGGGAATATCAAACCCATCCTTTACCAGAGGTTTTCCGCATTTAGGGCATATCTTATCCGGCATGTCGCACCCTGCGTTCCCTGCATATGCCTTCACCTCCGGGGAATCAAAATCATAGTAAAAGCAGTTAGGGCATCTGTAATGGGCACTTAAGGAATTAACCTCCGTAATCCCGGCCATAAACGCCACCAGAGAAGATCCCACGGAACCGCGGGAACCTACCAGATAGCCATCCTCCACAGACTTCCATACCAGCTTCTGGGCTATAATGTACATAACCGCAAATCCATTGGTGATAATGGAATGTAATTCCTTTTCCAGCCGGTCCTTTACGATCTGGGGAAGCTCCTTCCCATAAAGCTCATGGGCGCGATTATAACAGATGTCCGTAAGGGTCTTGTCGCTGTCGGGAATGACCGGAGGACACTTATCCGGACGTACCGGAGCCATCACGTCAATCCTGTCCGCAATCTTATTGGTGTTGGTAATAACTACTTCCTCTGCCTTATCGCTGCCCAGATAAGCAAACTCCTCCAGCATTTCCTCCGTTGTCCTGAAATAAAGGGGCGCCTGTTCATCGGCATCCGCAAAGCCTTTTCCGGCCATAATGATCCTGCGGTAAACCTCATCCTCCGGGTCTAAGAAATGGACGTCGCAGGTAGCCACTACCGGCTTATTGAACTCTTCCCCAAGAGCAACTATCCTTCGGTTAACATTCCTTACATCTTCCATGCTGTTGATGGAGGGAACTCTGTCAGACTCTATCATAAACCTGTTATTTCCAAGAGGCTGTATTTCCAGATAATCATAGAAGTTTACCAGTCTCGCGATTTCCGACTCCGGCTTTCCTTCTATGATAGCCCGGTATAACTCGCCTGCCTCGCAGGCACTTCCCAAAATCAGTCCTTCCCTGTGTTTTAGAAGTAAACTCTTGGGAACTCTTGGACGCTTACTGTAATAGGTCAGATGAGATTCTGATACAAGCGTATAAAGATTCTCCCTGCCAATATTGTTTTCCGCCAATATAATCGCATGATAAGAGGGAAGCCTTTTTACGATGTCGGGGCTGGAATCCCCCAGGGCATTTACCCTGGCCAGCGTATCGGCCCCTGCCTCCCTAAGCATGGGAATAAATTTTACAAATATCTCCGCAGTCGCTTCCGCATCATCCACTGCGCGGTGATGGTTCTCCAGCGATACCCCCATGGTCTTTGCCACCGCATCCAGCGTATGCTTCCCCTGGTGAGGCAAAAGAATCCTGGCAATTCCCACGGTATCTACATAGACAAATTTTCTTTTGATATTCTGTCTCAGGGCATTTTCCTTAATAAAGCTCATATCGAAGTTTGCATTATGGGCTACTAAGACCGCATCCCCGCAAAAAGCAAAAAACTCCGGAAGCACCTGCTCGATAAAAGGCGCTTCGATTACCATGCTGTCATTAATTCCGGTCAGTTTTTCGATTTCAAAGGGAATTGGCACGTCAGGATTGACAAAGGTAGAAAACCGCTCCACGATTTCTCCTTTAGAAACCTTTACCGCGCCGATTTCAATGATTCTGTTATTTACCGGTGAAAAGCCCGTGGTCTCTATATCGAACACTACAAAATCTGCGTCAAAATCCTGTCCGCTCTCACCTGTTACAATTTCCTGAAGATCATCTACCAGATAAGCCTCCATGCCATAAATAATCTTGAAAAAATCCTGTTTATCCGGATTTGGATCTCCCGCTTCCTTCCGCCTGCTCTTCTCCTCCTTCCACAAATCCTCCCATACATGATTGGCATCAGGAAAGGCCTGCACCACGCCATGGTCTGTAATAGCAATCGCAGGATGTCCCCACTTATACGCACGCTTTACAATATCCTTTGCCTCTGAAACACCGTCCATATCACTCATCTTGGTATGGCAGTGGAGCTCCACTCTCTTGCGGGCACTATTGTCACTGCGGGAAGTGGTAAAATCAGGAATCTTTTTTACTCCTGCAAGAGAACCAATGGTAAGCTCATTGTCAAATTTATCTATTGTGACAACGCCCTTCAGCTTAATAAATGCTCCCGGTTTTATGCCTTCTTTAATCTCTGCCACCTGATCGTTGTGTGCAAACAGCTTGATGGTCATGGTATCCGTATAATCTGTCACATCAAACATCAAAATGGTTCTTTCATTTTTGATCTCACGAAAATCAAAGCTGATAATCTTCCCCCGGATCACCACCTCTCCCATTTCGCCTATGATTTCCTCAATGGGAATTGCTTCCTCCTCAAAGTCCCTGCCATAGATCACATCCGGGTTATCCGAGCGCTTTACCGCACGCTTAAACTCCCCTTTGCCGGCTGCTGGTAATGTCCCGCTTACAGGCCTTCGTTCTTCTGATTCTGCCATAGCCGGAGAAGCTGCTTTCTTTGCTTCCACAGTTCCCTCTTCCGGCACCTGGGGCGCATTCCCCAATGCCCGTGCTGCAATCTCTGCCACCTGACGGGCAATTTTAAGATCGTCCTCCTCCTTATACTTACCGGTTTTCCTGGCCTTATATTCTATCCGGCACTCTATATGAAATCCACATCTTTCATTAAAAATCTTCTCCAGGATCCTTAAAAGCTCAGCCCCTTTACTTTTTGCAAGCACAGTATCCTCAATAGTCACACAAAGCTCGTTTTCCTCAGGAAATACAATGTCCGCCCCCTTAAACAGATTATATTCAATGGGACTGTAATTTCTAAGCTCCAGCAATATGCTGTCTTTATAAGCGTTCATCAGCTTTTCAGGGCTGTACTGCTCTGACAGGTGAAACTTCTCATAAAGCTTTACCGTAACATTATGGGAAGAAAAAAACTGCTTTTTAATTTCTTTCTCTACTTTAACAACCGTCTCCTTAGGAATCAGGTAATCACAGGCTATGGTAACCCGGATAAAGTCCCTGCTCCTGGTAGCCGACACCTTCTCCACCAAAACCTGCTCAAACAGATCCTGTATCTTTTTATCCAGTTTTAATGTAGGAAACACTTCAAAAAACTGCTTTGCCATTCTATACTCCATCCATCATGCAGACAATATCTGCACCCTGTTCCTGCCTGAGCCCTGTGGGATGACCACACGCGTCAATCCGTCCAGTTCTCCAATTCTTCTCTCAGTACGGAAAGTAACTGCTCTTCAGGTACCTTCTTAATAATTTCTCCCTTTTTAATCAAAAGGCCCTCTCCGATACCGCCTGCAATGCCAATATCCGCTTCCCGTGCCTCGCCGGGGCCGTTTACCGCACATCCCATTACCGCCACCTTAATATCTAAGGGGAACTCGGCAACCATGTTTTCCACCTGGTTCGCAAGCCCGATCAGATCAATTTTGGTTCTTCCGCAGGTAGGGCAGGAAACCACTTCAATCCCCCCCTTTCTAAGACCCAGCGTCCTTAAGATCAGCTTTGCCGATTTAATTTCCTCTACCGGATCACCGGTAAGAGATACGCGGATGGTATCACCAATTCCCTGATGCAGAATAAGCCCAAGGCCTATAGACGACTTAATGTTGCCGCTTATGATCGTACCGGATTCCGTAATCCCAACATGAAGCGGATAATCCGTCTGCTTAGCCAGAAGTTCGTGGGCCTCCACACACATCAGCACATCAGACGACTTAATGCTGATGGCCATATTTTCATAGCCCAGCCTTTCAATCATATGCACCTTATGAAGGGCGCTTTCTACAATTCCTCTGGCGGTAACTCCATGATATTTCTCCACCAGTTCTTTTTCAAGGGAACCGCTGTTTACCCCTACACGAATAGGAATATTTCTCTCTCTGGCTGCATTTACTACTGCTGCCACCTTATCCTCTCCGCCAATGTTGCCGGGATTGATCCTGATCTTGTCGGCGCCGTTTTCTATGGCTGCAACAGCCATCTTATAATCAAAATGAATATCCGCTACCAGGGGAATGGAAATCTGCTTTTTGATCTCTTTAATTGCCCTGGCTGCTTCCATGGTGGGAACCGTACATCTGATAATCTCACAGCCTGCTTTTTCCAGCCGGTGTATCTGCTCCACAGTACCTTTTACATCCTCTGTCCTTGTATTCGTCATAGACTGTATCAAAATAGGGCTGCCGCCCCCAATCACTTTGTCACCGATATGTATTTTTCTTGTATGCTCTCTTGTCATAGACAGTCCTCCGCTTGCTTTCTTTCCAATATGAACATTATATGCCATAAAAGTGGGAATATCAATTTAAATCTTCCTGTGCTTTAATATGAAAGAGGCGGCTGCTGTATACATTTCCATTTTCACACACTGCTATCATCTGCAAAGAAAATTCCTTCTCCGGCATTCGCTGCACAGGCAATTCCAGCCGCACACAGTCTTTTGTTATGTAAACCGCATCATTTTTTAAAAGCAGCTTTCTCCCATACTCATCCCGCATTTCAACCCATAACAGCTCCTCTTTAGCTTCTGCATGGGCATTTGCAGAGGACATATGGCCCCCTCCAAGCCCCAGCGCCCCTGCAC
>USJG01000073.1 GCA_900554925.1 uncultured Lachnospiraceae bacterium
CCCGCCCGGAGGGCTTTTGTATAACAGGAAAATCCGGAGGAATTTCCTGTTATATCAAAAAAACCCGCTTTGCGGGTTTTCAGATCAAATAAACAAGATAACCATTTTCTTTCAGGTATCCCTGCACATATCCATCTTCCAGCAATACCTTATCCATATCAATAGCCTGTAGCTTTTTGTCCGAGCCTGCATTTATGATTACCGCAATTTCTCCTTCTTTATTTCCGCGGCAAAAGGCAAACAGTCCCTCCCCTATCATATGCCACATTGGCCGGTAATCCGCCGCCCCATCTGCATATGTCCTGCGAATATAAATCAGCTCTTTGATAAATTCACAATACTTATCCTGACCCTTCCATTCCATCCCCCTGCGGTATTCCGGTTCCTTTATTCCCGTAAATCCCTGTTCATCTCCATAAAACAGACTTGGCACACCCGGCATCAGCATAAGGAGAATACATGCAAGTTTCCATCTTGCGCCATTTCCCTGGCAGATAGAAAGGAAACGGGGGACGTCATGGCTGTCCAGGAGATTCAGCTGTCCGTTTACAATATTCGTAGGGTACCTCAGACGCATCTTCTCAAATTGATAAGCTGCCTCTACTGCATTTGGAATATCTGTGCCCAAAAATTCTTTGCAGATCCTGCGAAAATCGTAATTCATAACAGAGTCAAAGGCATCTCCCCTTAACCAGGTTTCGGCATTTTCCCATACTTCGCCAATCAGTACCGTATCGGGACTTTCTTTTTTTACTGCCGTCCTGAAATTCCTCCAAAAATTACGGTCAATTTCATTGGCAACATCCAGCCTCCACCCATCCACCTGAAATTCTTTTATCCAATAGACTCCCACATCTGCAAAATACGACTGAACTTCCTTTTCAGCAGTATTGAGCTTCGGCATTTTTCTCTCATAAGCAAAGCAGGCATATCCCGGTATTTTTTCCGGATCCTCCGGCTTTATCACAGGAAATTCCAAATCATAAAACCATTTGCAGTACCTTGAATCCTTTCCTTTTAAAACCACATCTTCAAAAGCAAAAAACCCCCAGCTGCAATGATTAAACACGCCATCAATAATAATTTTCATTCCTCGCTCATGGAGTTTTGTTACCAGCTGCCGAAAATCTTCTTCTGTTCCCATTAAAGGGTCAACATGGTAATAGTCTAAAACATCATATTTGTGGTATTCTCCCCCTGCAAAAATCGGATTCAGATAAATACAGTTAAAGCCCATTCCCTGTATATAATCGAGATTTTCCATAATTCCTCTGATGGTTCCGCCAAGTCTTGTCCTGCATATCTGACCATTCTCCAGACAGATCTCATCTTTGGTTTTCCGCAAGGTCCTTCTGCCGCTGGCAAAGCTGTCCGGAAAAATATTATAGACCACCGCCTTTTTAAACCATTCCGGAACATCCAGTATCTCTTCTCTTAAAATAAACGGATACTGGTAATACTCACTTCTTCCGTCTACAATTTCTCCTTCCACACAGGTATCTGCCAGATGATCTGTAAAACGATCTGCGTAATAATAAATCCATTCCTGATCTTTTACCAGCTTAAAATAATAGCAGACCCTGTTATAGGGTGATTCAACTTTTCCTTCGTAGTATTCATAATACTCATCCTCTGCACAGACATACATGGGAATTTCCCAAAACTCAACAGGAGACTTTTTGCAGACACGATCTGCGTAATTTAAATAGCATCCTGACAAATCTCCTTTTTTAACCCGGATGCGGATCGTCAGCTTATACTCAGCCTCTGCAAAAGCATACTGGGACAGGGGAATATGTAAAACTGCCCTGCGGTCGATTCTTTCTTCTGTCATCCCTTTACTCCTCCTGCTGTAAGTCCCGAAACCATATACTTTTGTATGCAGAAAAATACAATTAATATGGGAACCGAAACTAAAATTGCTGCTGCTGAAAATAATGGCCAGCTTCTGCTGTAATCCCCTGACTGAAGCTGATAAAGTCCGGCTGCCAGCGTATAACTGCTTTCGTTCATCATAAATGTAGTAGAGAACAGATATTCATTCCACACAAAGATCAGTACCATTACCGCTGTCACGATAATTGCAGGTCTGGCTAAAGGCAAAACTACTTTTAAGAGGATCTGCCTGCCATTGGCCCCATCTATCTGTGCTGCTTCTTCAATTTCTACCGGTATGGTGTCAAAATAACCTTTCATATTCCATATGCTGAATATACACATACTGCCTGCGTATACAACGATCAGCCCCACATAGGAATTTAACAGGTGAAAAGTTTTAAACAGGCGAAATATGGCAAACATTGACAGAATCTGAGGAAATGCATTCAATATTAAAAGCACTTGAAGGACACCTCTCCGGCCTTTAAACCGATACCTGGAAAATGCATATGCAGATGTAACCGCTGTTCCCATTGCGGCCACCATTGTTCCAACACTTAAAACAGCAGAATTTTTCAGCCACAATAAAAAAGGTTCTTCAAACAGGATCGCAGAATAATTTTTCATTGTCGGCTCCCTGGGCCAGAGAGAAAGCCCCGATCCAAGTGCTGCACTTCCGCTGCTGAAAGACAATGAAAAGGCGTACAGGATCGGAACCAGCGTAATCGTGCAGAGCATAATAAACAAAACATTCAGTACAGAAAGTCCTGCCACATATCTTACTTTCTTTGTATTCATGCTTCCTCCTTAATTTCCCGATTAGTCAACAGCGAAAAAAGAATAATAAAACCAAAAATAACAATTGAAACTGCTGAGGATAATCCATAATTGTTTGATACAAAAGCATTTTGGTGTGCATAAGTTATGATTGTCTGCAAGGTGGCACCTGACAGGGCTCCCTTTTGCATGGTCAGCAGATATATGATGTCAAATTGCTTAAATGTTGTAAAAGTTGTCATGATCACAGAGGGAAGCAAAATTGGTCTGATGGCCGGAACTGTAATATACCAGCTTGTTTTCCAGAAACCAGCTCCATCCAGCTTCGCGCTTTCATAATAGCTTCTGTCCACGCTCTGCAGAGCGCCATCCATCATCATGATCATAAAGGGCAGTGCCATCCAGAGATTTAAAACCATGCAGGAAATAAATGCCGGAACATTTTCCGAAAGAAAATTTATCTTGCCAAAACCAAGGGTTGCCAACAGTTTATTCAAATAACCAAATTCCGTATTGAACATCCCCACTCTCCACAATAAAATGGATACATATGCTGGCATAGCCCAGGGAAACATCAGCAATGTTTTATAGATTCTGGCCAGCTTAAGGCCCCTGGCATTCAGCCCAAGAGCAATAAAAAATGCTGCTGCCACCTGTATTACCATATTTAACACTGTCCAGATAATTGTTGTTACAAGCGCGCTTAAAAATCCTGAATCTACCTTAAGAAGCGCACGTTCAAAGTTGTGCAGCCCTATCAAATGATAATCATTCCAGTGATATATGTTCATGTTTGTCAGAGATATGTATCCTGTATACAGAATAGGGAATACTACGATCACTCCAATAAGAAGCAGCGCAGGAAAACTGTACAGCCATGGCAGAAATTTGTGTTTATTCTTCATATTGTTCCCTCCCATTTTTAAGAAAACAGGCTGCGGAGCACATCATCTGCTGCCGCAGCCTGCCTGCCACTACTTATTGCATATCTGCAATAGCAGTTTCTGCTTCTTTCTGATACTGTTCTGCTGCCGAGTCCAAATCTTCACCGGATTTGTTTACTGCCGCCAGAAGTGATTCTGTTGGTCCCCACATAACGCTCATTTCAGGAATATTAGGCATAGGCTGTGCCGTTTCTGCCGTTCTTCTCATAGCCGCGATCATTTCATCATTTGCTACTGCTTCCGCTTCATAAGACTTCTGATTTGCCGGCGCACAGCTTGCTTCCTGCGCCAGCGCAACGCCAACCTCAGGAGTTGCCAATGCAGTAAGCACTTTGCCTACAGCCTCCTTCTTTGCCTGGGCAGCATGCTTCATAACACCAACTCCCTGAACACCAGAATAAGGTGCCATTGCATTTCCGTTTGGCAGTGTGAAATCAGCCAGCGATTTAATTCCCAGATTAATTCCTGCTTCTTTAATTCCGGATACCAGCCATGGTCCGCCCATAATTGCCGCTGCCTTTCCTTCATTGAACAGTGTTGTTACTGTATTGTAATCTCCATCTGCCTCAAGATCTGCAAACTTTTTATTATAACTGATTGCTTCTTTGGTCCCCTCAGTATCCAGCCCTGGAATTGCTTCCTTATCAATAATATATCCACCAAATCCATTAATAAAAGGAGCTACGTTATATGCAGTAGAATGCTGATTTACCAGCGCATATGTACCTGCCTCCACATCTGTATTTTCCTGCATATAAGCATACAGCTCTTCTGTTGTAGAAGGCACTTCACCCTTCCACAAATCCTTATTATACATGAAAAGCAGTGTTTCAAAATAAATTGGAAGCATATATTGTTCCTCTTTATAAGTTCCGGCTTCCTTTGTCATGGGAAGCATATCTTCGTACACACTCTCATCAATCACATCTGTAATCGGTGAAAGCACACCCATTTCTACGAAGGTTCCCAGAGAATCATGAGCATACATATAAAGGTCCGGACCACTTGTTTCATCATTTCCGTACAACTTTATCTGATCTGTCAGACCGCTTTTCTTTTCAAATTTTACTGTAATATTATCAGCGCCTAACGCTCCGTTTACCTGGTCCTCGATGACACCCATGATTGCCTCGTCTCCATCATGCCAGATACTGATTTCAACTGCCTCGGCAGGGGCTTCTTCTGAAGAAGTCTCCTCCTGGGAAATTTCTGAGGCACTGTCGTTTGCACTGTCTGTGCTGCCTTGATTTACTGTTTCTGTTCCGCATCCGGCAAATGATAATACCGTCATTGCCGCACAAAGAACCATAGCTATTTTTCTTTTCATTCTGTATCCTCCTTTCTGGACAAAACTCACAATTTTTCTTTCATCAGATATATATCAGATATTTAAGTAATTTTTACCATACGAAGCCAGCAGGTTCAAGGAATCCTGTATACTTTGCTCAATAAAAAATGAGTAAACGTTTTCTCTCTCGCCTGTTTTCAGGAAACAAAAAAACCCATAGACGCAGCCTTGTCCCTGGTGTAAAATAGACAGGAAGACAGGCGATGTTTTTCATCTGCCTTAGAAAGGCGCAAACTATGAAAGACAAGAAAGAAGAACCTATTTACCTTGAAGTCAACGGCGATTTTCGAATGAGAGAACTGGACAAAAGCGATCTGGAACAGTTCAACGCTCTTCTTCAATATGCGTTTCAGGTAACTTCCTATGATCTGTTTCAGACTGGCTGGAAGCAGGATGAAATCAAATATGCCAAAAGACCTATTCTGGAAGAAGCATATGTGCTTGGATGGTTTTATAAAGAAAAGCTGGCCTCCATGATCGTAGTCTATTCCATGAAGGTAAATATTCATGATGAGCTTATGGATATGGGAGGCATTACCGGCGTTGCCACCTATCCCGAATATACCGGAAGAGGCCTGATCCACTCCCTGATGAAGCATGCCCTTAATTATATACATGAACAGGAAATGACCATTTCCTTTCTTTATCCCTACTCCATTCCTTTTTACAGAAAGATGGGTTGGGAGATCGTTTCGGATAAACTGACCTTTACAGTAAAAGATACTCAGCTTCCCAAAGCAAGACCGGTAAAGGGAATGGTAGAGCGTGTCAGCCTGGATTCTGAAGATTATCACAATGTACACTCTTATTTCGCTCTGCAGCGTCATGGCTGCCTGATCCGGGATGATTTATCCTGGGAAGAATACTGGCGCTGGGATAATGATGATATGGTGGCTGCTGTATATTACAATAAGGAGCACAAGCCCCTTGGCTACGTTGTGTACTATATTGCCAATGATATTTTTCATATAAAGGAAATGGTATATTTAAATATTGAAGCCAATTATGGGCTCTGGAACTATATCAGCGCACATTTTTCCATGGTAGATCAGGTTCAGGGGGACAATTATTCCGGCGAACCTATGGCATATCTCTTTGAAGACAGCGAGATTACGGAAACCATTTCTCCTTATATTATGGCCAGAATCGTAAATGTACGGGATTTTCTGGAGTATTACCCCTATCAGGTACAGCCTGAGGATTTTAAAATTCATTTTAAGGTACATGATGAGATGGCTCGCTGGAATGAAGGGGACTACATGGTTTCATGGCATGATGGGGAAACCAGCTGCGAACAGGTGGAAGACAATCAGTCTATCAATGTAGTTGAGCTTGATATAGGTACTCTTACCGCTATGATGATGGGATATAAACGTCCCTCCTATCTCTATGATCATGAGAAGATTAAGACGGAATATTATATGCTTACCTGGCTGGAGCGATTGATTCCCGTTGAAAAACCTTATTTTTCTGATTATTTTTAAAAGGAGAATTTTATGGACAGACAAAACCTGACCCTGCTGACCGACCTCTATGAGCTTACTATGATGCAGGGATATTTCAAGCACAAGGACCGCAACGAGACAGTTATTTTTGATGCTTTTTACAGAACTAACCCCTGTGATGGCGGTTATGCCGTTGCCGCAGGCTTAGAACAGCTGATCAAATACATCAAAGAATTACATTTTTCCAAAGAAGATATTGATTATCTGGCAAGTCTTGGAATATTTGACAAGGAATTTTTAGATTATTTGGCAGATTTTAAATTTTCCGGAGACATCTATGCAATTCCGGAAGGGACTGTTATCTTCCCAAGGGAACCCCTGATTAAGGTTATTGCACCGATTATGGAAGCACAGCTGGTGGAAACCGCCATTTTAAATATTATTAATCACCAGAGTCTTATTGCCACAAAGGCTGCCAGAGTCTGCTATGCCGCTAAGGGAGACGGTATCATGGAATTTGGCCTTCGCCGCGCCCAGGGCCCTGACGCCGGTATTTACGGAGCCCGTGCCGCTGTGATCGGCGGATGTATCGGTACCTCCAATGTACTTTGCGGACAGCTTTTTGATGTTCCTGTCAAAGGTACGCACGCTCACAGCTGGATCATGAGTTTTCCTGACGAATATACGGCATTTAAAACTTATGCCGATCTGTACCCTTCTGCCTGCATTTTATTGGTAGATACCTATGATACTTTAAAATCCGGCGTTCCCAATGCCATCCGCGTATTCCGTGAAATGAGAGCGGCAGGAATCTCCCTTACTTATTATGGGATTCGCTTAGACAGCGGAGACCTAGCTTATCTCTCCAAAAAAGCCCGACGGATGCTGGATGATGCGGGTTTTACAGATGCAGTTATCTCTGCCTCCAACGATCTGGATGAATACCTGATTGAAAGCTTAAAAATACAGGGCGCCGCCATTACCTCCTGGGGTGTGGGAACCAACCTGATCACTGCAAAAGATAACCCTGCCTTCGGCGGTGTTTATAAATTGGCTGCCATCATGGGGCCTGACGGGCAATTTATTCCCAAGATCAAACTATCTGAGAATACGGAAAAAGTTACGAATCCTGGCAATAAAACTATTTACAGAGTATACGAAAAAGATTCCGGCAAGATTAAAGCAGACTTAATCTGTCTGGTAGATGAGAAGTTTTCCGAAGATGAACCTCTTCTTCTATTTGACCCTTTAGAACCCTGGAAAAAGACCAGACTATCTGCTGGCACTTTTACCCTGCGGGAACTGATGGTTCCTGTTTTTAAAAATGGGGAATGCTGCTATGAATCTCCTAAGGTCATGGACATCAGAGCTTATTGTCAAAAAGAACTTGATACCCTCTGGGATGAGACGAAACGTTTTGTAAATCCCCATCAGATTTACGTGGATTTATCCAAAAAACTATATGACATAAAAATCGGACTGCTTGATCAGATGAGTGAGAAATAACAAAAAGGTGCTGTTCTTTCTGCTTGAAAGACAGCACCTTTAAATATAACTGTATTATGTAAGATTATTTCATGTAAGGGCAGCTACCTTTGACTCTAACCGTTCCACCTTGCCCTCAAGAAAATTTAGCCTGAGTGCTATCTTTTCTTTTTCCTGATCTATCTTTAGCGCTTCATCCAACTTACGGTTTAAATCCAGATGCCCTTCTGCAATACGCATAATGCTGGGCCTGATTTCATTCTCAAGACACAGATTTATCTTCTTTATTTCCTCTGTGTTATCAAGAACTTGCGCTTCAAGACTTTCAAAGCGCCTATCCAGTCCATCCAGACGCTTATTTGTTGTAATCTGCAGTCTTTTCACTTCCTGCATATCTTCGTAGATTAATTGCATTAAATTTTCTTCATTCATAATTTAGACCTTCTTTCTCTAAAAGAGTAAATTGTTCCTTACTCTGCCGCATGATTGAAACTACGTTCTAAAATACGAATATTCTACGTTCTTCATCTGTTGTTCACAAAATTACCATAACATTTAAACATCTTATAGTCAAGCTGTTTTTACGTTTTTCCGTTGATGTTTTTCGATTTATCATAATAACCCGCATTATCATCAAAGATTATTGTTCCAAAAGCAGTCTGGTTAAATACTCCACTGTTGGCAAAATAGCAGCTTCCTCCACCTTAAATCCTGGCTGGTGAATCAGTTGTCCTTTCCCTGTGCCAATCTTAATGTAGCATCCCGGAATTTTATCTTCAAAAAAGGAAAAATCATCTCCTCCCAGAGATTGTTCCTCCGGTACCACTTTAAAACCGCACAGAGTGGCTATGCGAATACTTTTTTGAGCCATTGCTTCATCATTATAAACAGCGGGAGGCCCGGGAATCCATTCTGCTTTTGCCTCTGCTCCATAAGCCCTGGCAGTATTTTCGGAAATTTCTTCTATTCTCTTTTTAAATAATGTCCTGTCATTTTTGTCCATAGTGCGGACAGTTCCCTCCAGCACTGCCATCTGTGGTATTATGTTCCATGTATTTCCTGCCTCCATTCTCGTAACGCTGATAAGTGAAGGATGAAAAGCATTGATATTTCTGGTCACAATAGTCTGAAGTGCCTGCACAATAGCTGCCGCTGCCGGGATAGGGTCTGTTCCGTCATCCGGATGGGCTCCATGGCAGCCCACTCCCTTTACGCTAATGATAAATCTGTCCACCGCTGCAGTAACATATCCTTCCCTGATTCCCACCACACCGGTTTCATTGGTAGGGTCTGCATGAATCCCCCAAACCTTCTCCACATCATCCATCACATCGGTTTCCAGTATTTTAAGGGCTCCCAGAGAACTTTCCTCCGCCGGCTGGAAAATTATCCTGACCGTTCCGGCAAGCTCGCTTTTTCTCTGATTCAGCAGAATTGCACATCCAATTCCTGATATAATATGAAAATCATGCCCGCAGGCATGCATCTTTCCTTTATATTCAGAAGCATAAGAAAGATCTGTTTCTTCCGTGATGGGAAGTGCATCAATGTCACATCGAAGCGCCTGTACCGCGCCAGGCTTTTGACCACGAACAACCGCTATCAGCCCGGTTTCCAGTTCATAAGGCAAAATTTCCACTCCTGCCTCTGTCAGAAGCTCTTTAATTTTCTCTGTAGTTTTATACTCTTCATAAGACAGCTCCGGATGCCTGTGAAACCATTCAAACCACTCAATTAACTTTTCTTTCATAATTATATCTATTCCTTTGACTTACCTTCCACTGTTAGGATCAAGCGCATCCCGAAGCGCGTCTCCGATAAAGTTGATTGCCATAACCAACACCACGATCAAAAGTCCCGGCGGTATCCACAGCCAGGGCTGCTTGGTAAGAACCGTAAGGGATTGCGCTCCATTAAGCATATTTCCAAGGCTTGCTGTAGGCGGCTGAACACCTAAGCCAAGGAAGCTCAGTGCGGCTTCATCCAACATGGAAAGGGCCAGCACAGAGGTGGCATATACTAAGATGGGAGCTACTGTATTTGGTAATATTTCCGAAAACAGGATGTGGCGAAGGGGCATACCTGCCACAATATTTCCCTTTACAAAATTTGTTTCCCGAAGATTCAGCACATTTCCCCGGACAAGCCTTGCTATTCCCGGCCAGTCCACAAATCCCAGAATCAATATAATATTCCAAAGTCCCGGCTTAAAAATCGCGGCTGCTACTAATACCAGTAAAATATAGGGAAAGGACATTACCATGTCAGTAAAACGCATAATGATCATATCCGCCGCTCCGCCAAAATAACCGGCAATTAACCCCAGTATTACGCCGATTACGGTAGAAATCAGGGTTGCCATGATTCCTACAAGCAGCGAAATACGCATAGCATACAAAAGCCTGCTGAATACATCTCTTCCAATCTGATCTGTTCCCAGCCAGAATTCCTTATTAGGGGCGCCGCTGAAGGTACCCACAATCTCGTCCGGCTGATAGGGCGCAATAATCGGTGCTAAAAGCGCGGCACCACCAAGAATAATCAATATAACCAAACTGACTACCGCCAGATGATGATGTCTGAAACGTCTGAATACCGTCTGTAAATAACTCTCGCTTGCAATATCTGTTTTCTTTTTTTCTGTCTGAATTTCCTTTTTCACCATGCCGCCCTCCTAATTCAGCTGAATTGTAGGGTCTACCAATGCATACAGGATATCCGTAATCAGATTTGCTGCCAACACCACTACTGCTGACAAAAGGCATACTCCCATAATTACAGGATAATCTCTGCTGGTAATGGCGCTCATGGTCATAAGTCCAAGCCCCGGCCAGGAAAATACCTGCTCAACGATTACCGCCCCGCCAAACAACACCGGTATCTCCATGCCAATTACCGTAACGATAGGCACCAGAGCGTTTCGCAGCGCATGCTTATTGATTACTTTGAAACGTCCAATTCCTTTGGCACGGGCTGTGCGCAGATAATCCTGCTGCAAAATTTCCAGCACTGCGCTTCTGATATATCTGATATTACTTCCTGCC
>USJG01000074.1 GCA_900554925.1 uncultured Lachnospiraceae bacterium
AGCAGCAGCTCAAGCGGCCCGACACCCGCACCGGCAAAATCCGGGCTTTGCAGGAAAGCGCTGCACTATTCAGCTTTTTACAGGCAAACGGCATCCAGTCTATGCAGCAGCTTCATGAAAAAATCGCTGATATGAACAGCCGTTACTATGACCTTCGCGGAAAGATTGTCAAGGCTGAGCGCCGGATCGCCATTCTTACCGAACGCGGGGAGATGTGGGAACAGTACAACCAGTACAAGTCCATCCACAAGCAGCTTGCCAAAGTAAAGCCGGAAAAACGGGAACAGTTTGAACAGCGCCACAGCCGGGAACTGATTCTGTATGACGCAGCGGCCCGGTATCTGAAAGAACTGAAAGACAGCGGCGAGGCAATCACCCCAAAGGCATGGCAGCTGGAAATTGACCAGCTGGCCGCTGGAAAGCAGACGGACACGCTTGCCATGAAAGCCATGCGGGAGGATTTGAAAGCAGTGGAACGGCTCCGCAAAACCGCCGAGCAGCTGTCCAGACAGGAACGGGACAAGTCTCACGACCGGGAGCCGGAGCGGTAAGGGCTACCGCGTTTTGGCGTACTCCTTTTAGGTGCGTCGCGTTTCACGACACCCTTTTGCACACAGAAAAACCGCCGTACAGGTTTCCCCATACGGCGGCAGACTGTTTATTTGCCGAACAAGTCGCTGTGTGTGCCGGTGCGGGACAGCGTCAGCACCAGAACATCATCTTCTATGCGGTAGACAAGCAGCCAGTCCGGGAGAATATGACATTCCCGATGGCCTGCCCAATCGCCGGACAGGTCATGGTCACGGTTCTTATCCGGCAGCGGTTCGCCCATTGCCAGCAATGCTACGACCTGCTCCAGCAGCTCAATCTTCAAGCCACGCTTTATGGCTCGTTTGTAGTCTTTTTTGAAACTGGTCGTGTACTTGACGGTATATTTGGTTTCTTTCATCTTTTCAGGTCAGCAAACAACTCGTCAAGGTCATTGTAGCCCTTTACAGACGGGTCTTTTGCAATCCTTTCCGCTTCCAGCATGGCAGCAATCGTTTCTTTGTTGGGCTGTTCCAGCTTCACTTCAAAGGGAATGCCGCCCTCACGAAGCGACTGGCGCACGAAGATGTTGAACGCCGTGGATAAATTCATGCCGAGTTCCGCAAACAGGGCGTCGGCCTGTGCCTTCAAATCCGCGTCCATGCGGATACTGATGTTTGTGGTATTTCCAGCCATATCATCAACCCCTTTCTGCTGGCACTTTTAGTATATGCCATTTGCACGAAGAAAACAATACTATGCACGAAAATTTAACACTAAATTCATCAAAAGAGGTCACTGTATGAAACAGATTATTTTACCCGTCACTGTCAAACTCACCATCCGCCTGCCCCTTGACCTGATACAGCCGGAACCGGCGGGCGCGCCGACTGGTGCACGAGTGCTGTAACTATGACAGCGGAAACGGTATTGCACTGGACGATGGAGAGAAATGTGTCTGCGTCCGGTCCATTTCCCGAAGGGCTGCTGGCACTTTTTTGTGAACTTGATTAAAAAGTCCCTGACAACTTGTTTCCGGAACAGAGTGTTTATAAACAGAGCATCTTTACAAAAAACAACAAAAAATATATACTTAGGATATCGAAGCTATTCAAATTTTTCAAATAGACTTAGGAGATCCTGAATGAACGGAATTGTAAAAGCGCTTACCGGTATCCTTGGAGTTATGGCGGTGGTGGCATGTCTTGCCACGATCGGCATTATAGGTTATTCCCTGTCGGGGGCCGGCGATCATAAAGAACAAACATCTGAAAATACAAATGTATCTGCCGATCAGCAGCAGGGAGTACCGACTGTTTCACCGCAAGCGTCGGCCCTGCCAGAAGCAAGTGAAACACCGGCACCGATTTTGCAGGCAGGCAGCCTTGAAAACCACGTTCATGATTACGAGGAATCCGTAGAAGAAAAAGCCACCTGCTATAAGGCGGGAAGACTGAAATATACCTGTGAATGCGGGGATTTCTATTATGTGGATGTGATGTCCACCGGCCATGTGGCGGATGATTGGGAATTGGTAAGAAAGCCTACTGAGGATCGGGAGGGACTGCGTGTAAAGAAGTGTATCTATTGTGATGAGATCATAGCCCAGGAAAATGTACCCTTCGAGGATGAGAGCAAAACTGATGATGAGGAGGAAGAAGCGGCCCATGTTCACCAGTATACTGCCAACATAGAAAGGGAGCCCAGTTGTATTCTGGCAGGGCTAAGGAAATATACCTGTAGCTGCGGCAGCTTTTATACGGAGATGATACCTGCTCCAGGCCATGTGGCTTCAGACTGGACAGTGGTGGAAGAAGCCACTACGACGCGTATGGGAAGGGAACAGAGAACCTGCAACGTCTGCGGGGTTTTACTGGACACCAGGCCTGTTAACGTGTTGGCGGCAAGTCCTTCGGCGTCAGCCAGTGCCTCAGCCAGCGCTTCGGCATCAGCCTCCCCTTCGGCCAGCGCAACTGCATCTGCAACTGCCTCATCCAGTGCGTCAGCCAATCCTTCTTCATCACCTACACAAGCGCCTCATACTCATAGCTACAGGTCCTACGTGCTGAAAGAGGCAAACTGTCAGGAGAAGGGAATTATTTCTTATGTATGCAGCTGCGGAAGCAGTTATGCGGAGAATATAGATTTGGATCTGAACAACCATACCTACCGGGCGGTAGTGATACCTGCCACTAAAACAACCCAGGGATACACGGTTTATACCTGTATCAGGTGTAATTACAGCTATTATGACAATTATACCCCTGCTCTGGGGAACTGAACTACGGAGTAAAACAGAGAGAACGATCATTATGGAGCTGGCCGGAAGGTCAGCTCTTTTGTATAACAGGTTCGGGTGTCAAAAGGTGCTTTTAGAAAGTGCTCCTGGCAGATTGCATAAAAGGAATTGCACGCTGTCAGCTTCGTAAAATGGATTTTCTAAATGTTCTTAAGGAAGATTGCCTACCTGGACGCAACCGTCCGCAATTCGCCATCCGGGCTCATAGCGGACTTTTCGGGACGTCCATGTCCCGAAATTGCTGCTTTACTAAGGCCATTAAGAAAATCTCATTTTCCTCCACAATGACAGCTTAGCAATTTCTTTTGTATAATCTGACGATTCCAAATTTATCAGGCACCTTTTGACACCCGAATCGCTTTTATTAAAAAAGCAGATACAACTGTACCTGCAGACAAAATGACTCAAGTACAGCATCAACTATACATGAGTCTCGTTATTTAAGATAAGCCAGATCGTTAAAATCAGTATGTTGACTTACCGCGCATCTACGCCAACTACTCCCTCACGGAGTCTTAACTATAATATAATTGGAAAAAAAAGTCAATAGAAAAGATGAAAAATGCAGCGGAAATAATTTAACTCTTTCCCATAAAAGCATCTTGTGATACAATATATGCAAAGTGTTTGTAAGGAGTTATGACCCATGGAGGGTACCTATGACCGGGCAAAAAGGGTCCGGCGACTGAAAAAAATCATATTGGCAACAATTGCTGCTCTTATTATCATTCCGATGATAACCAGTTTAATTTTGGGAGTGCGGGTGGCACAGCTGACACACAGGGTACGGGAAATGGAGGCCCTGCTTGCTGCAAAAGAAGAAACAGATGAGATAACAGGAATCTTTACTACCTCATCTGTAGAGGAATCCTTCCGCGATACCATCGAAGCACAGCAGATAACAGAAGCGGTAAAGGAAGAAGAAGTGCAGGCATATCAGAAGCAGATTTATCTTACCTTTGATGATGGCCCCAGCAGCAATACGGACAGGATACTGGACATATTGAAGGAATATGATGTAAAAGCCACCTTCTTTGTAGTAGGTAAGACTGACGAGCGGTCGGTGAGAGCCTATCAGAGAATTATAGATGAGGGGCATACGCTGGCAATGCATTCTTACAGCCATAAATATAATGAAATTTATGAATCCAGGGAAAGCTTTATTGCAGATTTGGAAAAGCTTCAGGAATATCTTTATCAGGTTACCGGCGTCTGGCCCAGGTTTTACCGGTTTCCGGGAGGAAGCTCCAATACGGTCAGCAAGACAGATATGCAGGAACTTATCACTTATTTAAGTGAAAGTGGAATTACCTATTTTGACTGGAACGTTGCTTCGGGAGATGCGGTCAACGGACAGCTTGACATAGAGAGTATTGTAAATAACTGTCTGGGGAAGCTTGACAGCTTGAATGTGTGTATGATTTTAATGCATGACGCAGCGGATAAGAATACAACGGTAGAAGCGCTTCCTGAGATTATTTCCCAGATTCAGGACAGAGGGGATGCCGTATTTTTGCCAGTTACAGATGAAACCGTACCGGTTCAGCATATAATGGCAAATCAATAAATGAAAAAGAATCAAGATACGAATGGAGGATTTTTAAGATGGGTTTTTTCTCAGATTTAAAGGATGACTTGTCACAGGCGGTCAACGAGCTTATGCCGGAGGAAGGCGCCGAGAAGGATATGACGCAGCAGGATGCGGCAGAACCGGAGGGAAGCACAGCAAATATGTCAGCCGATGATTTTAACGCGGATTTAAGCAAAATGCTTGATAAGGTAGAGGAAGAAATGGCGCCCGCTGAAGAAGCCATTTATGTAGCGCCTGTAGCGGAGGAAAAGCTGGCAGATATGTCCGTTCAGCCATCTAAAAGGCCAAGTGATGAGGTTTCCGTCATTACAGAATCCATGATCATTAATGGTAATATTGCCACAGAGGGCGGCCTGGAGCTGAGAGGAAGTGTCGTAGGAAATATAGAGGCGCTTGGCAAGTTAAACGTTACGGGAGCTGTTCAGGGAAATTCCCAGGCAGCTGAAATCTATGCAGAGGGCGCTAAGATCACCGGCGAGCTTAGAAGCGCGGGAAGCATTAAGGTGGGACAGAGTACAGTTATCATCGGCAATATTTTCGCAAGCAGCGCAGTGATTGCAGGGGCAGTAAAAGGTGATATTGATGTAAAAGGTCCTGTTATCCTTGACGCGTCAGCAATTGTTATGGGTGATATTAAATCTAAATCCGTACAGATTAATAATGGCGCCGTGATCGAAGGTATGTGTTCACAGTGCTATGCAGAGGTTAATCCTACCTCCTTCTTTGATGAATTGAAAAAAATGAAATAAAATAAGACTACGTGGAGGAAAGTATGCGGAGAATTTTACTGAAATTAAGCGGAGAAGCTCTTGCAGGAGACAAAAAAACAGGTTTTGATGAAGAAACAGTAAGGGCGGCGGCGCTGCAGGTCAAACAGCTGACGGATGACGGTGTTCAGGTGGGAATTGTCATCGGAGGCGGAAATTTCTGGCGTGGAAGAACAAGTGAAAATATTGACAGAACCAAGGCTGATCAGATTGGAATGCTTGCAACAGTGATGAACTGTATTTATGTATCAGAGATATTCCGCAGCACAGGAATGAATACAGAAATACTTACGCCTTTTGAATGCGGTTCTTTTACAAAGCTTTTTTCCAAGGACAGGGCAAATAAGTATTTTCTTAGGGGAATGGTAGTATTTTTTGCAGGAGGGACAGGACACCCTTATTTTTCAACGGATACAACTGCGGTGCTGCGGGCTGTTGAAATAGAGGCGGAGACGATTCTGCTGGCAAAATCCATTGACGGAGTTTATGACAGTGATCCTAAGTTAAATCCTGAAGCTAAGAAATACGACGAGATCAGTATTGACGAAGTAATCTCAGGAAATCTTCAAGTAGTGGATATGACAGCTTCCATACTGGCAAGAGACAATAAGATGCCCATGTGGGTGTTTGATTTAAATGAACAGGACAGTATTGTAAATACGGTAAAAGGCAAATTTAACGGAACGAAAGTAACGGTATAAACGGAGGGATTGAAATTATGGATGAAAGATTGAAAGTTTATGATGATAAAATGAAAAAGACCTACGAACATCTGGAAAGTGAGTATCTGGGTATCAGGGCAGGACGTGCTAATCCCCATGTGCTTGATAAGCTGAGGGTAGACTATTATGGAACACCTACCCCTATTGGACAGGTAGGCAATATTACTATTCCTGAAGCGAGAATGATTCAGATTGCGCCATGGGAAAAATCCCTGATTAAGGAAATCGAAAAGGCGATCTTGTCATCCGATATTGGAATCAATCCGTCCAACGATGGTTCCGTTATCAGACTGATATTTCCGGAATTAACAGAGGAACGCAGAAAAGACCTGGTAAAGGATGTAAAAAAGAAAGCAGAAGAATGTAAGGTTGCGGTACGCAATATCAGAAGAGATGGAAATGATGCATTTAAGAAACTTGCAAAAGAAGAAGTGTCTGAAGATGAAATCAAAGAGCTTACCGACAATTTGCAGAAGCTGACAGATAAGTATGTGAAAGATGTGGATAAATTAATGGAAGAAAAGTCTAAGGAAATTATGACCGTATAGAAAGCAATGGGAGGGGCAGGCGATTACATTCTGAATCGTAGTGCCCCTGTTTCTATTTCAGGGAAAGAATGAAAGCAGAAAGCAAAAATAAGAGGGATTGAGTTTATGGCTGAGCAAAAGGAGCTGATCATGCCGCAGCATGTGGCAATTATACTTGATGGAAACGGAAGATGGGCAAAGAGCAAGGGGATGCCCAGAAATTATGGGCATGTGCAGGGTGCAAAGACCGTTGAGGTTATCTGTGAGGAAGCCTACCGGATGGGGATACAGTATCTGACAGTATATGCCTTTAGTACGGAGAATTGGAGCCGTCCTAAGGAGGAAGTGGATGCCCTGATGAAGCTGCTTAGAAATTACATGAAAACCTGTCTTTCCACCGCTAAGAAAAACCGCATGTGCGTCCGGGTTTTGGGAGATAAAACCGGACTTGATGAGGATATTAGAAAAAGAATTGCGCAGCTGGAGGAATCTACCAGGGACAATGACGGACTGCATTTTCAGATTGCCCTTAACTATGGAGGCAGAGATGAGATCGTGCGCGCGGTAAAAAGAATGGTTGAAAAGGCAAATAAGGGGGAAATTTCAGCAGAAGATGTGACCGAGCAATATCTGTCGGATATGCTTGATACCCATGGATTGCCGGAGCCTGATCTTTTAATACGTACCTGCAATGAGCAGAGAATATCCAATTTTCTGCTGTGGCAGCTGGCCTATACGGAATTTTATTTTACGCCGGTAGCCTGGCCTGATTTCACAAAGGAAGAATTGGTCAAAGCTGTGGAAGCATATAATCGTAGAGACAGAAGATACGGCCGCATAGAGGAGGAATAAATCATGTTTATGACAAGATTGATGAGCAGTATTGTGCTTGTGGTTTTGGCATTGGTTACCATCCTGACAGGGGGATATGTGCTGGCGGCGGTGCTTTTGTTTTTGGCGCTGACCGCTTACAGAGAGCTTTTAAAGGCCTGTAAGCTGACGGAACAAGGCAGGATGAACCCATTAGAAATCATTGGATATGCAGGTATTTTGGTTTATTATCTCCTGATGGTATTTGCAGAAGACAAGATATTGCTTTTTCTGGCGTTGATTATAGTTCTGATTGCCTTTATGTTTGTATATGTATTTACTTTCCCAAAATACAGAGCAGAACAGATTATGTGCGCATTTTTCTGTGTGGCGTATGCACCAGTTATGCTTTCCTTTATTTATCTGGTAAGAAGCCTTCCCTATGGCGTTTATACCGTATGGATGATTTTTATCAGTTCATGGATATGTGACACCTTTGCATATTTGGTGGGAATGCTGATTGGCAGGCATAAGCTGGCGCCGGTTTTAAGTCCAAAGAAATCTGTTGAAGGCGCCCTGGGAGGAATTGCAGGCTCAGCGCTGGTAGGGGCAGTTTACGCATATTTTATTGTAGAGCCGGCAATCAGCGAGCAGCAGATCACATGGATTTTTGTATTGATCAGCGCAGTGGGGGCTATCATTTCTCAGGTGGGGGATCTTGCAGCCTCTGCCATTAAGAGAAACCATGAGATTAAGGACTATGGAAAACTGATACCGGGACATGGAGGAGTGATGGACCGGTTTGACAGTGTTATTTTTACTGCACCCATGATTTACTTTCTGACAATCTTACTAATTCATACGAACGTATGAATTTATTTATACGAATGTATGAATTTATTCATATGAATGTATGAATTTATTCATGGGCAAGGAGGGAAAGGCAATTGAAAAAAATTGGAATTTTAGGTTCTACCGGATCTATCGGTACGCAAACCCTGGAAATTGCAAGAAATAATAAAGATATACAGGTAGTGGCACTGGCTGCCGGAAGCAGTGTGCGGAAAATGGAGGAACAGATCAGAGAGTTTTCTCCCCGTCTGGCAGTTATGTGGAGCAGTAAAGCGGCCAGGGAGCTTCGCACCGCAGTGGCAGATACGGATACGAAGGTGTTCTGTGGTATGGAAGGGCTTTTGGAAATTGCGGTTATGGAGGAAATGGAGATTTTAGTTACCGCTATTGTGGGAATGATAGGTATAAGACCTACCGTAGCGGCCATTGAAGCTGGAAAGACCATAGCCCTGGCAAACAAGGAAACACTGGTGACGGCAGGACATATCATTATGCCGCTGGCAGCGGAAAAAGGAGTGCCCATTTTACCGGTGGATAGCGAGCACAGTGCTATTTTCCAATCCCTTCACGGAGAAAACAGGGAGAGAGTCAGCAAAATTTTGCTTACTGCGTCGGGAGGACCTTTCAGGGGAAGAAAAAGAGAGGATCTTATGGAAATCACTGTTGAGGAGGCCTTAAAGCATCCTAACTGGTCTATGGGAAGAAAGATTACGGTGGATTCGGCAACACTTGTAAATAAAGGGCTGGAGGTAATTGAGGCCAAGTGGCTGTTTCAGGTGGAACCCGAAAAGATTCAGGTTATCGTGCATCCCCAGAGTATCATCCATTCCATGGTAGAGTACGCAGACGGTGGGATAATGGCGCAGCTGGGAGTACCTGATATGAAGCTTCCGATTCAGTATGCTTTATTTTATCCGGACAGAAGGCCTATGGCAGGAAAACGGGTGGACTTTTATGAGCTGGGTTCTATTACCTTTGAAAAACCGGATATGGAAACGTTTAAAGGGCTTGCAATGGCTTATGATGCCATCCGGGAAGGAGGCAGTATGCCTACCGTATTTAACGCGGCTAACGAAAGAGCGGTTGCCCTGTTCCTTGACAGAAAAATCAGGTTCCTTGATATATACGATTTGATCCAGGGTACCATGGAGCATCATAAGACTATTAAAAACCCTTCCGTAGATGAAATTCTGGAAGCGGAAGCAGAAAGCTATGAATATATCGATGCCCTTAAGGAGGTTGCAAAGTGATCGTATCCATCATTTTATTTTTTATCATATTTTTTGTTGTAGTAATTTCCCATGAATTTGGACATTTTATCATTGCAAAGAAAAATGGAATTCATGTGGTGGAATTTTTTATTGGCATGGGGCCCAATTTATTTTCCTTTGTAAAGGGAGATACCAAATATTCCCTTAAACTGTTTCCCATAGGCGGTGCCTGTATGTTTGAAGGCGAGGATGGGCTGGAGAAGGAAAAGGGAGAACTGTCGGAGAGAGCCTTTCCCAATGCGCCTGTGTGGGTGCGCTTTGCCACAATATTTGCAGGGCCGTTGTTTAATTTCCTGACCGCTTACGTGATGGCGCTTATTATCGTATCTGTCTGCGGAAGCACGACGCCGCAGATACAGAAGGTAAATGAAGGAAGCGCGGCTGAAGCGGCGGGACTTGAAGCGGGAGATATGATTACAAGAATCAATGGAAAGAAAGTGCATTTAGGGGAAGATGTCAGCCTGATTACCCAGTTAAATACCAGGGGAGAAGCACTTACAGTTACTTATGAGCGGGAGGGAGTGGAAAATACCGTAGTGGTTCAGCCTACCTATGATGAAACCGACCAGCGCTATTACATGGGAATTGCCACCGGTGCCTATCTTGATTGTAATGTCCCACAGACCTTCCAGTATGCTTTTTATACCATGGAGTTTTATGCAAAGGCTACCTACAAGAGCCTGGGTATGCTGGTTACAGGCCAGCTTTCCAAAGATGATGTATCAGGGCCGGTGGGTATTGTAAAAACTGTGGATGATGTTTATGATGCCGCCAAAGGATATGGCGTGCTAACTGTGGCAGTCAATATGCTCAATATAGCTTTACTGCTTTCAGTGAACTTGGGAATTATGAATCTGTTGCCGCTGCCGGCACTTGACGGCGGGCGTCTGGTATTTTTGCTGTTGGAAGCCATCAGAGGGAAACCAGTTCCTCCGGAAAAAGAGGGAATCGTTCATTTAGCGGGAATGGCGGCACTTATGATCCTTATGGTTGTAGTACTGTTTAATGATATAACAAAGTTTTTCTAACATTATAAAGAATAACATGTGGAATCCATGTACAATATTACCGAACTTTTACTTTTGGTAACTTTGTACAATGGATTCTTTTTTAATGTAAATATATAATTGTCGCAAAAGAAAAACAAGCGGCTGCGAAGCAGACATTTGTTTTT
Organism: uncultured Lachnospiraceae bacterium; assembly: GCA_900554925.1. Classification (GTDB taxonomy): domain Bacteria; phylum Bacillota; class Clostridia; order Lachnospirales; family Lachnospiraceae; genus Suilimivivens. The sequence continues at coordinate 10,542 of USJG01000074.1, forward strand.
CTTGCGACATTAACGAGCAAACAGTCTGCGAAGCAGACAAAAAGCGCCGAAGGCGCGGGTTTGCGAGTGAGAGAGGCGCGGGTTTGCGAGTGAAGAAGTTGAAAAAGAAAAACAAGCGGCTGCGAAGCAGACATTTGTTTTTCTTGCGAGCAGAAAAGGAGGCAAAAACAGGATTGAAGATGCTTTCAGGGGTATATTGGGATCAGGGGGGAAGGGCAGTCAATCAGGATTCTGTTGCATTGCAGCAGGTGATGACCGGAAAAGGCAGGGTTATGATGGCGGTGGTCAGTGACGGAATAGGAGGGCTGCCGGAAGGCGAAACTGCCAGCGGTTATATTACAGAAAGGCTGATAGAGAGCTTTTATGGGC